>JBBDRR010000163.1:16417-27073 GCA_040905395.1 Gemmatimonadota bacterium
GAGGTGCGGCGCTACGGGGGCGGGGAGGGAAGGCTGCGGGTAGGGTGAAGTCTGTCGCTGAAGAGAGATCTCGTGGGTTCGCCGATCCCGTCCATCGGGCGCGCTGGATCGAGGAGAAGGGGATGACCGTGCTGAGCTTCCACAGCGATCGGCACCGGGAGACCCCCGTCGACGTCTTCGTCGCCGAACCCTTCGATTTTGCAGAAGAGTAGACCCGCGCACTCGTCGAGGAGGTCGCCGAGGGGATTCAGATCCGGATCGTCTCTCTGCCGACGCTGCTGAAGCTGAAACGAGATGCCGCCAGAGCGCAGGACCTCGCGGACATCGACGCGCTCCGTCTACTACACGGGGATTCGATCGATGAGTGACGAGATCGACTGGGAGCTGACGACCTGGGAAGGAAACCGGCGGCGGCAGCGGCGCGAGTTTCTGGATCTTCCGTTTCGGAAGAAGCTAGAGATGATCGAGCAGATGGCGGAAGTGTCCGGAGCGCTGGCGCGGCGGCGGTCGGTGCGTCAGCAGCGGACATCGGGCGACGGGGCGAGAGAAGGGAGTTCGTGACTCGTCCGCTTGTCACCACCCACAGCGGACTACTACGGAGCGTCCGCTCAGCACTGGCGAATCTCTTCGACTACAGGGTGACGGTGATCGATATGAAACGACGCTCGTTTCTCGCCTTCCTCGGCGCATTCCCATTCCGGGCAGGGCCTCCAGGCAAGAGAGCGCAACCTGAGACCGATCTGGTCGTCCATGAATGCTTCGTCGCCGGCCTTCGCTTCCACGGCGGCTGGTCCGCCGTGAGCCGCGTCCGCGCCGGTGACGGCGTCGGCCTGGTTGCGGAGCCATCGAACCATCATGACCCATTCGCGGTGCGTGTCGAGCACGGAGGCGATCACATCGGATACCTCCCGCGCGAACAGAATCAGACGATCGCCCGCCTCCTCACGGCAGGACGGCCGATCCGTGCGACGATCACGCGGGTTCGGGCGGACGGGCCGTTGTGGCAGGCGGTGGGGGTGGAGGTGAAGCTGGGAGAATGAAGGCACGTGGCGGGGGCGGGCTCAATCCAACCCGCGCTAATTGTCGGATCCTGTCCTACCGGCCCAGGTAATCGAATCATGTCTCAAAGCGAGGCGATAACGGAGCGGCCGGAGCGTGACCTGGTCTACGCGCACACCCTCCCCAACTCGCCAGAGGCGGATTGGGAGCCACTGCGACAACATCTCGAGGATGTGGCGGGCTCGACGGCAACTTTCGCCGACGCGTTCGGGGCGCGTGAGTGGGGGGAGGTGGCGGGGCTCTGGCACGATCTAGGGAAATACAGACCCGCCTTTCAGCGGCGTCTCCGTGGCAGCGGCGAGCGGGTGGATCACGCGATAGTCGGGGCCCTACTCGCCTGGGAGCGTAGGCTACCCGCGCTCGCATTCGTCATTGCGGGACATCACGCAGGGCTCGCAAACCTGACTCTTACCACCTCGGGCGGTCCCGGACCCCTACGCGAGCGTATGCGGCGGGAGAGCGGCGCACTCGTAGAAGCTTTGCCTCACGCGCCGGAGCGCTTACATGAGCGAGCGGCCCCAGAGCTTCCAAACGAGCTTCGTCCCTCGCCCACGGTGACCCAGGACACACTCGCGCGGCGCTCCGAGATGTGGACGCGGTTCCTGTTCTCGGCTCTGGTGGATGCAGACTATCTCGCCACGGAGGCATTCCTGGATCCGCGTCGCCAGGCGGCCAGACGACAGTTCTCTGCCATCCCCCAGCTGCGGCGGCGGCTTGACTCTCGTCTGGCCCGGTTCCGAGTACAGAACCACGTGGACGAGGTCCGAGCGAGGGTGCTCGCCGACTGCCGGGTCGCAGCCGAGCGGCCGCCGGGGTTCTTCTCTCTGACAGTCCCAACTGGTGGCGGCAAGACGCTGTCGTCCATGGCGTTCGCGCTGGCTCACGCGGAGCGGCACGGGCTCCGGCGCGTGATCGTCGTGGCACCATTCACCAGCATTATTGATCAGAACGCCGCGGTCTACGAGGACGCATTCGGTGCGGAGAACGTGATCCAGCACCACAGCGGTATAGATCCGATAGTCGCGACCGACGAGGACGGCGAACGGGAACGCCGGAGGCGGCTCGCCGCGGAGAACTGGGACGCGACGG
The DNA here is from genome assembly GCA_040905395.1 of Gemmatimonadota bacterium. Lineage (GTDB taxonomy): Bacteria > Gemmatimonadota > Gemmatimonadetes > Longimicrobiales > Longimicrobiaceae > WHSP01. Next base: position 18,566 of record JBBDRR010000163.1, read on the forward strand.
TAATCGTTACGACCGCTGTCCAGTTCTTCGAATCCCTTTTCGCGAACCATCCCTCGCGCTGCCGGAAGCTCCACAACGTCGCGCAAAGCGTCGTTATCCTCGACGAAGCGCAGACTCTCCCCGCGGACTTCCTCGACCCCGTGCTCGGTGCGCTGCGCCAGCTGCGCGACGGATTCGGCTGCTCGCTCGTGCTATCCACGGCGACGCAGCCTGCGCTGGAGAAGCGCGTCGCACTTCCTCGGGGGCTCGAAGGAGTGGAGGAAATCGTTAAGGACGTTCCCGGAGCCTTCCGCGCCTTGGTCCGTATCCGCGCGCACTGGCCCGAGCCTGGCGCGCCTCCCACCCCGTATGCCGAGCTGGCGGACCGGGTGCGATCTCACGATCAAGTGCTCGCCATCGTGCACCTGCGGCAGGACGCGCGCACCCTCGCCGAGCTGGTAGGGGGCGAGCATCTCTTCCACCTTTCCGCACTGATGTGCGCAGCGCATCGAACGCACGTCCTGGCGCAGGTCCGTGCACGACTGAAGGCCCGCGAGTCCTGCAAGCTCGTGGCAACGCAGCTCGTGGAGGCAGGAGTCGACGTCGATTTCCCTGTGGTCTACCGGGCCCTCGCCGGACTGGACAGCCTTGCGCAGGCGGCGGGCCGCTGCAACCGGAACGGGAACCTTCCGTTCGGGGACTTCCACGTCTTTTTGGCGGAGACGATGCCGCCGCCAGGGAATCTCTCGATCGGCTTCAAGGCGGCACAGGCGCTGCTGAGCGAATTCGGCCTGGACTTACCGTTCCTGGAGCCGGAGGTGCAGCAGAGGTATTTCCGCGCTTTCTATCTGGGCGCCACGTTGGACAAGAAGGGCGTACAGGGCCAGCGGGCGGCGCTAAACTTCGCCCAAGTGGCCCATCTCGTACGCCTCATCGAAGACGGCTACAGCCGCCCGGTCGTGGTGCCGTGGGGCCAGAGTGCCGCGCGGATCGAAGCGTACCGGAACGAGCCTCACCGGGAGACGCGCCGCGCGCTCCAGGCGTTTACGGTGCAGGTGCACGAGCGCCACATCGAAGGTCTATTCCGAGCTGGTGCGGTTGAGGAGCTGGACGCCGACGTCTGGACGATTACACCCCCGTTCCGGCACCTCTACGACCAGCGTTTCGGGCTGCTGGCGAAAGAGCCGGGGCAGGCGGACCCGGAAGCTCTGATGATCGGGCTATAGATCTGCTGTTAGACGGACAAGCCTTGCGTTTCGGAAATGAGTGCCGCTGCCAATGCTCCTCCGCTCATGATGTACAGAAATACCACCACGAGCACCCACGCGTGTAGTTCCCGGACGACTATGCTGAGGTGGATAAGAACGAGCGCGGTAATTGTAAATACGCGACGAAAGAACCGGAGCATGAGCGCCTCGATCCCGAGACTGGGCTCGTGCGTTAGGACTAATCGGCTCGGGACGGTAGTGGTGCAGGACTTCGTGGCATCCCCAGAACCGGTTTGCGAGAGCTCATTCGTTCTTGGCGGCGCAGAGCCGTCGCCCTGCGGTGGTGGGACCAGGTCCCACCGCCCGGATTTTCGGGCCTCTGATAGATCCTCGGATACTGTTTCAATCCACGGAGACTCGCTCCGACAGTCACGATAGTATGGGCCGTGCGATGGCTGCGGACAAGTTCATTATACGAGGATCTAGATATTTTGTGGTAGTGAAGGTATATAGCGTACCAGACGCGAAACTCCGAACCTTCCGCCAGAGTAGCCGATGCCTCTACCTCCACGAGGTCCGACCCTTTCGTCGCGAGTTCGCGGTCCCTTCGCCGTATTTGCGTCACCGGCTTTCAAGGTCGAGCGCGTCACCATGCCGGTGATAACGCCGTCGGCAGCCCGGGGGCTGCTGGAGGCGGTTCTCTGGAAGCCGGCGATCCGATGGAAAATCGAGAGAATCAAAGTTCTCTCTCCTATCCAGTTCACCTCGTTTCGCCGAAACGAGGTGAACAGTCGCGCCGTCGCCCCTCCGCTCGCAGTGATCCGGAGCGGCGGCGTGGCGCCCGTGCTGTACGCCGATGAGGACCGCGCGCAACGCAACACCGTCGCCCTCCGGGATGTCGACTACGTGATCGACGCCCACTTCGCGATGACCGACCGTGCCGGGCCGGAGGATAACATCCTGAAGTTCGTAGATATGTTCCGGCGGCGCGTGGAGCGCGGACAGCACTTCCATCAGCCCTACCTCGGCTGTCGGGAATTCGTTGCGGATGTGCTTCCCGCGGCCGACGCACCCGAACCTGTAAACGACTCCCGCGATCTCGGATGGATGCTTTGGGACATCGAGTACCGTCCCGAAGGCAACCGGCCTCTCTTCTTCCAAGCGCGGCTGGAGAACGGCGTTCTCGAGGTGCCGCCCGATCCGCCGGATCGGGGAGCGCCCCTCAACGGAGGTGACGTATGATACTCGAGGCGCTCAACCGATTAGCCGAGGCGGAGGGGCTAATGGAGGACCCCGACTACGAGATGAAGCCGGTGGCCTGGCTGGTCCGCGTGGCACCGGACGGCACCGGAGCAGGGCTGCTCTCGACGCGATACACGCCGGAGCCGAAGGGAAAGAAGAAGCCGAAGCCGGTTGCGAAGCCCTTCTCAGTACCGCGTCAGCCCGGGCGCACGAGCGGAGATCGTGCGTTCTTCCTCTGCGACAAGGCCGAGTATGTGCTCGGCCGCGACCCCTCCGGCGAGCGCGACGTAGACAAGCTTGCGATGCGGGCCACGCTCTTCCGGGATCTGGTACGGGCCTGCGCCGAGGCCACTCATGACGAGGGTATGAACGCGGTGGCCTCGGTTCTCGAGCGTGTCGCATTGGGCGAACTCAAGCTCGAGCTACCGTCAGACTGTGCCCCAAACGATCTTTTCGCGTTCGTTTACGCACCTGATGAGGACGTGCTGGTGCACCATCGCACAGCTGTACGCGCCTATTGGAAGGAGCAGCGAAGCACCGCCCCGTCCGCCGATCGTGGACGAACATGCCTGATTACAGGTGATCCGATTTCAGAATCGGCGCTATTTCCGACCGTAAAAGGCGTTCCTGGCGGCTCTTCTGCTGGGGTGGCGCTAGTCTCGTTCAACGCGAACGCCTTCGAGTCTTATGGCTGGAAGGGAAGCGAAAACGCGCCGCTTTCCCGCGGCGCCGCCGAGGCGGCCGCGACGGCGCTCAACCGCCTCCTCCACCAGGCCTACCCAGACCCGCGGATCGACTCGCGAGGCAGCCCGCTCCCCCGACGCAACCTGCTGTTGGGCGCGGGAACCGTGCTCTGTTATTGGGCACCTGACGCGGAACCGGGCGGGCTGGTCGACGCCTTCGCTGGCCTTCTGCAGGCGGACCCTGAGCAGGTGCCGGAGGCGCTGCGGTGCATCTGGACCGGCAAATCGCCGCATATCGATGACGCCGCGCACTTCTACGCGCTGGTGCTTAGTGGGGCCCAGGGACGCGCGATGATCCGAGACTGGCTGGAGTCGAGCGTGAGTCGGATCGCGGAGAACCTCGCCCGCTACTTCGAAGACCTGGACATCGTCCGCAACACTCCAAAACCCAAGGATCGCGAGCTGCCGCCCAACATCCCGCTGGACGTGCTGCTCTCGTCCCTCGCCCCCTTTGGCGACCGGAAGCGGGTCCCCTCAGCCCTCGCCGCCCAGCTAGTCGGCGCCGCGATTCGGGGTGAGCGCCTCCCTCTCTCCGCCCTGCAGCGGGCGGTCGAGCGGACCCGGGCCGAGGTCGGCCGCACCGACTGGTTAGACCTTTCCCGGCGCGACGCGCGCGCCGCCATCATCAAGGCGGTGCTACGGCGCAACACCTCCCACACCAACCTCACGCCCGCCATGGATCCGAGCAACACGCAACCTGGCTACCTCCTCGGACGCCTGATTGCCGTCCTGGAGCGTCTCCAGCAGATCGCCCTTGGTGACGTGAACGCCACGGTCATCGATCGTTTCTTCGGCGCCGCCTCCGCCTCACCTCAGTCGGTGTTCCCGCGGCTGCTCAAGAACGCCCGCCATCACGCCCGCAAGGCGCAGGATAACGACCGTCAGAAGGGGAACGCGATTTGGCTCGACCGGCAGATCGACGAAGTCCTGGCGCCGTTGGGCGTCGAGCAGCACCGCCAGGGGCTACCGTTCACGGGGTTCCCTCGGCACCTGAATCTGGAGCAGCAGGGGCTCTTCGTGCTCGGCTACCACCAGCAGCGCCACTGGCTGTACATGAAGCGGGAAGACCGGCACCGCATCGAGCAGGAGCGCGCCGCGGCCATCGTCGAGTGATTCGGCCTCCATACCCCCCAATCGCCGAGAACAACATCATGACCACTACCGCCACCGTCGCGCCCGCCGTCACCCGCCGCTACGACTTCGTCCTACTCTTTGACGTTATCAACGGCAACCCGAACGGAGATCCGGACGCGGGGAACGCCCCTCGAATGGACCCGGAGACGGGCCACGGCCTCGTGTCGGACGTCTGCCTTAAACGGAAGATTCGAAACTTCATCACCCTAGCCAAGAGTGACCCGGCGACGGGTGAGCCGGCGCACGGCTACGACATTTACGTCAAGGAGCGGGCGATCCTCAACCGGCAGCACCAGAGGGCGTACGATGCCCTCGAGCTCGATTCGGCGGCCAAGGGAGCCGATGCCGCAGGCAACCCCGACAAGGCGCGGGCCTGGATGTGCCAGACCTTCTTCGACGTGCGGATGTTCGGCGCCGTGATGACCACCGGCGTGAACGCGGGGCAGGTGCGCGGCCCCGTTCAGATTGCCTTCGCGCGCTCGGTCGACCCAATCGCGTCGCTGGAGCAATCGATCACCCGTATGGCGGTCACCACCGACCGGGAGGCCGAGGAGCAGGAGAAAACGCAATCCGGCCAGCGGCGGACGATGGGCCGGAAGGAGATCGTTCCCTACGCCGTGTACCGGGCACACGGTTTCGTCTCTCCGCACCTCGCCGCCCAGACAGGTTTCTCAGAAGACGACCTCGAACTGCTCTGGTTCGCGCTGGAGCGCATGTTCGAGATCGACAGGTCCGCAGCGCGCGGAGAGATGTCCATGCGCAGGCTCTGCGTGTTCGAGCACGAGAGCGCCCTCGGCAACGCATCCGCGCACCGGCTGTTCGAGCGAATCCGGGTGGAGAGGAAGGACGACTCCCGCCCTGCACGCAGCTTCGACGATTACGAGGTAACGGTCGACCGCGAGCTACCTAACGGAGTTACCCTCCACGAGCGCGGCTGAGGCGTGTGTACAGCGAGGACGATCTCCTCCCGCTCTCCGCCCTGCAGCACCTCCTGTTCTGCGAGCGGCAATGCGCGCTGATCCACGTGGAGCAGCTATGGGCCGACAATCGACTGACGGTTGAGGGGAGCCACCTCCACCGGCGGGTGGACGAGGCTCCGGGTGAGACGCGCGGCGACGTCCGGATCGAGCGGGGGATCCGAATGCGGTCGCTTCGGCTGGGGCTGATCGGGAGGGCGGACGTTGTGGAGTTCCACCGCGCGGCGGAAGGCGAGTGTCCATTTCCGGTGGAGTACAAGCGGGGACGGCCGAAGCGCGATCGGTCGGACGAGGTACAGATCTGCGCGCAGGCGCTCTGCCTGGAGGAGATGCTCGGCGTCCCCGTCGCCGCAGGCGCGCTCTTCTACGGCGTGATCCGCCGGCGGACGGACGTGCTCTTCGACGACGCGCTCCGAGCCCGCACTGAAGACGCGGCCCGCCGGCTACACGAGCTGGTGTCCACCGGCACCACGCCGCGGGCCGCCCGTGAGCCGAAGTGCGACGGCTGCTCTATGCTCGACCTGTGCATGCCCGATCCTCCTCGTGCCGCACGCTCCGCCGCCCGTTACCTGGAGCGCTTCCTCCGGACGGATGACCTGCCCTCTCACACAGCGGAGGAGCCGGCATGAAACGCCACCTGAATACGCTGTTCGTCGCCACCCAGGGCGCCTATCTGGCAAAGCAGGGGGAGGCAGTCGTCGTGCGGGTGAAGAAGCAGCCGAAGCTCCGCGTTCCGATCCATACCCTCGGAGGTATCGTCTGCTTCGGCAACGTGGCGTGCAGCCCCTTTCTCCTCGGGCTGTGCGGAGAGCGGGGCGTCGCGGTCTCCTTCCTCTCCGAAAACGGGCGATTCCTTGCCCGTTCACACGGCTTCACATCGGGAAATGTGCTCCTGCGGCGCGCGCAGTACCGGCGTGCGGACGACCCGGTCGGTGCTACGGAAGTCGCGCGGTCGGTGGTGGCGGGAAAGATCGCCAACACGCGAACGGTTCTCCTCCGAGCGGGACGCGACCATGGCGAACGGATGGAGGCCGGGGATATTCGCGGAGCGCTCGCGGTGCTGGAGCGCTGCCTAGAGGCCAGCCGCACGGCATCATCGTTGGACGAGCTGCGGGGGATCGAGGGCGAAGCGGCGCGCGCCTATTTCGACATCTTCAACGAGCTCATCACCGCCCAGAAGAAAGACTTCGTCTTCCAAACACGTAGCCGCCGACCGCCGCTGGACCGCGTAAACGCTCTGCTCTCCTTCTTGTACGCCATGCTCGCGCACGACGTGAGGGCCGCGTGCGAGGCGGCGGGGCTGGACCCTGCCGTCGGCTTCCTGCACCGCGACCGGCCAGGGCGGCCGGGTCTCGCGCTGGACCTGATGGAGGAACTGCGAGCATTCCTTGCCGATCGCTTGGCGTTGTCGTTGATCAATCGACGTCAGGTGCAGGGCTCTGGGTTTCGGATCGGCCCCGCCGCGGGCGTTGAGATGGACGAAGCCACGCGGAAGACAGTGCTCGTCGCATACCAGAAGCGGAAACAGGAAGAGATTCGCCACCCATTTCTCAACGAGGCTACGACAATTGGGCTCCTTCCGCATCTCCAGGCTCGATTGCTCGCCCGATTCGTTCGCGGCGAATTGGATGCCTATCCGCCGTTCCTCTGGAGGTGACGGGACTCGTCCTATGCCGCCCACTCCCGGAGTCAGAAGATGTTTGTTCTTGTGAGCTACGATGTCTCGACGTCTACGAGTACCGGGCGCCGTAGGTTGCGCCGCGTGGCCAAGACGTGCCTCGACTATGGACAACGGGTGCAAAACTCTGTTTTCGAATGCCAGGTCGACGCGGAGCGATGGACGCGCTTACGCCTTCGTTTGCTTGATGAGATAGACGATTCAGAGGATAGCCTCCGGTTCTACTTTCTTGGAAGAAACTGGAGAAATCGGGTAGAGCACCACGGTACCCGCCCAAGCTTGGACTTTGAGGGTCCGCTAATCGCGTGACGGGTAGCGCGAACCTATAGCGAACGGCGCAGCGACCTGAGGTTCGCGTTTGACGTCAACTTGTTTTCTGGCGCGCATTTGCGCTCGTGATATCAGAGTGGCGACCGTCCAACTTTATCCTCGCGAGGCACGGTTCGCGTAATCAGGGTCGCAACTTGGTTTGTGGCAATGGGTTATCCCTATTGCTGTCGCCCCCCGCGCGGGGGCGTGGATTGAAACTGAACACCCACGTTGGATCGTACTCAGCCGCGGCTGTCGCCCCCCGCGCGGGGGCGTGGATTGAAACGTACAAGGCCGCTGCGCCTGACGGGTGATACGCGAGTCGCCCCCCGCGCGGGGGCGTGGATTGAAACGGGTTCCTGTAGCCTGATGGAAGTATCAACGCTGGTCGCCCCCCGCGCGGGGGCGTGGATTGAAACCCCTCAGTAGAGGGCGGCACCCGGCCGCCGCGTGGTCGCCCCCCGCGCGGGGGCGTGGATTGAAACGAGGCGCTGTGCCTGACGCCCCTGATGCGGCAGCGTCGCCCCCCGCGCGGGGGCGTGGATTGAAACGGGGTTGAGTGAGCATACCATCCGCGCCATCCTGTCGCCCCCCGCGCGGGGGCGTGGATTGAAACCAGGGACCTCGTGCATCCGTCCGCGCGGCAAAGCGTCGCCCCCCGCGCGGGGGCGTGGATTGAAACTCGTTTCGGTGCTCTTCGTCGGCTCGGCTCTCGACGTCGCCCCCCGCGCGGGGGCGTGGATTGAAACCGCGACTGACACCACCCGGCCGTACCCGGCGAAGGTCGCCCCCCGCGCGGGGGCGTGGATTGAAACGGCTGCTGTCGGTGGGCCCTCGGGACAATCGCCTGGTCGCCCCCCGCGCGGGGGCGTGGATTGAAACGCGAACGACGTGCGGGACCTGGAGAACATGAAGTGTCGCCCCCCGCGCGGGGGCGTGGATTGAAACATCAGAGCCGTGGCGAGCAGCAGCCCCACGTATGGTCGCCCCCCGCGCGGGGGCGTGGATTGAAACACGAACTCATCCAGCTCGTGCAGGTAGACGTTGGGTCGCCCCCCGCGCGGGGGCGTGGATTGAAACCTCCGGTGGCGGGTGTCTGTCTCGTCTCACTCCAGTCGCCCCCCGCGCGGGGGCGTGGATTGAAACCGCCTAACACATCCCGGTAGACCGCCAACTTCGGGTCGCCCCCCGCGCGGGGGCGTGGATTGAAACTGCGCTCGTGTGCAGCGCGAGAGCCA
>JBBDRR010000164.1:0-26993 GCA_040905395.1 Gemmatimonadota bacterium
CGGAGATCAACCCGCATCTCCCCCTGGTCCGCGAGCCTCTGCTCAACGCGTACGTACAGGCGGTGGGTGAAAAGTTGGTGGAGGTGAGCGAGCGGCCCGAGCTGGACTACCGCTTTTACATCATCAATACCGAAGTGGTGAACGCCTTCGCGCTTCCGGGCGGCCACGTGTACCTGACGCGCGGGCTGATCCAGCGGACAGAGAGCGGCGAGGAGTTCGCGGGTGTGCTCGCCCACGAGATCGGACACGTGGCTGCCCGGCACGGTGTGGACAAACTGCAGCGCGAGCTCCGCACTGGCTCGCTCGTCAACGTGCTGTACAACACGATCCTCGGCGGCGAACCGGAGCTCTTGCGAGAGAACTCGCTCCAGCTCACCAACATCCTCTGGTCGGCCCGACATTCACGGCGCGACGAGAGAGAGGCGGATCGTCTGGCCGTCCGCTATCTCCTGCGTGCCGGGGCCGAGCCGGACGCCGTTGTGTCGCTCCTGGAAAGCCTGTTGGTGGAGGAGCGCGAGGACAGCGTCGGTCCGGCTCAGCTCGAGACCTGGTTCTCGACGCACCCGCTCACGGCGGAGCGAATCGCGGACGCCGAGGGTTACATCGAAAATGTCGCGGACGATGAAGAACAGCGAACGGACATGGATCTGACGGCGTTCGGCGCGTTCAAGTCGCTGATCGAGCGGCTGCCGGCGCAGCACAGCCCGGGAATAGGCCCGTGAGGCTTCCCGTAGTGCTAACGATCGCCGGCTCGGATTCAGGTGGAGGCGCCGGCATCCAGGCGGACCTGAAGACATTTCATGCCTTTTCGGCGTTCGGCACGACCGCGGTGACGGCGATCACGGCGCAGAACACCCTCGGCGTCAGCGCCGTGCACCCGGTTCCGCGGGAGGTGGTGCTCGCGCAGATCACGGCGCTCGCGACGGACCTTCCGCCGGCCGCCTTCAAGTCGGGAATGCTCGCGACGAAGGAGCTCGTGGAGACGGTCGCGGAAGCGATCGCCGAGCATCGGCTGCGCCAGTACGTCCTGGATCCGGTGATGGTCGCGACGAGCGGTGATCGGTTGCTCGCGCCGGACGCGGAACGAAGCATCGCCGCGGCACTCGTTCCCCTCGCGACATTGGTGACACCGAACCTGGACGAGGCCTCCATCCTGGTCGGATTCGAAGTGGCGGACCCGGGCGCGATGCGGCGAGCCTCGGCGGCTCTCGTGGAGATGGGCGCCCGCGCCGCGCTACTCAAGGGCGGTCACCTGGCGGGCGAAGAGGTCGTCGACGTCCTCTTCGACGGCGAGGAGTGGCACGAGTGGCGCCGCCGCCGGGTCGTTACGACGAGCACCCACGGGACGGGGTGCACCCTCTCGGCCGCGATCGCCGCGGGCCTCGCGCACGGGCGGCCGCTCCACCGATCCGTCGAGGAGGCCCTCGACTACCTGCAGCGGGCGATCGAGGGTGCTACGGGACTCGGTTCGGGGCACGGGCCGCTGAACCACCTGGTGCCGGGGCCCGTCAGCGATTAGCCTCCGGTCGGCATGCCACGCTGTGCCACCGGGTCCTCGATAGATCGAGGCGCGCTTCGCGGTACCGGATGCCTGCTTCCGGCGCGACCTCGCGATGGCTGTTCTGCGGCAGGCTCCTACCGCCTGAGGAACCAATCCATCGCCAGGTAGCCGAGCGTGAGGCCCAGCACCATGAGCGCGCCGTAGACGGTCGGTGGAGAGGGAATGGGCAGCTTGAGGAAGCGAACGAGCGCGCCGATCGCCAGGGCGACGGCTATTCCGAGTATTCCGTCCCGCGTCATGATGCCGCCTCCGTCGGAAGATTGCTGGGAGCGATGCGCGGGAGCAGGGCGCGGAGCAGTGTGGTCAGACGTTCACTCGCCGCCGCACCGACCGCTATGACCTCCTCGTGGGTCAGGGGGCCGGAGCCCAGCCCCGCCGCGGCGTTCGTTATGCACGAGATGCCCAGCACGCGCATCCCCAGAGCCCGCGCCGCCAGCACCTCGGGAACGGTGGACATCCCGATCGCGTCGGCCCCGAATCGCGCGAGCATCCGCACCTCGGCCGGCGTCTCGTAGCTGGGACCCGTGACGGCGGCGTAGACACCCTGCACGAGCGAGATCCCCAGCTCGTCCGCGGTCATCAGGGCGGACGCGCGCAGGCCGCGATCGTAGGGGTCGGACATGTCGGGGAACCGCTCGTCGCCCGCCGCCACCGGTCCGATGAGGGGGTTGGAGAACATCAGGTTGATGTGATCCGCGATCAGCATGAGGTCACCCGGCGAGAGTCCCGTCCGGGCCGCTCCGGCCGCATTGGTGAGGATCAGACGATCCGCGCCCAGCGCCGCGAGAGTACGCAGCGGCGAAACCACGGCGGCCGGGTCCCACCCCTCGTACAGGTGAAAGCGCCCGGCCATCGCGACGACCTCCACGCCAGCGAAGATGCCGGCGACCAGAGCGCCCGCGTGCCCTGCGACGCTCGATCGCGGAAAACCAGGGATGTCCGCGTACGGAATCCGTAGGGGGTCCGCGAGCTCGCCCGCCAACCCACCGAGGCCGGATCCGAGGACGATGACGACCCGGGGGACTCGGGTGATTCGCTCGCGAAGGAAGGCGATGCTCTCGGTCGACATCACGGAGTCGTCACGGTGATTCGCTGCGGTCGGAGCAGGGGTAGTTAGCCGCTGCCGCCGTCCCGCGCAACGAGGCATGCGGCGGAAACCACTCCAATTGTTCCCCGCCCGGGTCTGCGGGGTGCCGTCTACGTGAAGCTGGCGTGCGCGCCCGACCCGTTCAGAGCTCGTTCACCATCTCGCCGCCGAAAGGGAGTCATGCGAATCGATCAGCTCCGAAGCCACGTTTGCGCGCTGGCTCTTCTCATGGCCGTCGCCGGAATCAATGAGGTGAAGGCCCAGGTCGCAGCCACCGATGGTAGGGCCCCGCTGACGATCGAGCACCGGGTAGCGGTTCGCTCGACCGTACCCGCCATCGCCGGGCAACAGGCGGAGCTGTACGTGAGGGAGAGAGTGCTCGAGGGGACACTCGGCTCGACGGGAGAACGCGAAGTGGTGCTCTTCGTACACGGGGCCGGCACGCCGGCCGAGGTCGCGTTCGACGTTCCCCACAGCACCTACAGCTGGATGGGGTATCTGGCGCTGGCTGGCTTCGATGCGTTCTCCGTCGACATGACGGGCTATGGACGATCCACCCGGCCTCCCCCGATGGACGACCCGTGCAACCTGCCGGAGCAGCAGCAGGACGGCCTGATTCCCGCGGTCCTGACCGAACGGTGCGCAGCCAGCTACCCGTACCAGCTCACGACGATCGAGTCGGACTGGAACGATATCGACGCGGTCGTCGAGTACATCCGCGAGCTGCGCGACGTCGAGCGGGTCAGCATGGTCGCCTGGTCGCTGGGCGGTCCCCGAGCGGGGGGGTACGCGGCGCGAAACCCCGACAGGGTGTCGCGCCTGGTTCTGCTCGCACCGGCGTACTCCAGGAACCGGCGCACCGAGCCGCCCGGGCTGCCCGCGGCGGGTACGCCGGTGAACGTGCAGGACCGAACCAGCTTCCTGGCCAACTGGGAGCGCCAGGTCGGCTGCCCCGGTCAGTACGAGACCGAAGTCGGCGACGCAGTCTGGCGGGACATGCTGGCCTCCGACCCGGTCGGGGCATCGTGGGGCGCGGGGCACCGTCGCGCACCCTCCACGACGACGTGGGGGTGGGGTCCCGTCGAGGTGGGAGGCACGTCGACGCCGACGCTGCTCGTCTCCCCTCCACACGACCGACAGGTGCCCCCCGAACGCGTGCGCGACCTCTTCGATGATCTCGGCGCTTCCAACAAACTGCTGATCGACCTCGCGTGCACCTCCCACAACGCCATGTGGGAGACGAACCATCTGCTCCTCTTCGAAGCGTCGCGCGAGTGGCTCGCGAGCGGAACCGTCCGCGGGCAGCGAAGCGGAACGCTGCGGCTGGGCTACTGACCGCGGATCGTGGCCGCATGCGCCAGGGCGTCGGGTGGGGACTGCCGGAATGGCCGCGGAGCATGCCGATTCCGCAGGAAAACCGGCGTTTCACCTGGCACATGCGTTGCACCCCTGCAGGGTCGACGAACCCGCGGCCGCCACGGTCCGCAGGGTCTTACTAACGGATAGCAAGCTAAGGAGCACCCATGGCTAAGGTCATCGGGATCGATCTCGGGACGACGAACTCGGTCGTCGCGGTCATGGAGGGCGGCGACCCGGTCGTCATTCCGAACGCCGAAGGCGGCCGCACGACCCCCTCCGTCGTCGCGTTCACCAAGGACGGTGAGCGCCTCGTCGGTCAGGTCGCCCGCCGTCAGGCAATCACGAATCCGAAGAACACCGTCTTCTCGATCAAGCGCTTCATGGGCCGGAAGGAATCGGAGGTGAAGGCGGAGGAAAGGATCGTTCCCTACGAGGTGGAAAGCGGCCCGAACGGTCTGGCGCAGGTGAAGCTTCCGAACGCGGGAGACAAGCTCTTCTCGCCGCCGGAGATCTCGGCGATGATCCTGCAGAAGATGAAGCAGACGGCGGAGGACTACCTGGGCCAGACGGTCGAGCAGGCGGTCATCACCGTCCCCGCGTACTTCAACGATGCGCAGCGCCAAGCGACGAAGGACGCCGGCAAGGTCGCCGGCCTGGAGGTGTTGCGCATCATCAACGAGCCGACCGCCGCGGCGCTCGCGTACGGGCTCGACAAGAAGAAGGACGAGAAGATCGCCGTCTACGATCTCGGCGGCGGCACGTACGACATCTCGGTACTCGAGCTCGGCGACGGCGTCTTCGAGGTGAAGGCGACGAACGGCGATACCCACCTGGGTGGTGACGACTTCGACCAGCGGGTCATCGACTGGCTCGTCGAGGAATTCAAGAAGGACCAGGGCATCGATCTCTCGAAGGACGCGATGGCGCTCCAGCGGCTGAAGGAAGCCGCCGAGAAGGCGAAGATGGAGCTGTCGACCACCTCGTCGACCGACATAAACCTGCCCTTCATCACCGCGACGCAGGAAGGCCCCAAGCACCTGAACGTCAGCCTGACTCGTTCGAAGTTCGAGCAGTTGGCGGACGACCTCGTGCAGCGGACCATACCGCCGATGGAGAAGGCCCTGGCCGATGCCGGCCTCAAACCCGGCGACATCGACGAGGTCATCCTGGTCGGTGGGTCCACGCGGATCCCGAAGATCCAGGAAGTGGTGAAGAACTTCTTCGGGAAGGAGCCCCATAAGGGGGTGAACCCAGACGAAGTGGTGGCGATCGGCGCCGCGATCCAGGGTGGTGTGCTCTCGGGTGACGTGAAGGACGTCCTCCTGCTCGACGTGACGCCACTGTCGCTCGGGATCGAGACGCTCGGCGGTGTGATGACGCACCTGATCCAGCGCAATACGACCATTCCGACGCGAAAGACCGAGACCTTCTCGACTGCCGAGGACAACCAGACGACCGTCGAGATCCACGTGCTCCAGGGCGAGCGCGAGATGGCGATGTACAACAAGACGATCGGCAAATTCCAGCTGACCGGAATTCCGCCGGCGCCGAGAGGTGTGCCGCAGGTCGAGGTCACCTTCGACCTGGACGCGAACGGGATCCTGCACGTCTCCGCGAAGGATCGGGCGACCGGCAAGGAGCAGAAGATCCGGATCGAGGCCTCGAGCGGGCTGTCGGAGCAGGAAATCGAGAAGATGGTGAAGGACGCCGAGTCGCACGCGGACGAGGACAAGCGGCGACGCGAGGAGGTCGAGTCGCGCAACCGCCTGGACGCTCTGACGTACGAAGTCGAGAAGAACATGAAGGAGTGGGAGGACAAGCTCGACGATGCAACGAAGGAGCAGCTCACCTCGGCGATCGAGCGCGGTCGTAAGGCGCTGAAGGAGAGCGACATGGACGAGATCAAGTCCGCGACCGAGGCGCTGCAGCAGGCCTACACCGCGGCCGGCGCGCAGATCTACCAGGCGCAGCAGGCCGAGGGCGCGGCCCCGGGTGCGGACGCCGGCTTCACCGGCGGCGCGACGGGCGGCGCGGGATTCGCTGACGATGAAACCGCCCGTGCGACCGCCTCGACGGACGAGGACGTGGTGGAAGCGGACTACGAGATCGTCGAAGACGAGAAGAAGTAACGATCGTTACGCCGATGCGCCGGTCCCGGCCTTCCTCGCGGAGGGCCGGGGCCGTACCGCATGCGGTGGGGTGAACGGCAGCACCCGGGGGTGAGCGCCGGGAACCCCGGCACCTACACCGAGGTACTGCAGATCTACCGGCATTACCGACCCACCTCAGCACCTCACGGTTGACCATGCTCGATCCCGTACGCGCCAAAGCAAGGATCATCGGAATCACCGCCGCCGCCTTCGTGGGCGGCGTCATGCTCGCTTCCGGGATGGAGTGGACGGCGGGCTCGCAAGCGGCGACCCTCTTCCAGGATGCGCCGACCGCTTCCGAAGTGGCGCCGATCGCCCAGCTGAGCGAGTCGTTCATCTCGATCGCCGAGTCGGTCACGCCGGCGGTCGTCAGCATCAGCGTCGAGCGGACGGCTCGCGGGGCGCCCGAGGACGTGCCGGAGCCGTTCCGCCGCTTCTTCCAGCAGCCACCGCAGGGGCAGCCTTCGCGGGCGGGGGGCACGGGATTCCTGATCAGCAGCGACGGCTACATCCTGACGAACAATCACGTGGTGGCGGATGCCACGCTGATCAATGTGGTCACGATGGACCGGCGTGAATTTAGGGCCGAGCTGGTGGGGCGCGATCCGACCACGGACGTGGCCGTCATCCGAATCTCGGGCGAAGACCTGCCGACGGTGCGGATCGGTGATCCCGCCAGCACGAGGGTGGGTGAATGGGTTCTCGCAGTGGGCAATCCGCTGGGGCTCACCTTCACCGTAACGGCGGGGATCGTCAGCGCGAAGGACCGAAGCATCAACATCATCGGCCAGAGCATCGAGGACAACGAAGTCGCGGCGCTTGCCGTCGAATCGTTCATCCAGACAGACGCCGCGATCAACCCGGGCAACTCGGGTGGGCCGCTCATCAACATACGCGGCGAGGTGATCGGCATGAACACGGCGATCGCTTCGAACACCGGTCTCTCTGCAGGCTATGGCTTCGCGGTCCCTATCGACCTGGCGCGTCACGTCGCGGACGACCTGATCCGCTACGGCCGCTGGCGGCGCGCGGTCCTCGGCGTCTCGATCAACGAGGTCTTCACAGAGGACGTCGACGCCTTCGACCTCCCCGCCGCAGCCGGTGCGGTGGTCCAGGGGTTCAGCATGCCGGATACGCCTGCCGAGCGCGCCGGGCTGCGCATGGGCGACGTGATCGTCGCCGTCGACGGTCAGCCGGTCAACTGGGTCAACGAGTTGCAGCGAATGATCGCCAGCCATCGGCCGGGAGACCGGGTCAACCTGGAGGTCATCCGGTACGGAGAGCGGATCGGTATGGACGTTCAACTTATCGAGAATCAACTCGGGCCGGTCACGACGGCCGCCGCCCAGCCGGCCGCCCCGACCCCGGCAACCGATCAGAAGCTGGGGATCCGTGCGGCGCCGCTGACGCAGCAACTCGCGAACGAGCTGGGCTACAGCGACAGCGGCGGCATCGTCATCGAGGACATCGATCCGGGCAGCCCTCTCGGTGAACGGCTCAACGCGCGCGGCTTCAAGATCGCCCGCGTCGACGGCGAGGAGATCACCAACGTGGATCAGTTCACGCGCGTGATGGGAACCAAGGCGCCGGGTAGCGTCATCTCGCTGCTGCTGGAGGCTCCAACGGGCCAGCAGCGGATCGTGAACGTCCGGCTGAGGCGCTGACGTCTCGGACGCGTCGCGAAGGGAGCGCTCCGGGAGCTCGGGGCGCTCCCTTCCTCGTTCGGGCATAGCTCCTGCCGGACGGGGGCGGCATGCCTGAATTTCGGTTGACCTTGCCGTCGCGCCCGGTCTATATTTGCTCGTTGCGGAAAGCGCGAAAGTGGCGGAATGGTAGACGCGCTGGTCTTAGGAACCAGTGGTTTCGGCCGTGGGGGTTCGAATCCCCCCTTTCGCATCGGCGTAGTACGTTATCCGTTGTACGCTATTCGTTACCGGCAACAACACCGCCACAGGTGTCGACACCTTCTGCGTGGACGGTGGACTGGTCTGTCCACACCGGGTGCCGTAAGCGGATAGCGGATAACGTACAACGGATTACGTATTGGATAACGTACAACCTCAATATCTCTGGTCTTGATGGCTGCGAATACAACCGATCTGAAGATCGCCGTCGAAGAAAGCGCGTCGTGGAGTCGGAAGCTCTCGATCACGGTTCCGGCGGAGCGTGTGCAGAAGACGCGAGGGCGGGTCGCCGAGCAGGTCGCGAAGGGAATGCGGCTGCCGGGATTCCGCAAAGGCAAGCTCCCGAGCCGCGTCGTAGAGCAGCGATTCGGGCCCTCGATCGACCAGGAAACGGTCGATCGCCTCGTGCAGGAGGCATATCGCGAGGCGCTCGAGGCGGAGGGGATCACGCCGATCAACCAGGGCCGCGTCGACGACGTGAAGTACGACAAGGGCATGGATCTCGTGTTCGAGGTCGAGGTAGAGATCCGACCCGAGGTCGAGCTATCCAAGCTGTCCGGCTTTTCGGCGAGCCGACCGCCGGTCGACGTCGGTGACGAGGACGTGGACAACGTCCTCGAGCGACTTCGGGACGAACGCGGCGAATGGGAGCCTCTCGATGAGGGGACGCGTCCCGATTACGGCGATCAGGTCCTCGTCGAGATCACGGCCCGTGCGGCGGACGGGGAGACCGAAGAGGAACCTCGCACGTATCGGATCGTGCTTGGCGAGGACCAGGCGATCCCGGACGTCGAAGCCGCCATCCTGACGCTCGCCGAGGGTGAGGCGGGCGACTTCGAGGTATCGTTCCCGGCCGACTTCCCCGACGAGGAGCGGCGAGGTCAGCAGCAGAAGCTGCGGATCGCAGTCGAGGAGGCACGCAAGAAGGTGCTTCCGGAGCTGGACGACGAGTTCGCCCGGAGCGTCGGCGACTTCGATTCGCTCGAGGCGCTGCGCAAGCGGGTGCTCGCCGACCTCCAGGACGACGCGAAGGAACGCGCGGAGGCGGACGTGCGCGGGCAGCTCATCGACCAGATCCTGGAAGCGAATCCGTTCGACGCGCCGAGCTCGATGGTCGATCGGTATCTCGATTACATGATCGGCGAGGGACCCGAGCAGCAGCGGCAGAGGCCAGAGCGCTCGCCCGAGGAGCAGGAGCAGTTCAGCAAAGTGCGGGAGGGGATTCGACCCCAGGCGGAGCGAGGACTGAAACGGACGCTGGTCGTGGAGAGGGTCGCGGAGCAGGAAGGCCTTCGAGCCTCACAGGACGAGATCGACGAACGCGTCGAGAAGATCGCCGAGAGCAACGATCGCTCGCCCAGCGAGGTCTGGATCCAGCTCGAGAAGAACGGACAGATCGAGGCTCTCGAGCGAGAGATCACGGAAGACAAGGTCTTCGAGTTCCTCAAATCTCAGAACACGGTCGCGTGAGCTGCGCAGAGCCGAATACCCAATCCACGATAGAAGGGACGCCCTGAATGCCACTGTACGCGCCGTACGTAATCGAGCGGTCGAGCCGGGGGGAGCGCTCGTACGACATCTTCTCGCGGCTTCTGATGGATCGGATCGTCTTCCTGGGGACGCCGATCAGCGACGACGTCGCGAACGTCATCATCGCGCAGCTCCTCTTCCTGGAGGCCGACAATCCCGAGAAGGACATCTTCCTCTACATCAACTCGCCGGGTGGCTCGGTCTATGCCGGATTGGCCATCTACGACACGATGACCTTCCTAAAGTCACCGGTCAACACTTACTGTATGGGTATCGCGGCCAGCATGGGATCCTTCCTCCTGGCAGCCGGTACGAAGGGTAAGCGGTATGCGTTGCCAAACTCCCGGATCATGCTTCACCAGCCTTCGGGCGGGATGAAGGGGACGGCGGCCGACATCGAGATCCAAGCGCAGGAGATCCTGTATCTCCGCGAGCGGCTGAACGGCATCTACGCCGAGAAAACGGGGCAGCCGATCGAGCAGATCAACGAGGATCTCGACCGGGATCGGTTCATGTCTCCCGAGGAGGCGAAGGACTACGGCCTCATCGATCACGTCATCACGCGTAAGGGCGAGGTAGTTGAGGTCCGGCACGAGGAAGCCGAGACTGGAGGCTGAGGCACTGGTTCGCTGGTCGTCGGTCATCGAGGCCGAGGACTGACGTGCAGTCGAGACGCATCGCAATACCCGCCGGCGCGGCCGAGAATCGGCTCGACGGCATTTCCCTCATAGGCGGTTGAAGTCTATGGCGAACGACAAACATCTTCGCTGCTCCTTCTGCGGAAAGTCCAAGGACGCGGTCAAGCGTTTCATCTCCGGACCTTCCGTATACATCTGCAACGAGTGCATCTCGCTGTGTAACGAGATCCTCGCGGAGGAGGAGGAGAAGGAAGCGGCGAATACCCCGACCCCGTTGCCGACGCCGAGGGAGATCAAGGACGCGCTCGACCAGTACGTGATCGGGCAGGACGAGGCGAAGCGGTGGCTCTCGGTGGCGGTGTACAATCACTACAAGCGGGTGACGGGCACCTTCCCGACAGAGGGGGTCCAGCGGCACCCGCATGCGTCGGTGACGGACGACGTCGAGCTGGACAAGTCGAACATCATGCTGATCGGTTCGACGGGTGTGGGAAAGACGCTGCTGGCGCAGACGCTCGCCCGCACGTTGCAGGTCCCCTTCACGATCGTGGATGCGACCACGCTGACGGAGGCGGGGTACGTCGGCGAGGACGTGGAGAACATCCTCGTGCGGCTTCTGCAGGCGGCGGATTTCAACGTCGCCGAGTGCGAGCGCGGGATCATCTACATCGACGAGATCGATAAGATCGCCCGGAAGAGCGAGAACCCGTCGATCACCCGGGACGTGTCGGGCGAGGGGGTGCAGCAGGCGTTGCTCAAGATCCTGGAGGGCACGACGGCTTCGGTGCCGCCGCAGGGTGGCCGGAAGCACCCGCAGCAGGAGTACATCCAGATCAACACGCGGGACATTCTCTTCATCTGCGGCGGTGCCTTCGACGGACTCGAGAAGATCATCGAGGCACGGACCGGACGCCAGCAGATCGGGTTCTCGATCGGCTCCGGCAAGGGAGTGGTGAACGACGAGGTGAACCCGTTCCACGACGTGGAGCCGGAAGATCTGCTGCGTTTCGGGCTGATCCCGGAGCTGGTGGGGCGGCTGCCCGTCGTCGTGACGCTCGACAACCTCGACGAGGAATCGCTGGTACGGATCCTCTCGGAGCCGAAAAACGCGATCATCAAGCAGTACCGGAAGATCCTCGGCATGGAGGAGGTCGGCCTGACGTTCGATCCGGCCGCGGTGAAGGCGATCGCCCGCAAAGCGCTCGAGCGGGGAACCGGCGCGCGGGGGCTGCGCGCGGTCATCGAGGAGGTGATGTGCGAGGTGATGTTCGACATTCCGTCGCGCCCCGACGTCCGGGAGGTGGTGGTGACGCCGGAGAGCATCACCGACGGCATTCCGCCGCTGCTCATCCTCGCGGCCGAGCCGAAGCAGAAGAAGGAAGCCTAGGACCGACGAGGTGACGGCGTGTTGCTCCTGAATGGGGCCTGGCCCCCCTCGCAGCTGCGAAGGGGGGCTGTTTTTTGCTGGGCTCCGGGGGCTGGGAGTTCGCCAGCGTGTGGTCATCCCGGTTGAAACCCGGGATCCAGCCGCTGGATCCCGGCGTACGCCGGGATGACGGACGCCTGGTCCGTCCCCCGAGCCCGAATCCGATCCGAGATATCCTTCCGTGCACATTAAGTCAGTCGAATTCGTCGGCGCGATCGGCCAGATCGGGCAGGCTGCGCCGGAGGCGGTGAGCGGCCTCGCCCAGGTAGCGTTTTCCGGGCGGTCGAACGTCGGGAAGTCGAGCCTGATCAACAGGCTTCTGGGGCGGACCCGATCGCCGATCGCGCGTGTGTCGTCGACGCCGGGAAAGACTCAGGAGATCAACTTCTTCCGGGTTCGCGCGGACGATAGCGAGTTCGCGCTCGTCGACCTTCCGGGGTATGGCTACGCCCGGGCGCCGGAGGCGCTGCGAGAGAAGTGGGGGAAGGTGATCGACGAGTTCCTGGCGCAGAGCAAGGCGCTCCGCGGCATCGTCCAGCTCATCGACATCCGTCACGGCCCCACCGTGGACGACCATCGGGCGATCGAATACCTCGCCCGAATCGGCCTTCCCGTGCTCTTCGTCCTGACGAAGTCTGACAAGCTGAAGACACAGAAGCGGCAGGCGGCGCTGGCGGAGATCAGCGAGCAATTGGGCGTGGACGTCGACCAGGTTCTGCCGTTCTCGGTGCTGTCGGGTCAGGGGGTGGAGGAGCTGCACGGAGCGCTGGCGGGGCTCGTAGGTTCCGATGGGGCCCCAGAGATCTAGCCCACGGCCCGTCATCCCGAGCGGAGCGAGGGATGACGGGGCAGTGAGGACGACGATCACGCCTCGAGGTCGTACTCCTTGATCTTCCGGTACAGCGTCCGTTCGCCGATTCCGAGCATCTCCGCGGCTCGGCGACGGTTGCCGTCGACCTCTCGCAGCGCGGCACTGATCGCCTCCCGTTCGATGTCTTCCATCTTCATCCCGGGTCGATAGACAACGACACCCTCGTCCGGCTCGGTTGGCTCGTCGGGTTCGGCGTCGGAGCCGTATGGCAGGCTGCGCGGGGTGGCGGCGAAGGTGGGCGTGTAGGGGAGCTCGACCTCCTGCGGACGGCGTTGTCGGAAGTTTTCCATTTCCCTCCGCAGGTCCTCGACGTCCAGCTTCAGGTCGAAGATGGTCCGGAGGATGAACTCCAGCTCGCGAGTCGGAGGCGCTCCCTCGTCGGAGGGAGTCTGCTGCCGCACCAGGACCGGGAGGAAGCTGCCGCGCCGCCCACCGCCGCGCACCTCGTCGGGTATGTCCTCCGGCCGGAGGGGGCGGCCGTGAGCCAGCACGACCATCGATTCGATCAGGTTACGCAGCTCGCGAACGTTGCCCGGCCAGGAGTAGTCGACGAGGATCTGCAGGGCGGACGGGTCGATACCCGGGAAGGGGCGGTCGTGCTGGCGGCTGAACTCGCGGACGAACTGTTCGATGAGGCGGGGAATATCCTCACGGCGCTCGCGGAGCGGCGGCAGGGCAATGCGCAGGACGTTGAGGCGATGGTACAGGTCGCGCCGGAAGTCGCCGACTTCGACCTGGCCGCGGAGCTCCCGGTTGGTGGCCGCGATGACGCGGACGTCGACCCGAAGCGTGGTCTCGCCGCCGACGCGTCGGAACTCCCGCTCCTCCAACACCCGGAGCAGCTTCGTCTGAGTCGAGGGCGGCATCTCGCCGATCTCGTCGAGGAAGATCGTCCCCGCCTGCGCCAGCTCGAAGAGACCTTTGCGGAGGGAGGCGGCTCCGGTGAATGCGCCCTTTTCATGGCCGAAGAGCTCGCTCTCCAGCAGCGTCTCGGGGAGCGCCGCGACATTCACGGCGATGAAGGGCTTGTGGCGCCGCGGCGAGAGCGCGTGCAGCCCGCGCGCGACGAGTTCCTTTCCGGTCCCGCTCTCGCCCTCGATGAGGACGGTCGAGTCGACACCGGCGATCTGAACGACACGCTCCAGAACCTCCTCCATCACCTCGGTGTCGCCGACGATACCGGTGATGCCGCGGAGCCGCTCCCGCTCGATCGCGCGGCGCCCCACGAGGACGACCTCTTCGACATCGATCGGCTTGCTGAAGCACTCGCCGATGCCGAGGGAGCGACACGTTTCCCGGGACGCAGCCTCGGTGGACTCCCGGAGCCCGATGACCGGAACCCGTCCGATCCTGCGAGAGGCTTCGATCAGCTGCGCGGTTCGGCGGTCGCGGAGGGCGCCGGTGAGGATCAGCAGGACGGGATCGCCCACCGCATCGGCGAGTGACTCGCCCGCCGTCAAGAGCTCGACGGCGAGGCCGGCCGCATTGAACCCCTCGCGGAGCCGGACCGCCGGCTCCAGGTCGTCCGTCGTGATGATCACGACGTCAGCCACCCCGCACCTGCCTTCCGCCAGACGGCCTTTCGCTCATCGCCGAATCGACCCGTCCGTATAGAAGGGTGGCCGGACGACCTCGGCGGTCATCGGCTGGCCACGGATGAGAACCGCGAGGTGGGTTCCGGGCCTGGAGATCTCCGCCGGCACATAGGCGAGCCCGATTCCGATGCCGAGGGAGGGGCTCAGCGTGCCGCTGGTCACCTGGCCGACGAAGCGGCCGTCATGCTGGATCTCGTACCCGGGTCGGGGGAAACCGCGCTGGAGCAGCTTGAATCCAATGAGGCGCTCGTGCGGGCCCTCCTGCTTCACGCGCGCCAGCGCGTCACGCCCCACGAAGTCGCCCTTCTCCAGCTTGGTCACCCAGCCGAGACCAGCCTCCAGCGGATTCCTGCCTTCGTCGAGGTCGTTGCCGTAGAGCGGATAGCCGAGCTCCAGGCGGAGCGAGTCGCGCGCGCCCAGCCCGGCCGGGATGATCCCGTCCGACTCGCCAGCCTTGAGGATCGTGCGCCAGAGATGGTCCGCATCGTTGATCGCCACGTAGAGCTCGAAGCCGTCCTCGCCGGTGTAGCCGGTGCGGCTCAGGATGGCAGGTCGGCCATCGAGATCGCCCTCCGCAAAGCGGTAATAGCCGATCTCCGAGAGGTCCATCCGAGTCAGCTGCTGCAGTATGCGTGCAGCTCTGGGCCCCTGCACTGCCAGCAGCGCGATCTCGTCCGATCTGTCCGTGAGCTCCGCGTCGAACCGAGGCGCATGGTCGCGGATCCAGGCGAAATCCTCATCCCGGTTGGCGGCGTTGACGACGAGCATGTACCGGTCGTCGAAGCGGTAGACGAGCAGATCGTCCAATAGGTTGCCGTCGTCCCGGCACAGCGTCGAGTACTGCGCCTGCCCCAGCGAGAGGGTGGATGCATCGTTCGTGGTGACGTACTGGACGAGCTCGAGCGCCTGAGGGCCGCTTATCTCGAACTCGCCCATGTGGGAGACGTCGAAGAGCCCAGCGGTGGTCCGGACGGCGTTGTGTTCCGTGGTGATCCCCGTCGGGTACTGAATCGGCATCTCGTAGCCCGCGAACGGCACGAGCTTGGCGCCGGCCGCCGCATGCTCTCCGTGCAGCGGCGTCCTGCGGAGGGTTTCCTCGCTCATCGAGCCGCTCCGGGCGCCATCAGTCGTGTGAGAATCGCTTTCTGCACGTGCAGACGATTCTCCGCCTGGTCGAAGACGCGCGAGCGCGGCCCCTCGATGACCGATTCGGTCACCTCCTCGCCGCGGTGGGCGGGCAGGCAGTGCAGAAAGATGGCTCGTTCGGAGGCGATCGCCATCAGCTCGTCATCGACCCTGTACTCCGCGAAGATTCCAGCACGCGCCGCGCTCTCCTCCTCCTGGCCCATCGACGCCCAGACATCGGTGTTGACGACATCGGCGCCGCGGACGGCCTCGCGGGGGTCGTTCGTGAGGTGGATGGTCGCGGCGGAGCGGGCTCTCGCCAGAATCTGCGGATCGGGCTCGTATCCCTCGGGGGTGGCGATGCGGAGCGCGAAGCCGAATCGGTACGCGGCGTTCAACCAGGAGTTGGCGACATTGTTGCCATCCCCCACCCAGGCGACGGTGATGGCGGACAGGTCCGGACCCAGGTTCTCCCGGGCGGTGAGCAGGTCCGCCATGATCTGGCAGGGGTGGAGAAGATCGGTCAGGCCGTTGACGACGGGGATGCTGGCATAGCGTGCCAGCTCCTCGACATCCGCCTGAACGAAGGTGCGGATCATGATGGCGTCGACGTAGCGCGAGAGAACCCGCGCCGTGTCGCGAATCGGCTCGCCCCGGCCGAGCTGGATATCGCGGGACGAGAGGAAGAGCGGATGGCCACCGAGCTGCCGGGTACCGACCTCGAAGGAGACCCGCGTGCGCGTGGAGCTCTTCGCGAACACCATTGCGAGCGCCTTACCCGAGAGCGGCGTGTCCGTGTACTCGCCGCGCTTCATCCGCAGAGCCAGCTCCAGCGTCGCCTCGAGCTCCTCGCGCGAGAAGTCGGGAATCGAGAGAAAATCGCGTTTCTGAGACCCTTCGCCCATCGGAACTCGACTCGTGAGGAATGGTACAAGTCCTTCCACTTCAGGGCGGGTAAGATAGCACTGCCGCGCCCACCCGACCACCCGGAAAAACCAGGGTCTCGGCGCCCGGTCCGCCGGATTGAGTCGCTCCCCGCAACGGACGATACTCCGAGGAGGAGGATGAGGAGCGACCGCCCATCCAAGCCGCATCGGCCCGAACGTTCGGCTCCGACGAAGCGTCTGCTGGCGGTCCTGCTGCTCGCGGGGTGCGGGGACGGCGGTGTGGGCCCGAGCGCGTCCGAGTCGCTGGCGATCGAGCTGGACGCCGTGGGAGCGCGCGAGGCATCCGTCGTCGTCGGCGCGAGCATTCAGTTGATGGCGCAGCTGAGGACCGCGTCCGGTGCTTCGATCGGCTCGGTGGCGAGCTGGCGGAGTGACGATCCGGCCGTGGCGATCGTCGATCAGAGCGGACTGGTGACAGGGCTTTCGGTCGGGGCGGCGGGGATCATTGCGAGCGCGGGTACAGTCGCGGACACGCTGCTCGTCTCCGTCCTCTCGGCCCTCCCGGAGGGCGCGCGGTGTACCGAAGGCGGCGAGGATGAGGGCCTAAAGCTCGATATCGGCGAGTCGTTCACGACCACGGCCGCGGCTGCTCCGACGCTCTGTCTCGCCGGTCCCGGCGAATACCTGATCGTGCCGTTCCACGCGGCAGAGGCGGCTTCGCTGCTGCGGGTCGAGATCGAAGGTGTGGGGAGCGGGGGAGAAACGGCATCGTTCGAAGAGCGGGCGGCAGAGGCTCCGCACGCTCGGGCGAACGACCAGACGTTGCCGAACTCCGGAGTCGACCGGCGACTGCGTGAGCGGGAGGCCCGTGAGCTAACGCCGCTGATCACATGGCCCGGCGCGCCTCTCCGGTCCGCGGGCGGTATCTCGGCCAATGCGGTCCCGACGGTCGGCGACCGCATCGTCCTGAACGTCAATCGGAACCGCACGTGCACGGAGGCGGTCGACCGCACCGCGCGGGTCGCGGCGGTGACTGATCGCGCCGTCGTGCTCGCGGACGAGCTCAACCCAACGAGCGGCTTCACGGACGCGGAGTACGCCGCCTTCGGACGGGCGTTCGACGAGCTGGTCCATCCGGTGGTGCGGAACAACTTCGGAGAGCCGACCGACATAGACGGGAACTCGCGGGTGCTGATCTTCTTCACCCGGGCGGTGAACGAGATGACGGACCCGGGCGCCACGACATACGTCGGCGGATTCTTCTTCGCGCGGGACCTCTTCCCGCGCCGCGATACTCGGGAGCTGCGCGGCTGCGAAGGGAGCAACGAGGCGGAGCTGCTCTACGTGCTCGCGCCCGACCCGGCAGGCGAGGTGAACGGCAACGTTAGGACGAAATCGTTCGTTGCGGCGCGCACCGTGTCGGTTCTCGCGCACGAGATGCAACATCTCATCAGCGCCGGACGGCGGATGAGGTTGCTGAGCCGGGAGCAGTGGAGCGAGGAGTTCTGGCTTAACGAGGGGTTGAGCCACGTCGCGGAGGAGTTGGTGTTCTACGCGGCGAGCGGGATGCAGCCGCGAAGCGACGTGACATACGGCGATCTGCGGAGCACCGCCGCGAAGGAGAACGCGTTCGACCAGTTCCAGTCGACGAACCTCATCCGGCTGTCGGCCTACATGAAGGATCCGGCCGCGACGTCGCCGATCCATGGTCAGGACCTCGCGACCCGAGGGGCCAGCTGGGCATTTCTGCGGTACGCGGCGGACCGACGGGGCGGGGCGGAGTCGGTACTCTGGCGGCGCCTCGTGGACGGGAATGCGACAGGCTATGCGAACCTTCTCTCCGGTCTCGGCGCCAGCCCGATGTCATGGATGCACGACTGGACGGTTTCGCTGTTCACCGACGACGCCGTCCCGGTCGCGGACAGCTTCCGAACGGCGAGCTGGAACTATCGCTCGATGATGCCGTGGATAGACCTGAACGCCGGGAACTATCCGCTGCGCGTGAAAACGATTCGGCCTCGCTGGGGCGATGCCGCCGCGCACTTCGACCTCGCCGGCGGCGGGGTTGGATTCGTACGCTTCTTCGTGCGCCAGGGCGAGCGGGGCACGCTTCGTACGACGTCGGGTGGCGCTGCACCCCCGGCTTCGCTGAGACTGACCGTCGTAAGGATCCGTTGATGATGAGACATTCAATCGTGCTGATGGCCGTCCTGATCGGCTGCGCTCCCCGCGGGGAGCCGACCGATTCGATTCCCCTGCCCGAGGCGGCCGCGGAGCGGGGAGAGGCGCTGATCGGCTTCGTTCGTATCGTCGGCTCCGCGCCGGTGAACGTGCAGGTGGTCCTGCAGCCGGAGGAAGGGCGTTCGGTGCGGCTCGTCGGGCCACTCGTGTCGGAGCTGGAGCGACTGAGCGGCGTACTGGTGGCGGTCCGGGGGGAGATCCGCGAATCGGCCGATCCGATCGTGGACCGTGAGATCGAGGCGACGGGGTACGAGATCCTCGGAGTCGATGGGCAGCCGGTGGTGACGGGCGAGATCACCTCGATCTCGGGTGGTACGGCGGTGCTGCGGACGGAAGCGGGGCACGAGATCGTGCTGCCCGCGCCCCCCGGCGAGCTGCGAGTAGGCCAGAAGGTGTGGGTGCAGGGGCCGCAGAGCCTCTCCGTGCAGTCATATGGCATAATCCGACCATGAGACATCGACTCGGGGGGCGTCCCTTCGCGGCAGCCTTTCTCCTTCTTCTGGCGACGGTCTCCGCGTGCAGGGACGGTACGGGGCCGGGCCCGCTCGGCGCTACGGTGCGGATCTACCTGGGCAGCACCGCGTTCGACGAGCAGACGGTGGCGGTCGGACAGGTAGTCGAGCTGTCGGCCAAGGTGCTCGACGCCGCAGGCAAGCCCCTCCCGAGCCAGGCGGTGCAGTGGTCGAGCGACGCGCCCGGCGTCGCGAGCGTCGATGAGAACGGGATCGTCGAAGCGCGCGCCGTGGGGCTCGCGCGCATCATAGCCCGGAGCGAGGTGGGGGAGGACACGGCCCGGATAAACGTTGCCGAGGGGTTGGCGCAGAACGACCTGCCGGTCTGCACTGCTGCCGAGGCGTTGGGACTCGAGGTCGGCCAGAGCATCGAGCTCGGCGGTGCCGAGACATTGCCGGTTTGCCTGTCGGGAGGCAACGCGGGTGCGGAGTACACGCTGATCGCGCTCAACACGGGTACCACTTCGGCGTCCACGCTGCAGCTGCGGGTGTTCTCGGCGGGGCTAGGAGACGGCTCGCCCAGCGCGAGTAGATCTCCGCAGGCTGCGGGTGGGCCGCGGCGGCCAGCGCCGGACGAGGCCTTCCACGAGCGCTTGCGCTCCGACATCTCGCGCCGGCTCGAACCGCAGCTACGAGCGGGCGTCGACCCCGGCGATTTCGCGCGCCCCACGGTGCAACTCACACCGGGCCAGACGATCTCCTACAACGTCGAGACGACGAGCTCGAACGGGTGCACGGCCCCGGACAGGAGGGGCGGCCGGGTGCGGGCCGTCGGCCAGAGGGCCGTCGCCGTGGCCGATACGATGAACCCGGCGAACGGCTTCACGCAGGCCGACTACGACGGATTCGTCGAATTCTTCGACCGCGAGGTATGGCCGCTGGTCACCGGCACCTTCGGCGACCCGTCGGACATCGACGGGAACGACAAGGTCGTCATCTTCTTCACCCGCGCGGTGAACGAACTGAAGGACAACCAGAACGCCGCTTCCTATGTCGGCGGGTTCTTCTTCAACCGGGACCTCTTCGCGACGAGCACGTGCGAGGGAAGCAACGCCGCGGAGATGTTCTACATGCTCGTACCGGATCCGGCGACGAGGCCGCTGTTCACGCGGGAGTTCGTGGCGCGCACGACCCGCAACGTATTGGTGCACGAGTTCCAGCACCTCGTGAACGACTCCCGCCGGCTGCACGTGAACTCTGCGCCCGTATGGGAAGAGACGTGGCTCAACGAGGGGCTGAGCCACATCGCGGAGGAGCTGATGTTCTACAGGCAGTCGGGCTTCGGACCGGAGCGGAATCTCGGGGCGGCTGACTTCGGCGGGTCGGCAGCGGTTCGCGACGCGTTCGTCACATTTCAGCTCGAAAACGTCGGCAGGCTGACGTCGTTCCTTAGGGTTCCAGAGAGCACGAGCTTCATGGGACCGGACCTGCTGTCCACGCGAGGGGCCGCGTGGTACTTCCTGCGTTACGTGGCCGATCACTATCCGGGCAGCGAAGGGACGCTCTGGCGCGACCTCGTTACCGACGCGCGGATGGCGGGACTCGACAACCTGAGGGAGGCGCTCGGGGGAGATCCGCTGCAGTGGGCGCGCGATTGGACCGGCGCGGTATACCTCGACGACCTCGGGGTCACCGCGGAATCGAAGTACACGATCCCGAGCTGGAACATGCGCGATCTCTATCCGGCGCTCCGGCAACTCGGAATGTCCGGCTCCGCGCCGTCGTCGTACCCGCTCCGGGTGGAGACTCTCAATTCGGTCGTGCAGAGAGCGCTGTCACTGCCGGGTGGAGCGGCGGCGTACTCGAGGGCGCGGGTGCCGGCCGGGACGACGGCGTCGATTCGACACGTGGTAGGGACGAGTCCTCTTCTCCCGCCGCCGTCGCGGGTGAAGGTGACGGTGGTGAGGACGAAGTAGGAGGAAGTGCGGGTCCCTCGCTTCGCTCGGGACGACGGGCGGGGACGTTGCTGTGCTCAGAACGACGGATGCGGCGGGGGTCGCTGCCCGCGGTACGACCGGGGGGCGGGGGTCGCTCAGCGGACGTACTTGATCCCGCTGCCGGTATTGAAGAGGACGACTTCGTCGTCCGGCCGGAGCGCGCCGGAGCGGAGCAGGTGCGGGACGGCGGCGGCGGTGGCGGCGCCTTCGGGAGCACAGAAGATCCCGGTGAGCGCGCCGACCCGGCGGGTCCACTCCTCCATCTCGCCGTCCGAGACGGCGACGGCGGCGCCGTCCGACTCGCGGATCGCCCGGAGGATGAGGAAGTCCCCGACCGCGCCCGGCACCCTGATGCCGGATGCATAGGTCTCTGCGCCGACCCAGGGCTCGGCGAACTCCGCCCCCTGCTCCCACGCCCTGACGATCGGCGCGCAGCCGGTCGCCTGCACCGACATCATCCGGGGTCGCTCGGACCCGATCCATCCCAGCCGCTCCATCTCCTCGAACGCCTTCCACATCCCGACGAGGCCGGTTCCACCACCGGTCGGATAGACGATCGCGTCCGGCAGCCGCCAGCCGAGCTGCTCCGCGACCTCGTAGCCCATCGTCTTCTTCCCCTCGACCCGATACGGCTCCTTAAGGGTGGAGAGATCGAACCAACCATGGGCGCGGACTCCCTCCGCGACCCTGGCGCCGCAGTCTCCGATCAGCCCGTCGAGGAGCTCGAGGTCGGCGCCGAGCGCACGGATCTCCTCAATTATCGGCGCCGGGGTATCGCGCGGAACGACGACGTGCGCCTCGATGCCCGCCGCTGCCGCATAGGCGGCCGCCGCCCCGCCGGCGTTGCCGGCCGACGGCAGTGCCACGGCCGACGCGCCGAGCTCCTTCGCCCTGGAAACGGCCATGCAGAGCCCACGGGCTTTGAAGGATGCGGTCGGATTCTGCCCCTCGTCCTTCACCCAGACCCTCGCCAATCCCAGCGCATCCGCGAGTCGGCCGCAGTCGAGCATCGGAGTCCACCCCTCGCCGAGCCGGACCGCCGCGGAGGGATCGCGCACGGGTAGCACCTCGGCATAGCGCCAGAGGTCGGCCGAGCGGTCCTCAAGTACGTCACGTGACAGGTGCATGCGGATGCGGTCGAGATCGTAGCGGGGGTAGAGCGGCCGGGCGCAACACGGGGATAGTGTCCGCAGCTCTTCGGAGGGGTAGGAAGCGCCGCAGAGGGTGCACTCGAGGTGCGTGGAGCCGCCGGTAGGAGGCTCGCTCATCGGTGGTTGGAGGGGAACGGTCATCTGCGGCGCGGCTGCGGCAAAGCAAGGACGGTGTCGACCGCGGTTCCACCGCAGTCGGGACACTCCGACCACGCCCCCTCGTTCCACCGGCGGCACTCGTGGCAGAGCGTCGCCAGCGGACCCTCGGCGTCAACGGCAGCCGGAAGGAGAAAGGCTTCACCGTCGTCGGCGACGAGGCGGAGCGACGGGCCGGTGTAGAAGTGGGCAAGGAGATCGCGCACGTCGACCTCGCCCGCACGCTCCACGCGGTCCTCCCGAACGACGGCGGTCCGCTTTCGGAAGAGCGAGTGCTCGGCAGTCCAGGTCCGCTCGACGCCGTCCTCTGGCGACAACGTGAAGGTCAGCCCCCGGCTCTCCAGGCGATACGGCACAGAAAGGCGCCGCTCGAGGCGATCGGCAGCCTCGGCGACGGCCAGCGCGGGGCTCAGTTGCCGACGATTCGCCGAATGGATCGACGGGTCGGCGAAGATGGTCGCCCGACCGTGCGACCAGAGCGGCGTGCGCAGCCGTCCGGCATCGGTCTCCGCCAGCACCGTGAGGTCGTATTCACGGCCGATGGGACCCAGCTCGACGGCGATCGCGACGATCTCCGCATGATTCGAAAGCCGGGTTCGCAATGCCGCCACGAGATGGTCACGGCGTTCCGCGAGGCCGAGGTCGAGCCAGACGTCGGGGTCGAAAGGGTCCTTCTCGGTCATCCTCGTCCATCGGACAGAGTCGTTGTGGCGATCGATGGGCGCATCCGCACCGCGGCCATCTGCGGATCTAGGGCCAACAGCTTCTTCCTCATCCGAGCCGCCTCTGGAGGCGTGCCACGGCGGACTCCGCCGAGAGCACCGCCCCCTCCACCGAAGGACCGTACAGGTAGTCGCCGGCGATGGCAACGCAAGACGAGCGCTCCGGGTCGTCCCGTCGGAAGGCGCCGAGGTGGCGTAGGTAGCCGGGGAACATCACCGGGGTGCCCAGCGGCCAACGATACACCCTCGCCCGCGTCACACGGCGGGCGATTCCCGGTAGTGCGGCACTGATCTCGGGCAACATGAGGTCGAGGATGGCTCGCGACTCCATCTCCATCATCGAAACTACCGCCTCCGGCGTCGGCAACGCGACCACGGCCCCGCGTCCCGCCGGGACCAGCTCGACCTCTTTGTTCTCCTGTATCGCGACCGCCGCGACATAGCGGGTCTCTCCCTGTGGAAAGGAGAGTCCGAAGTAGCGCGGACCGACAGGCGAGTCGAGCGTGAGGGCGACCGACAGGGTCGGGTTGAAGCGCACCTCCGCGAGCCATGCCACGAGAGCATCGGGTAGGCCTGACGCGATCGACAGCAGCGCCGGCGCCGGAATCGCCGAGATCGCGGCATCGAATCGCTCCGAATCCGACCCGGTCACGATGGTCACGCCGGAATCCGCCATCTCCACCTGCTCCACGGCCGTGCCCGTTCGAAGCTTCCCGCCGTTCGTCATTATCCGCTCCGCCAGCGCGCGCGGCACCTCGCCGGCACCGCCATCGATCGCGTAGAGCGCCACGTCGAGCCCGTAGCATGCCAGAATGTGGTAGAAGCCGGCGCTCGTCTCCTCCGGACGGCTGCCGTAGTACGCGCCAAGCTGCGGGTAGACGAGCGAGCGCACGAAGACGCTGTCGACCTCACGCTTCCCCCACGTCGCGATCGATTCCCCGTCGAGACCCGCCTCCGCCGCAAGCTCCGGTGCGTCGAGCCGGAGCGAATCGCGATGCTTCGACAGAAATGGGACGTAGCTGGCACCGAGCCGCAACTTCGTCCTCAGCGGCAGGCTCCCCGACGCGATCATGCTCGTCGTCGACCCGTAGACCACTTCGTGCGCCCGGCCATCCCTCCACAGCGCATCCCTGCCCGGCACACGGACGAGGCGATCACCGAGGCCGATCTCCCGCACGAGGCTGAGAAAACGCCGATACATGGAGCCGAACAGTTGTGCCCCGGCATCGACGCGGCACCCATCGAGCACGTCCGTAACGACCTTCCCGCCCGGCTGCTCGTTGCCCTCGAACACCGTAACAGTGTGCCCCGCGCGCTGGAGCAGGTAGGCCGCCGTGAGTCCGGAGATGCCACCGCCAATGATCGCTACTGCAGACAAGAGTGGGTCGGATTCTGGAGGTCGTCGAAGCAGGAGAGGTGGGGCCGACGTGGATGCCGGGCGATGGTAGCACTCGCGGACGGGTCTGGTCTCAGATCGAGACCGCTTCAGCTCTGGTCGGGAAATTTCGGCCGGCTACCATTGCGGCGGCCGCTGCTCCAGGTGCGGTATCCGGGCAGCTTGAGGAGCTTGAAGATCTTCCGATCTACCGCGTTGGAGAGGAGCAGCTCGGTGAGCTGGTACTGACCGCGCTGGTTGACGCGAAGCTCCTCGACCGCCTCATCGGCGATCCGCATGAGGTCGGAGCGCGAGACGCTGTCCTTGTAGTCCTCGATCTGGTCCTCGACCCAATTCAGATAGACCTGCCGAAGAGTCGGAGCTGAATCGCGCGGCATGATCGCAGTGCTCGGGGTCGGTCGCGGAGCTCGGCGGCGGCGGGTGCTGCTGGTACGGTGTGGTCGCGAAGAAGCTAACTTTCGCGGGGACAAGGATCAAGAGCGTCCAGAGCGGAAGAAGCTGTCACCGCATTTGTCGCAGAATTCGAATTTTTTGCGATCGACCTCTTCGACGGAAGTGGACGGGTGCATGACGCATCGGGGGCGGCGGCAGTGATCGAGACCGGCGAGGTGACCGATCTCGTGAACGCACTCGGTGAGGAGGCGGGTCAGGAGACGGTCGGGGTCGTCACCCTCAGCGAAGCGCCGGCAGGTGACGACTGCCCACCCCCCGCCGAGGGTTGCTTCGCCGAAGACGAAGGCACGACCTGGGGCGTTCAGCTCCCGGGTGGTAAGGGCGAGGAGCCAGCGTTCGGGTGACTCGTCCTCCGCTCCGTCCCACTCCAGGAGTGCATCGACGAGCGCGTTGGATGAGGCTGGTTCGTCCGCAGCTTCATCGGGAGGGAGCAGTTCGGCGTCGCCGAGGACCCTCACCTTCGCGCCGAGCACCTTTTTCAACCGTCCCGCGAGAGCGCGGATGACCCGCGGCTCGGGAGCGGCACCTCTCACCGGGAGCAGATCGATCGGCGGGGTTCGCGTCACTCCTGGATGCCGTAGCGGACGAGCTTACGATAGAGCGTCGAGGGATCGATGCCGAGCACTTCGGCCGCTTTAGTCTTGTTGCCGCCCTCCGATTGCAGGACCCAGAGGATGTAGGCGCGCTCGATGATCTCCATGGTGGGGTTCGGCGGCAGTTTGTCGGCGACGAGCGGCTGCGACTTCTCGCTGGTAAGGCGTGCCGGGAGCGCTTCCGCGGCGATCTCGGCGTCACTGGAGAGCACGGCGGCGCGCTCGAGGGCGTTTTCGAGCTCGCGAACGTTGCCGGGCCAGTCGTAGGCCTGAAGCAGGGCGCTGGCGTCCGCCGAGAGCCGCGGCGCCTCCCTTCCGCGGCCAGCGGCGAAGCGGGCGAGAAGGTGCTCCGCGAGCACGGGGACGTCGTCGATCCGATCCCGGAGCGGCGGCATGTGCAGCATGATCACGTTCAGCCGGTAGTAGAGATCGCTGCGGAAGATGCCGCGGCGGATATCCTCCTCGAGGTCGCGGTTGGTCGCGGCGATAATGCGGACGTCGACCCGGATCGGCTCGGTGGCACCGACCGGAACGACCTCGCGCTCCTGGATCACCCGCAACAGCTTCACCTGTGTCGCCGGCGTCATCTCGCCGACCTCGTCCAGGAAGAAGGTGCCGGTCCGGGCGGCGACGAAGAGACCCTCCTTGTCGCGAACCGCGCCGGTGAAGGCACCCTTGATATGACCGAAGAGCTCGGACTCGAGCAGGTTCTCGGGCAGCGCGCCGCAGTTGATCGAGACGAAGGGCCCGCCCGAGCGCTCCGAAAGGTTGTGGATGTAGCGGGCGATGACCTCCTTGCCGGTCCCGGACTCCCCGGAGATGAGCACCGTCGAATCGGTCGGCGCGACCGTCTCGGCGAGCTTGAGCACCTCGTTGAACACGCGGCTCTTCCCGACCGGACGGTGTGCGTCGCTGGCGTCGCGCCGCCGGATCTCTCTCTTGAGCGCCTGATTTTCCCGCTTGAGCTGGCGCGACTCCGCCGCCCGGCGGCAGATCACCAGCAGCTCGTCGTTGGAGAATGGCTTCTGGATGTAGTGGAACGCGCCCTGGTTCACCGCCTGAATCGCGCTCTGGAGGGAAGCCTGAGCGGTCATCAGGATGACCGGGATCGTCGGATCCCGCTCGTGGACCGCGTTGAGTATCTCGATCCCCGTCACCCCCGGCATGCGGATGTCCGTGAGGACGAAGTCCGGGCTGACTTCGCCGAGCGAGTCGAGCCCCTGCTGTCCGCTGGCGGCGGTGAAGACCTCGAACCCGTCGCGTTTAAGCAGGATCCTCAGGGTATCGAGGATGGCGGTCTCATCGTCGACGATCAGGACCCTCGGCTTATTCACGGTTGGTCGTCTGGCTGGCGATGAAGGCCGCGTCCTCGGAAGGCGCCCCGGGCGGCAACGTGGGTAGGTACAGGGAGAATATGGCGCCACCCTCGGTGCCGTGCGGAACGCTGTCGACGAAGATGGCGCCGCCGTGCGCCTCGACCGCGCGCTGCACGAGGGCCAACCCCAGCCCGGTCCCTCCACGCCGACGGGTGAAGAACGGATCGAATATCTGATCGCGGAATTCCTCGGGGACGCCGGGACCGGTATCGCGAACGGAGAGCCGCACGAGCCGGAAGGCTCCGAGCGCGGGCGAGAGGAGATCGGAGCGCACCTCGTCGAGGCTGAGCTCGACGCGGCCGCCGCTCCCCGCCCACTGTGCG
>JBBDRR010000165.1:0-4606 GCA_040905395.1 Gemmatimonadota bacterium
CGGAGACGATCACGTGGGTCCGGCAGGAGCCGGAGCCCCTGAACCGGAGCCCCTGAATCAGATCGCGCCTGCGGTAGTGGGAGCGTTCATCCCCTGCAGGAGGTCGCCGGCGCGCGCGAAGAAGGTCTGCACCGCTTCACGCTGATCGAGCAGCGGCGTATCGGCCGTGACGCTCTCGGCGGCCTGCGTCAGCTGCTGAGCGTTGGCTTCGAGCGCCGGGAACCGCTCGTTCTGCAGCTCGTCCGCGAGGGTCGCGATCGAGGTGAAGGCGTTCCGCGTCATCTCGGAATGCCGCTCCACATCGGGCGCGCTCTCCCTCAGGTTGTCTGCCGCTTCGCGTGCCGTCTCCATCTGCGTCGTCAGCCCGAGCGTGTTGATCTCGTCAGCCGGCGCGACCCCGTCGATTGCGTTCACCAGGTCCTGAACACAACTGCTCGTGTACTGGTGATCGAGGCCCATCTCGGCGGGCGCTCGCGTCCCACAGCTTTCGATGAACTGCTGCACCGCCATCGGCTGATCGGTCATCGGCTCCGCCGGCGGCATCGGCTCGGTAGCGATGGGCGCGACCGCCTCGTCCTCCAATGCGACCTCGTCATCGCCGAGGGCGCCGGCGAGGAGGAATGCCACGAGTCCGATCAGGACCAGACCCAGAACCCACCAGATCCATCCTACGGAGTCTTTTTGTTCGATGTCGATATCGGCCATTGGAAGCTCCTTTCATACGTTGCTGATTTCCTGCGAGGAAGGCGGGGTCGTCGGAGCCGTCCTCCCATCCCACGCAACTCCATGTTGCAAGGGCAGTTCCACAAGGTGGTGACGCGGGTGTTCAGCGCATCGCTTCCCTTCTCGCATCCGCGATTTCCTCGCTGGCGCGGCCCATGCAATGGCGCTGCCGCGTTCCGAACCCGACAGCACCTCTGAGCGTGACGCATGGTTGCGGGAGTCCCCTGGTACAAGAACGCGATCATCTACGCCCTCGACGTCGAGACCTTCATGGACTCCGATGGAGACGGCGTCGGCGACTTCCGCGGGCTCATCGACCGTCTCGACTATCTGTCCGGCCTCGGCGTCACCTGCCTCTGGCTATTGCCGTTCTTTCCGACGCCGAACCGCGATGACGGCTATGACGTGGCCGACTACTACGGCATCGATTCGAGACTCGGAACGCTCGGCGACTTCGTCGTTTTCATTCGCGAGGCACGGGAACGTGGGATTCACGTCATCGTGGAGCTCGTCGTCAACCACACCTCGATCGACCATCCCTGGTTTCAGGCGGCGCGGAAGGACCGGGCCGCCAAGTACGGGGCGTACTACATATGGCACGACGAACCACCGGCCCTGGAGCGTCGCGGCGGCCTGGTCTTCCCCGGTGAGCAGTCATCGAACTGGAAATACGACGAAGAGGCGGGAGCTTACTTCTGGCACTGGTTCTACGAGCACCAGCCGGATCTGAACACCGGGAATCCGGAGGTTCGGGAAGAGATCAAGAAGATCATGGGTTTCTGGCTGGAGCTCGGCGTCTCCGGTTTCCGAGTGGACGCCGCACCCTTTCTCTTCAAGCGAAAGGGGCTGGCGGGGACCTACCCGGACGAACCGGACCTCTTTCTGAGCGAGCTTCGTGTCTTCCTCAACGAGCAGCGATCGGACGCGGTGCTCCTGGCGGAGGCAGACGTCAGCGCGGAGGAGCTCGACTTCTTTCTCGGTGAGGGCGAGCGGATGCACCTCATCTTCAACTTCATCCTCAACAACTATTTCTTCCTGGCTCTCGCGAAGCAGAGCGCCGAACCGATCCGCGAAGCGCTCGAAATGCTGCCGAGCTGCCCGGACCCCTCGCAGTTCGCGAACTTCGTCCGGAACCACGACGAGCTGAACCTCGACAGGCTCGCCGAAGCGGACCGCGACTACGTCTTCGAGCGCTTCGCCCCGGACCCCGAAATGCGCATCTACGGGCGCGGCATTCGCCGTCGCCTTCCGCCGATGCTGGGCGGCGACCGGCGACGCATACAGATGGTCTATAGCCTTCTCTTCTCCCTCCCTGGCACTCCGGTGCTACGATACGGTGAGGAGATCGGGATGGGCGAGAATCTCGATATTGCCGGCCGAATGAGCGTTCGCACGCCGATGCAGTGGCTGGCCACGCCGAGTGCGGGGTTTTCCGAGGCGCCCGCCGAGCGCCTGGTTCGGCCGCTCGTCGAGGGAGAGTACGGGCCGCGATCGATCAACGTCGCCGATCAGCGTCGCGATCCCGATTCCCTGCTGAACTTCATGTTGCGCTTGATCCGCACGCGGAAGGAGTGTCCGGAATTCGGATCCGGGCCGGGCGAGTTGCTCGAGACCGGCGATCCGGCCGTGCTCGCACATCGTTGCGAGTGGCGGCACGGGGTGGCGATCGCCCTGCACAACCTCTGCGGCGAGCCACGTCGCTTCACGATGGAGCTCTCCGACGCCGCTCTCGGACCCCTGATCGAGGTGCTCGCCGACAGCGACTACTCACCCGCGACGCCGGGAACGATGGAGCTGACGCTGGAGGGGTACGGCTTCCGCTGGCTGCGGACCGATCCTCTGCGGAGACGCTCGTTCGATGTGGCAGCGGTCGGCTGACTGTCACCGAGCTCGGCCGCTCCAGATCCAGGCCCTGCCGGAAACTACCCTCTGCCCCCTGCCGGAGCACGGCCCGCCGGAGCTACCGGATGTTCGGCGGTATCGTCATATGCACCTCCTCGCCCTCTTCGACGAAGATGCTGTAGCTGGCGGCGGTCGCCGTTCCGGCGAGCGGATCGGCGACGAACCTGAGCTCCCTACCGGTGCCGACGATGGAGCTCGGGATCTCCAGCCGGCTCGTGTTCAGCGAGGTGACGGAACCGAGTCGCACCTGCAATCCCGACGCGGACACGTAGATCCGCATATCGGAGGTAGACTGGTTCTCGACCACGACGGTGGTCGCCCGACCGGCGGAACCGACTTGGGGGCCGTCGGTGCCTGTTGTCGCGGTGCTACAGCCGCCGAGGGCGAGTGGGAGGACCACGGCCGCGACGTACGATCTGATGGCGTGCTTCATCTTGGACCCCTTCGGCTTGGACGGAGTGGCGCGGTACGGGTATCGAGTATCTAACCCGGCCCGGAGGCGTGGCGTTCCATTACCTTCGGCAAGGTCCGGTCCTTACACGAACGGTTAGTCGCCCCCGTCCAGCTCGCCGAGATGGTATTCCAACACCCGGTTCTGGAGCAGCAATCCATAGCGCGCATTCACCAGATCGCTCGCCGCCCGAACCTGCGACGACTGCGCCTGCGTCAGCTCGAGCAGCGTTCCGGCTCCGACATCGTACCGCTGCTGCGCCACCTCGAGAGCGAGCTCGGCCGATCGGAGCTGTAGCTCGGCCACCTCGAGCTGCCGCTCCGCCAGCTCCAGGTCGAGGAATGCCGTCTGCACCTCGGTCGCGACCGCCTGCCGCGTATTCTCCAGCCCGATTCGCGCGTTGTCTACCTGGATTCTCGCGCGTTCCCGCGTGATCCCGGTCGTCGAGTCGAGTAGGGGGACGCTCAGCCCCAACTGGAGGCTGCCGCCGCGTCGCTGCTCCAGCTGGTCGAAGACGTTCACCGAGTTCGCCGAGGTGAAGTCCGCGCCGTACCCCAACGACAGCGACAGAGTGGGCCACCGCGTGGCGTCGGCGATCTTCACACCCTGCTCGGCCGAGTTCACCTGCAACGCCGCGGCGGCCAGGTCGGGCCGCTGGGAGAACGCCCGGGCTGTCAGCTGAGCCACCTGAAGCGACGCGGCTGGCAATTCGGCTCGGGAAGCTTCAGGGGCGACGAACTCGTACTCGGCGAAAGGATCGAGCTGGAGTGTCCGGATCAGGTTCATCCTGGCCACGACCAGCCCACGCTCGGCCTGAACCAGGTTCAACCGGGCTCCCGCCGTCGAGGCCTGCTGCTGATACAGGTCGGAGATCGGCCGCCTGCCCGCGTCGACGAACGCCTGGATCTGCGCCTCCTGACTCTCGATGGCCAGCACGTTCTGCCGCTGGACGACGACCTGCTCCTGCGCCTCCAGCACCGAGAGGTAGTTCGAGATGACATTGAAGATCACCGTCTGCTGCGCCCTCAGCAGGTTCTGACCCCCGCCGCTCTCGTCGATGCGTGCCTGCTCGATCGACGCCATGGTGGAGTAGATGTTCGAGACCTGCACGCTCGTGGAGATCCCCGCGTTCACCGCGGGGTCCGTCTCGAAGCCACTCGCATAGGGCGCGGAAGTGGAGGTGGTGAGCCGCAGGTCCGGCAGGAGCGCCCGCTGCTGTTGACGAACGGCCAGCGTACCCAGGCGGGCCGAGTTCTCCGCCTGCTGCACCGACGGATTCTGGTCGAGCGCGATTTCGATCGCTTCGTCCAGCGTGACCAGTAACGGCGCCTGCTGAGAGGCCGTCGGTGCCGCGGTCACGACCGTGACGAGTAGCGCGATCAGCGAATGCCACGCCCGGCCGCCGGATCTATGATTCGACATGCGTCCTGCTTTCATCTCTATAGGTGTCGTGCTCTACGTCCGCTGGAGCCCGGATCACTCGTAGCGCAGCGCCTCGATGGGATTCAGAGCCGCCGCCTTCCGGGCAGG
>JBBDRR010000166.1:0-13488 GCA_040905395.1 Gemmatimonadota bacterium
GCCCGGCGTCTGGGTGAACGTCACGGGTGGCGAGGGGCACATGACGTCCATTCGCATGCCCAAGACGACGGACCCGGTCTACCTCTTCCTCGAGGACGGCGTCCCGACCCGATCGACCGGGTTCTTCAACCACAACGCCCTGTACGAGGTGAACCTTCCGCAGGCGGAGCGGGTCGAGGTGCTGAAGGGTCCCGCGACCGCGCTCTATGGCAGCGACGCGATCGGAGGAGTGATCAACGTCGAAACACGAGCGCCCACGCTCACTCCGACCGCCGAGTTGTACGCCGAAGGCGGAGCGAACGGCTGGGGCCGCGCGCTCGCGTCGTTGAGCGATACGTGGGGCAACAACGGCTTGCGCGCGGACCTGAACCTGACCCGCACCGATGGGTGGCGTGACGGCACCGGCTACGATCGGCAGAGTGTCACGCTGCGGTGGGACCGCGCCTTCGCGCGCGGGGCCTCGCTCAATACCACGGTCACCGCCTCGCGGATCGATCAGCAGACCGCCGGGTCCTCCGCCCTGCTGCGGGAAGACTACCTCACCCGTCCGACGATCAACTACACTCCGGTCTCGTACCGGAACGTGAGGGCGGTCCGCGTCTCAAGCGCCTTCGAGAGCGAGACGGAGTTCGGCTTGTTCAGCGTGGCGCCGTTCCTTCGCTGGAACGATATGGAGATCCTGCCGAACTGGTCGCTTACGTACGACCCGACGATCTACACCGCGGGGCACAGCTCCGCCGGGGTCCTCGCGAAGATCAGGCGGGACATCGAGGCGATCCGCACCCGAGTCATCGCCGGGGTGGACCTCGACTACAGTCCTGGCGGCCGGGAAGAGTTTCGGATCGCGCCCGAGCGGCAGGGCCAGATCTTCACCGGCTTCACCCGCGGAGATCTCCTGTACGACTACGACGTCGCCTTCTTCTCCGTTTCTCCGTACCTCCAGGCGGCGGCGACCCCCATCGACCGACTCCACCTCACCGCGGGCCTCCGCTACGACCGAATGGGGTACGATTACCGGTCCGCGCTGGAGCCGCTCCAGGTGGGCGACTGGCGCAGGCCGGCGGACACCGAGCTCTGGTACGACCACCTCAGCCCAAAGCTCGGCGCGACCTTCGAGGTGAGCCGGGCGTTGAACGTCTACGGAAATTACAACCGCGGCTTTCGTGTTCCTTCGGAAGGCCAGCTGTTTCGCCAGGGCCGCTCGCTCAACAGCGTCGCCCTGCAGCCGGTGATCGCGAACAGCGCGGAGGCCGGAGTACGCGGTGAGATCCTGGGCCGGTTTGGCTACACGCTGGCCGCCTATCGGATGGCCGTCGAGAACGAGATCCTGGCCTTCATCCATGACGACGGGGTACGGGAGGACCAGAACGCCGGAGAGACGCTCCACACCGGAGTGGAGGCCGGGCTCGGCGTCTCGATCACTCCCGAGCTGCGGGCCGACGTGAGCTACTCTCTGGCGACCCACAGCTACGTGGAGTGGAGCCCACGAGCCGGAGTGGATTATTCCGGGAACGAGCAGCAGGATGCGCCGAACGTCCTCGCGAATGCACGCCTCAGCTATTCGCCGGAGATCCTCGGAATCGGGGGCCGGGTGGCGCTGGAGTGGAGCCGGGTGGGCAGCTACTGGATGGACGCCGAGAACACCCACCGATACCCGGGACACAACCTGTGGACGCTGGCCACGAATGTGCCGCTCCCGGGAAATCTGGAAGCGATCGGGCGAGTCGTGAACCTCGCGGACGAACACTTTGCCGAGAGCGCCCAGTACACCACCTTCCGCGGTGAGGAGTTTGCCCCCGGCCTTCCGAGGACGATCTACCTGGGGCTCCAGTATCGCTGGAACGGGGGGGAAAGGACGGGCGAATGAGGACCGCCACGAATCGCAAGAAGAAGCGCGGTACCGGACCGCCGCGAATGGTTCAGATCCAGCCGTCCGCCGGACGGCTGGCGAAGCTGGATCGAGGCTTCGACCTCAACGGGAACGCGGTAACCAGCGGCCTGTTGACGAACAAGTACGTTCAGCCCACGGTTCACGTCTTCACCGTGAGCCTTTTCCTGTACGCGATCTACCAGACCTTCGCGGGACCGCAGGACGGCGGGACGAATTTCGGGGCGGTAGCCTTCTTCGGGCTCTGGTGGGCGCCGGTGATGCTCGTCAGCCTGCTTCTGGTTGGGCGGGCCTGGTGCTACTTCTGCCCCATCGGAGCGATCACGGATTTCCTGCAGCGATTCAGCCTCAATCGCCGGTTCCCGACCTTCCTGAAGCCGAACTGGAAGGTCCTCGGCCTGAACCTGTCGGTTCTCTCGATCGCGGCCGTCACCTTCCTCTTTGCGAGGCTTCCGCTCTACAAGTTCGGCGTTTCGTACACACCGTGGAAAGCCGGCATCTACTTCCTGATCTTCCTCGTCCTCGCCGTCGGGCTGACGCTCGTCTTCCGCCAGCGCGTGTTCTGCCGGTATTTCTGCCCCGCGACCGGGGTGATGACGGTGACGGCGCGGCTGTCACCGATCGAGCTCCGGCAGGACCGCGAGACGGACGTTCCGGACTGCATGACGGCCGAGTTCAAGAGCGAATACCTGAGCACCGAGCGCCGCTGTGTCTCCTGCATGAACTGCGTGACGGGACAGCCCGAAGTTCCTGCCCGGCTGCGCTTCCGATGGCCCGGCTCCGGTGCGGTCCGGCAGCGCATCCTCCTCGCGGACGAGGCACTCATCGCGCTCATCATCTGGGCCGTCTTCCCGGTCGACCACGTGCTGGGAAGCGCCATCACCGAAAACATTCCCGCTATCCAGGCCCTCCCCGGAATCTGGGCCGGCACGCTGCCGTACTTCATGAGCGTCGCGGCGACGATTCTGGGCTTCGCCGCGGTGAACCGGATCGCCGCCTGGTGGAGCGGGCTGGACGCGCGGGAGACGTTCATCCGCTTCGCGTTCGCCTACGCGCCCCTCGGCATCATGTTCCAGCTCGGGCGGCATGTGGTCACCGGGTTGCTGGAGAACGGCGGCGGACTCGTCAACAATTTCGCCGCGGGACTCGGCGTCGGGCTGGACCTTCCCGTGGCATGGGCGAGCCCCGGGGCGATCGCCGCGTGGTCGCAGTTCAGCGCGAGCGGAGGGCTCTGGCTCGGCGTGGTCTGGGGGGGCGTGATCGCGTGGGCGATCGCCAGTGACATGGCCGATGCGACCGAGCGAAGGTTGAAGGCCGTTCTGCCGCACCTGGCCTTCATGGCGGCTGTCACGTTCGCCGTGGTGACGCACCTGACGTGAGGTGTGTCGCGGAGCGGATCCGAGCGCCGCTTCTCGCGAAGTCGTCGGGAAGGCGGAAGCCGCGACCGATCACTCCCCCGCAGCAGCCGCAGCGGCGACCTCTCCCGGCGTCCGCCGATCCGCGGGCAGATACCGTCGCGCCACGAGCCCGGAGACGGCGGTGAGAGCGGCGACGATCCCGATCGCCGGCCGATACCCCAGCAGGTCCGCGAGCACACCCGCCATCAGCCCTCCCGCGACGTAGCCCATGTCGCGCCAGAGCCTGTAGATGCCGACTCCGGAGGCTCGATCCCGAGGCGCGACGATGTCGCTCACCTGGGCGATCAGCGTCGGGTAGACGGCCGCGGTCCCGAGGCCGAGGGTCACGGCCGCAAGTGCCCACCAGAGAAAGGTGCTCGCCATCGCGAAGCCCGCGAGCGACGCCGCTTGCAGCATCATTCCCGAGACGATGAGGGGCCGCCGTCCAACGCGGTCGGACAGGGCGCCGGTGCCCACCTGGCCGATCGCCCAGACCGCCGGATAGAGCGCGGCCAACCAGCCGATCTCACGCAGGGAAAGCCCGGCGGAGGCGAAGAAGAGGGGGAACAATCCCCACGCCAGGCCGTCGTTGAGGTTGTTGACGAAGCCGGCCTGGTTGGTGGCGAAGAGTGGCCGATGTGTCCAGCTCGAATGCCAGAGCTTCGCCCCGAAGGCGGAGGGCAGCGAGTCCGGCCCACCCTCGATGGCATGGCCTGCCATGGCGTGCTCGAGCTCGACGTGCTCGCCGGTATCGCGGACGAAGAGCAGCGTGGTCGCCAGCCCCAGGAGAGCCGCGCCGGCACCGATCACGACGGGGCCGCTCCGGGCTCCCGTTTCGGCCGCCATGTACGCGGAGCCGAGAGCCGCAATCGCGACGGCGACGTATCCGGCGAACTCGTTCAGCCCCATCGCCAGCCCGCGCTGTCTGGGACCGACCAGGTCGATCTTCATGATCACCGTGGCCGACCAGGCGAGTCCCTGGTTCACGCCGAGGAGCAGATTCGCGAAGATCACCCAGTTCCACGTGGGAGCCCACCAGAGGAGGAGGGGGACTGGAAGCGCGAAGAGCCACCCGATGAGCAGGATCCGGCGCCGCCCGATCCGGGTGGCGAAGTCACCCGCGATGAAGTTCGCGATAGATTTCGTCAGACCGAACGCGATCAGGAAGGAGAGCGCGGCCGTCGCCGTGGCGATCCCGAACTCCTCTTCGGCCAGGAGCGGGAGGACCGAGCGCTCGGCACCCACCATCATCCCGACGAAGGCGTTCACCAGGATGAGCAGGGCGAACTGAACCCGGTTCTCGAAGAGACCGAGCCGGACGGCGGGCTGGACCGGGGAGCCCCCTGTTCCGGCGGTCATCGCCTCAGGCGTCCATCGCGGCCGCCGTGCGGCCGAGGTTCTCCACC
This sequence comes from Gemmatimonadota bacterium, assembly GCA_040905395.1. Taxonomy (GTDB): domain Bacteria; phylum Gemmatimonadota; class Gemmatimonadetes; order Longimicrobiales; family Longimicrobiaceae; genus WHSP01. The sequence goes on from JBBDRR010000166.1 coordinate 4,692, forward strand.
CGAATCTCCTCGGCGCGCGCGGGCCGCGGCGGGATCTCCCGCAGCATCAGCGCGACGAACTCCTCCTCGTCCTCGATCGAGAACGCCCGGTTGAACCGGCGCTCGAATCCGATCGTCGAGCTGGCCTTTCCGCTCAGGCCGCGGCCGCAGACGGAGCCGGAGAAGGCGCCCGGCAGAACCTCGAGGTGGTCGGGCAGCGCACGTAGCCTGACCGCGCTTCGAAACAGCGCGCGTGCACCCTCCTCGGCGGTCGTGGCGAGCTCGGTTCGGCCCATGTCGCCCACCATCAGCGTGTGCCCCGTCAGCACGAACCAGGGGTCGGCGCCGCGGGTGCGATCGGTCACCAACAGCGAGATGTGCTCGGGCGTGTGCCCGGGTGTGTGAACCACGCTGACCGAGACGTTCCCGAGCTCGAGCACGTCGCCGTCACGGACCCCGCGGAACGGATATCCAGCGTCGGCTCCAGCAAAGAGCACGTACTCCGCTCCGGCGAGCTGCGCCAGTCGCCGGCCGCCCGAAAGGTGATCGGCGTGCACGTGCGTGTCGATCACGTAGCGGATCGGCAGCCCGAGCGCCGACGAGTCGGTGAGATAGCGATCGATCTCCACCGTCGGGTCCACCACCGCGCCCATGGCCTTGCCGCCGCAGCCGAACAGGTACGACGCCGCGACGACCGGCTCGGTGTCCAGGTACTGTCTCAGGATCATCTTCGGTTCTCCCTCGCTGATGGAAAACAAATCGGGACTACGCCGTAGCGACCGCGTTCCCCCCGAGCCGCCACTCGGTCAGGCCGCTCTCCATCCGCTGACCGTCGTAGCCATGCCGCAGAAGCTTCTCGACCGCCTCGGCGGCGTACACACAGAAGGGGCCGCGGCAGTACGCGATGATCGGACGGTCCCGCGGAAGCTCCGCCAGCCTTCGCTCCAGCTCCTCCACGGGCATCGAGACCGCCCCGGGAATGTGACCGGCCGCGTACTCGTCCGCGGCTCTGACGTCGAGTAACGTGACTTCCCCCGAATCGAGACGGCTGAGAAGCTCGTCCGCGTCGACCGGCTCCATGTTCGATGGCGACTCGAAGTAGAGCTGGGTGATCTGGTCCACCTCGGCGAGACGCGTGCGGGCGAGCACCTGGACCTCGTGCACCACACGTAGCACCGCCTCGTCCCCCACCCGGTAGACCACGTACGGCGGCTCCTTGCGGGCCTCGACGAGACGGGCTTCCCGGAGCGTGCGGAGATGGGCGCTTGCATTCTTGATTCCGAGCCCCGCCTGCTCCGCGAGCTGCTCGACCGTCTTTTCCCCCTGGGATAGGAGGTCGAGGATCTCCAGCCGCGCCGGGCTGGCGAGTGCCTTCCCGATCCGGGCGAACTGGTCGTAGATCCGATCCTTGGCGACACGCGCAGCCATGTAGTTATATCATTCTGTGGAATGTTAGAACGTATGATACACGGCCCCGCCGTCGCGGTCAAGTAGGCCGTGCACCCCGTCTCTACGTGGCGGAGGCACCTCATACTTGTTGAATCGACGGTCTTGAGAGCCCGTGATGACGAACTCCCGGAGGGTCTGCGTTGCCCAGATGCGAAACTGCGTGGCCTGGAGTTGTTGACCCGGTACCCGACGGAGATGATCGCATCGAGATTGTAGAGTTCGATCTCGCGGCGAACCTCACGGCCACGCTCGACTTGAACTCTCCAAATTTTCCGGAGAGTTCGATCACGGACTGCTCCGGAGTCGTAAACTTCCTTGAGGTGGTAGCTTATCGTGCGGAATAGTTCACCGTCAGGAGGTTAAGAAAAAACCGGGGCAGGAGCCCGGTTTTCCCATGATTTGAGGGTTGCGACTTGGCCTCAAGCCAAGGTGACCGTCAAGTGCCCTTTTGAAGAATAGTGCTCGGGATGATGGACTACTATCTCCACATTGTCGCCCAATGCTGTCAAATAGCGAATGAGGCGTTCTTGTGAGAAGCCATCGAGTCGACCGTTCACCAGCTTAGAAACATCTCCTTGATCTACACCCATGATATTGCCAGCAGCATCCTGCGTGAGTCCCCGGCGCTGAATAGTGTCAGCAATGGATTCAGCCAGCCGCGCCTTCGCGAGCATGTCCTCGGGCTCCGGCAGGCCAAGATCCGCGAATACGTTGCCAGATCCACGCGCGAAGCGGGTCCGCTCCTTCTGTTCGATTTTCCTGCTCATATTTTATCTCCTTATTTCTCTTTGCAGTCTATCATCGCATCCTTGAAACGCTTACGAATCAAATCTTCCTCGTGCTTTGGAAGGCTGATACCGCGCTTCGACTTCTTCTTGTGGCAGTAGAGCACGTAAACCCAGTCCGGACATTTCAGTGTGTAGTAGGTACGGTAGGTGTCGCCGAAGTCATCCTTGATCAATTCGACCACGCCGCGAAGACGGCCTTTCACGAATTTCCTCCAGGGTGCCACTCGCCCACTCGATGTCGCGTTCGTCTCCCGAATTCATTATGGGATATCTACCATGTCAAGTCAAGTGGCCTGCTATCGGAAAGTACCGTTGTTTGAGTAGTCGCACCAAAACCGAGCGTATACGACCGGTTTGACCGGCTCGCGCTCTTCCTTTCGCGATATCGCGATACGAAGCCGCGTGGCCGAGAGTCCCAACATCATTCGCACTGGGGAGCTCAAGGTGAGCTGAGCCCACCGAGACCTTCCCCCCACCGGCGCGGCCGCCGCCCCACTCCAGGGTGAACGCGTTCCAACCCGCCCGACCGGGGACGCCACAGCGCTTCGAGAGCTGGCGGTGTCGCAAGAACGGAGAGACCTTCGCGCTCGAGGTCGTTCTCAGCCTTGCCAGCTCCTGCGCCAGGAAGAGGACCGTCATTCCCTCGAACAGCGCGGTGCCGTTCATGTTCATCGTCACCCCCGATGGGATGACGAGGGGCTAAAAACCCGGAGGGTGCCATGGTTCTGACACCCCCCGATCTCTCCAGTCGCGCGAAATACGAGCGAATGACTACTTCCTCGTGCCCTTGCCGGTCGTCTGGAACATCCCATCCGCGAAGTCGACGCGGGCGTCGAGGCCCTCGTCGGCGGCCGTGAGCGTGATCTCGACGGGGACCTGCTGCCCCTGGGCCTCCATGTCGTAGTTGAGGACGAGGTTCTCGCCCGATTTCGATATCTCCTCCACGTTCGTGGCCCCGCCCATCTCGCTGCTGACTTCGGCCGCGACGTTCCCGCCCGCGTCCTGAATGTTGATATCGAGGACGAACGTCTGGCCCTGCGCATCGAGAGCTACGGCCCAGTTGCCGAGAAAGGCCTGGGCTTCGGAGGCCGGTACCGGGGCCTGTGCCGATGCGGCCGGGGCCGCGAACGAGACGGCCGCGACGAGGATCGCGACGAGAGTGGCGATGGACCGGCGGTCGCTACGAATCATGAGTGCCCTTTCTGTGACTGTACGAGGAATTGGCCGACGACCACGGACGACAGGGGCGACGGCCCGACCTAGTCCGACACGATCTACTCGAACCGCAGCGCTTCAATGGGTGCGAGTCTGGCGGCTCGCTGGGCGGGCCAGAGGCCGAACACGACTCCCACCGTGGCGGAGAACGCGATCGACAGCAGCACAGCATTCATCGAGATCGACGGCGCGAAACCCGCGAACGTCTGGATGGCGAACGAGGCGCCGAGCCCGAGTCCGAGTCCGAGAAGGCCTCCCACCAGGCAGAGCACGAGCGCCTCGATCAGGAACTGGAGAAGGATGTCCTGCTTCCGTGCTCCGAGCGACTTCCTGAGCCCGATCTCCCTTGTACGCTCGGTGACGGAGACGAGCATGATGTTCATGATCCCGATCCCTCCGACGAGCAGCGAGATCCCGGCGATTCCCGCGAGCAGGACCGTGAAGATCTGCATCGTCTCCTGGAACGTTTCCATGAGCGACGCGGGGTTCGTGACGGTGAAGTCGCTCGGGTCGCCGGGGAGGATGCGGTGCTCTCGGCGCAGGACCCGATCGATCTCCGCCATCGCGGCGCCGACCGTCTCCTCGCTGGCGGCCTGCACGGAGATGGAGCGGACGCGGTCCGTCCCCATCACCCGGAACTGGGCCGTCGAGAGGGGTATGAAGATGCCCTCGTCCGGGTTCTGCCAGCCCTGCGAGCCCTTCTCCGCGAGCACACCTATCACCTCGAACGGCACGCCCCGGACGCGGATCCGCTCGCCGACGAGAAAGGCCGTGTTCGGGACGCCGAGACGTTCACCAGCCAGGGCGCCGAGCACCGCAACGCGCCGCCGGCCCTGCTCCTCGCCGACGGTGAAGATGCGACCGGCCAGCGTCTCGTGCTGGTTGATCTCGAAGTAGCTCGGCCAGATGCCGAGGATCTCGCTGTTCGAGTTGCCGTTGCCGTACTCCACCTGGAGCCGCGACGAGAGCTCGGGTGTGACGGCGCGGATCGCCTGTGGCTCCCGGAGCAGGGCCTCTGCATCGTCGGGCGTCAGCCTCGCATCCCCGCGATCCACTCCGCTCTGCCGCTGCTGTCCGGGCGAAACGGTCAGGACGCTCGTCCCCAGCCCCGACATCTGTTCCGAGACCGAGACCTGCGCACCTTCGCCGAGCGCGACCATCGTGATGACGGAAGCGATCCCGATGATGATGCCGAGCATCGTGAGCAGCGACCTCATCTTGTTGGCGAGGACCGCCGAGACGGCGACCCGGAAGATTTCGAACGTCATGGATCAGTCCTCCAGCCCGAACTGGCCGCGCAACTGTTGATTCTGCTGCGCCTCCATCCGGAGGACGGACGTCAGCAGCACCGTCTCGCCGACGTCGAGGCCTTCGAGCACCTCGCTGTGGTCCCAGTCCGAGAGACCGAGCACGATAGCTCGAGCTTCATCACCCGCCGGGCTTCGCACGAACACCACAGCGGCCCGCCCGCCGTCGGGGAGCGCGGCCGAGCGAGCGGAGATCGTCCGCGGATCGATCCCGAGAGCCGCGGCTACGGCGGCCGCATCCTGAGGTGCGACGACGGACTCGTTCGGTATGGTCACGGCATCGAGGCGCTCGGCGATGCGGATCGAGAGGCCGGCGTTCATACCCGGCCGGAGGAGTCCGTCGCGGTTCTGCAGCCGCACCAGGACCGGGAACATGGTGACGTTCTGCTCCACCACCGCCTGCGGCTCGATCTTGAGCACCGTGCCTTCGAATACCCGGTTCGGATACGCTTCGACCGTGACCTCCACCGGCTGACCCGAACGGACCTCGCCGATGTCCGTCTCGTCGACCAGTGCCCGCACCTGCATCTCGGAGAGGTCGGCCATCTTCAGGAGCGTCGTCCCCCCCGAAACGTGCGAGGTCGCCGAGGCGATGATCTGTCCCACCTCGATCGTACGCTCGATCACGGTACCCGCGATCGGCGACTTGATGGACACGTCACCGCGGCGCTCGCGGGCGAGCTGGAGGTTCGTCTGGGCCCGCACGAGCGACGCCTTGGCGTTCGCCGCCGTCTGGATGGCGCCCTCGTACTCCTGCTGCGTCACCACGTTGGACTGCCGGAGCGACTCCGTGCGCGCCCGCTGAGCTTCGGCCGTGACGGACTGGACCTCGGCCACTTCGAGGTCGGCGAGCGCCTGATCGAGAGAGTTCTGGACGTCACGCGGATCGATCATCGCCAGCGACGCACCCTGCTCGACGACGTCGCCGGTCTCGACGAAGAGCTGAAGGACCTCGCCCGATGCCTTGGACTTGACCTCCACCACCCTGATTGGCTCGACGACGCCCGCCGCTTCGGCGCGAACGGCCAGATCGCGGCTCTCCGCCGCAACGGTCGCCTGCGCGGCGATCACGTCCGACCCGGAGGACGCTCCCTGCAGAGCGATCGCCAGGGCCGCCACGAGGACGGTGGCGCCAGCGGCTATACCCGTCTTCTTTCCGATCATGCTGTACCTCCGTGTAACGTCAATGGACGATTCTGTTTATCGTTGGGCCGGTCGCTCTCGATGACGCCGTCGCGCAGCAGGACGATGCGCTTCGTGTGCGCCGCGATGTCCGGCTCGTGCGTGACCATGATGACAGTCTGCCCTGCCGCGTGGAGCGTCTGGAAGAGCGCCATGATCTCCTCGCTCGTCTTGGAGTCGAGGTTGCCGGTCGGCTCGTCCGCGAGGAGGATCGAGGGGTTGGTCACGAGGGCGCGCGCGATCGCGACGCGCTGGCGCTGCCCACCCGAGAGCTCGTTGGGCTTGTGATCCATCCGGTCCGCGAGCTCGACCGATTCGAGCGCCGCGGCCGCGCGGGTCCTGCGATCCGCCCTGCCCACACCCGCATAGACCAGCGGGAGCTCCACGTTCTGGAGCGCCGTGCTCCGCGGCAGAAGGTTGAAGGTCTGGAAGACGAAGCCGATCTCGCGATTGCGGATCCGGGCCAGCTCGTCGTCGCTGAGCCCTGCGACCGCCTGGCCGTTCAGGATGAACTCGCCGGACGACGGGGTGTCGAGGCAGCCGATGAGGTTCATCAGCGTGCTCTTGCCGCTGCCCGAGGGGCCCATGATGGCGACGTATTCGTTGCGCTCGATCACCAGGTCGACGCCGCGGAGGGCGCGGACGGTCTCGGCGCCGAGGACGTAGTGCTTCTGCAGATTGCGGGTCTCGATCACCACCTGTCGGCGCTCTCCACGCGGCGCGGTGGCGTGTGCCGTCGAGCCGGGGCTCACAGCTCGCTCCCGACGAGGGCCTCGAGCTCCGCCCGGGCCATGTGGTAGTCGAAGCGCGATGTGACCAGATCCGTTTCCGCCTGGAGCAGGTTCGTCTGCGAGGTGATCATCTCCAGGATCGTGGTGCTTCCCAGGCGATAGCGCTCCTGCTGTACGCGGAGGTCTTCTTCCGCGACCTCCAGGGCCTCCTCGTTCAACGCGATTCGCTGTTCGGCGAGGCGCAGCGACCCGTAGACCCGCTGCGCCTCGGCGCGGGCGGCGCGCTCGGCATCGCCGACCTGCACCTGTGCCACCGCCGCGCCCACGCGCGCGCGCTCCATCGTCTCCTCGCGCTGGAAGCCATTGAAGATCGGGTAGGAGAGGCTCAGCCCCACCTGCCAGCTCGTTCGGCCATCGGTGAATGCGGGGTTTTGATTGAACCAGTTGTACCCGCTCGAGAGCCGGAGCGACGGGAGGTACTGCGTCCGCGCCGCCCGCTCCCCCGCTTCGCTCGACCGCAGGTCGGCCCGGGCGGAGAGCACTCCTGGCGCCTGAGCTGCCACGAGGTCCATCACCTCCGGCTCGGTCATCGCCAGCGGCACCGGCCGCAGCAGGTCGGCCCCCGCCGCCGCGACCGGGCCGTCTGAACCGACCAGGCGGCCGAGCGCATACGCCGCGGTCCTCCGCTGGTTCTCCGCGTCGAGCAGCGACTGGCGCGCGTTCGTCAGCTCGAGCTGCGAGCGCAGCACGTCGGAGCGTGTCGCCGAGCCGACGTCCATCCTCCGCTGTGCCGCGTCGAGTCCCTCCAGGGCACGCTCCACCTGCGTCTCCGCGACCCGGATGAGCTCGCTCGCGCGCAGGCCGTCGTAGAAGGTGCGCTTCACCCCGAGGACGACATCGAACTCCGCTTCGGTGAGCCCGGCGAGCGCCGCCGCCGTCTCGGCCGTGGTCTGCGCCTCCATCGCGCCACGTCGGCCGCCGGTATAGAGGTCCACGCTGGCATTGAGTCCGGCGTTGTAACTGTCGCTCGAACCGGTGACCGTCGTATTGGTCTGGGTGTTCAGCCGCTCGGAGCTGGCGAGCGAGGACCCGGTGCTCAGCGAGAGACTCGGGAGATACGCGCCGAAGGCCGATCGTTCGGCCGCCCGCGCGCCGCGGATCGCCCCGCTCGCCTGGGCGAGCTGAGGACTGTGCTCGAGCGCGCGCTCCATCGCCTGCTCGAGCGACACCGTCGGATATGTCGCGTCCTGTGACTCCGCCGGCGCCGCGAATCCGCCGACCGCCAGCAGCATCGCAGATGCCATCAGCTTCCTGTGCACTTCTATCATTCTGTCCCTCTCTCACCGACTTCGGAAACGGCCGCGCCGCACGGACCGCGGCTCTGAAACGTGCTGAAAGATAGGGGCGATTTTCGGGTGGTTACGCGTACGCGTGGTGACTCGTGGGGAGATGATGCGAATGGGAAATCCGCGTTGCGAATGGAGCGGTTCCGGGGTTGCAGGTGTGGACGCGGTGCGGCCACCTTTCAGGGAGTCGGCGCCTTTCCCTCGAGGAAGCCAGAAAACATGACCGGGATCATCCAGGCAGCGTCGCAACGCTCGGAAGGGAACGCTCGTCCGCCGGACTCCCGCGCGGTGCCCGTGGTCGGCTGGCGTGGCGGGCTGCTCATCCTGGGGTTCTGGACGCTCTACGGGGTCGTCACGACCGCCGGCCTGCTGTTCTCGCCGCTCAGCCGATCGCCGGCGGTGCCGCTCTCGCTGATGACGGTGATGTTCCTCGGAGCATACACCTGGGCGGCTCTCACCCTGCCGCTCTTCTGGCTCACCCGGATCTTCAATCTGGAAGAGGGGCATCGGGGGTGGCGGATCGCTGCTCTCGCCCTGATGGGGATCGCCATCGCGTTCGTCGTTTCGGTCAGCGTCGCATACCTGACCTGGATCGTGCTGCAGCGGATTTCCGGTCTGCAGCTCGACGGCGGCGGAGAGGTGTGGCTCATCGCCCGCTTCCGCTTCCTGACCGACCTGCTGGCCTGCCTCCTGATCATCTCGGCGGGGATGGCGCGCGACTACTTCCTCCGCTATCAGGACCGTCAGCGGGAGGCGAGCCAGCTGCGGGCCCAGCTCGTCGAGTCACGCCTTCAGTTCCT
>JBBDRR010000166.1:13588-26744 GCA_040905395.1 Gemmatimonadota bacterium
AGCGGGAGGCGAGCCAGCTGCGGGCCCAGCTCGTCGAGTCACGCCTTCAGTTCCTCCGCGCGCAGCTCAATCCGCATTTCCTCTCGAACACGATGAACGCCGTCTCCGCGCTCGTCACCAAGGATCCGAAAGCGGTGCGCCGGATGCTCGCCCGGCTGAGCGAGCTCCTCCGCTATACGCTGGAGGCGCCCGCGGAGCCGGAGGTTCCCCTCGAGCAGGAACTGGCGGTGCTGACGCAGTACCTGGAGATCCTGGAGATCCGCTTCCAGGGAAGGCTGCGGACCAGCATCGCCGCCGATCCGGCTCTCATGGACGCCCTCGTCCCGAACCTCATCCTCCAGCCGCTGGCCGAGAACGCGATGGAACACGGCGTCAGCCAGGCGGCGGGAAGCGGGTCGATCGAAGTGAGCGCACGGCGCTCCGGCGATTACATCGTGCTGACGGTGCAGGATACCGGCGCGAGCGCCGAGGCCGAGCCGACGGCTCCGCCCACCCTGCCGACATCGGGCGGGGGATACGGGCTTCGTCACACCCGCGACCGGCTCGAGCAACTGTACGGGGACGATGCGCACCTCGAGCTTTCCCCCACCGCCGAAGGCGGGATGAAGGCGGAGGTTACGCTCCCATACCGAACGCGTCCGCGCGAGCCCGAATCGGCGGGCGTCCGGGAGCCGCTGGAGCCCACCCATGCCTGACGCGAAGAGGCTGCGCGTTCTGATCGTCGAGGACGAGCCGCTTGGAATCGACCGCATCGTCGAGCTGCTCGACGAGCAGCCGGACGTGGAGGTGGTGGGGACGGCACAGAACGGCGACGCCGCGATCGAGGCGATCCGGTCCCTGCGCCCGGACCTCGTCTTTCTCGATGTGCAGATGCCCCGGAAGTCCGGCCTCGACGTGGTCCGGGAAATCGGCGCGGCGGAGATGCCCGTGACCGTCTTCGTCACCGGCTTCGACAGGTACGCCCTGCAAGCGTTCGAGTTCGCGGCCGTCGACTACATCGTCAAGCCCTATTCGGACGAGCGTTTCGAAACCGCCTTCACCCGCGCCCGCCAGCGTGCCGAGCTTCAGGGCATGAAGTCGCTTCGCGATCAGCTGCTGCTCCTGCTCCAGAGCGGGGACGCCCTGAGTCAGCAGACAGCGCCGAAGTACCTGGATCGGATCGGGGTCCCCATGAGGGGCCGCATGCTGACCTTCCCGGTGGAGGATATCGATTACATCACGGCCAGCGGAGTCTATGCGGAAATCGCGGTCGGCAAGGAGCGCTACCTGATCCGCGAGTCGCTCCAGGCACTGGAAGAGCAGCTGGACCCGAAGGCGTTCATGCGAATCCACCGGTCCGAGATCGTCCGCCTCGACCGCGTCCAGATGATGGTGCGTTCCGGCGCCGACCACGAGGTGGAGCTGAAGAACGGCGTGCGGCTGCGCGTGAGCCGCTCGCGTCGGGAGGCGCTGGAGCAGCGACTGGGGCGGGTCTGACGCTACTCGCGGTGGCGGATCGGAGCCGTCCGCTCCGCCGTACGCGGCCCCGTTCCGGTAGTAGATCCTGCCGGAGCTCCCAACCAGCTCGACTGGCGGAGTCGCGGAGGAGGGTTTGGATATTGCACTTCGAAATGACCGAATGACTTCATCTTCGCGAACTGGTCTATCCATTCGTCGCCGCTCGCCTCATCAGCCCCACATCCAATGGATTCCGAAGCCACCCCGTCGCGCTCGCCCTCCGATGCAGCCGGCCCTTCCTCGACGCCCGCCAAGAACGGCTCACTGTTCGGCCGCTACGTGCCCTACGAGGGGGTGCCGGACGAGGTCTTTACCGGCCCCGGCACACCACGAACGGCATCCACCCGCCTGGTCGAGCTGCTCGACGAGATGGGCAGCGACGAGCTCCGGACGAGGAAGCAGCTGGCGGACGCCGCATTCCTCTCGCACGGCATCACATTCTCCGTCTACTTCGAAGACGGCGGTTCCGAGCGGATCTTTCCGTTCGACCTGATCCCCCGGCCGATCGACGGTGACGAGTGGGATCGGGTAGAACGAGGACTGACGCAGCGGATCCAGGCCCTGAACCGTTTCCTCGGTGACGTCTACGGGGAAGGCAGAATCCTCGAGGAGGGAATCGTTCCGCGGGAGCTCGTCGAGTCGGCGCAGGGCTACCTGCCGCAGCTGAAGGGGATCACGCCGCCCGGCGGCGTATACATCCACGTTGCCGGCATCGACCTGATTCGCGGCTCGGACGACCAGTTGGTGGTGCTCGAGGACAACATCCGCGTTCCGTCCGGCGTGTCGTACGTGCTCGAGAACCGGGCCGTGATGAAACGGGTCTACCCGCGGATCTTCCCGTCGGTCGGCGTTCGGTCGGTCGACGAGTACCCGACGCGGCTGCGTTCGGCGCTCGCTTCGGTGGCGCCGGAGGGGACGCAGAAACCTCGCATCGTCGTGCTCACGCCCGGGCCCTTCAACTCGGCCTATTTCGAGCACAGCTTCCTGGCGCGGCGGATGGGGTGCGAGCTGGTGCAGGCGAGCGACCTGGTCGTCTCCGACGCGAAGGTCTACGTGCGCACCACGACGGGCGCGGAGCGCGTCGACGTGATCTATCGGCGCGTCGACGACGCCTTTCTCGACCCCGACGTCTTCCACGCCGACAGCATGCTCGGGGTGCGCGGCCTCGTGAAGGCGTACGCGGAGGGAAACGTCACGCTGGCGAATGCGCTCGGTAACGGCGTGGGCGACGACAAGGCGATCTACGCCTACGTTCCGGACATGATCCGCTTCTACCTCGGCGAGGAGCCGACCCTCGGTCAGGTGCCGACCTACCTCTGCCTCCGCGACGACGATCTGCGCTATGTGCTCGACCACCTGGACGAGCTGGTCGTCAAACCGGTGGACGAGGCCGGCGGGTACGGGATGTTGATCGGCCCTCAGGCGAGCGCCGAGGAGATCACTTCGTTTCGCGAGCGCATCCGGGAGAATCCGCGGAAGTACATCGCCCAGCCGCTCATCGAGCTATCCACCTGCCCGACGTGGACGGGCGATGGGGTCTCGCCGCGCCGCATCGACCTGCGTCCGTACATCGTCACCGGTACCTCTACCTGGGTGCTCCCCGGCGGGCTCACCCGGGTCGCCCTGCGGGAGGGTTCTTACGTTGTCAACTCGAGTCAGGGGGGCGGGTCGAAGGACACCTGGGTCCTCGAGGGAGGCGAGCGATGATCGCCCGGGTGGCCGAGAGCTGCTTCTGGCTCCACCGGCACGTCGAGCGGGTCGACAACGCGGCGCGGCTGATGGGGGTGAACTTCGCCTTCGTCCTCGACGTTCCCGGCCAGGAGATCGAACGCTGGCGGCCGCTTCTCGTCGTCGCCGGTACCGAGGACGACTTCCTCGAGCGGTTCGGCGCCGAGCACGTCGAGGACGGCGCCCGCGTGCAGGAGTTCCTCATCTGGGACGAGCAGAATCCCGTTTCCGCGTGGAACTCGCTCTGGTGGGCGCGCGAGAACGCGCGGACGATCCGTGAAACGCTGAGCCTGGAGGCGTGGGCGGCGATAAACCGCTTCTACCTGTGGATGCGCTCGGCGGAAGCGAGGGCCCAGTACGAAGCGGAGCCGGCGGCGTTCTACGAACGGATGCGCGAGCAGTGCCAGTTCTTCCACGGGGTTTGCGGCGACACACTTCTGCACGAGGATCCCTTCGAGTTCATGCGGCTCGGGATGTTTCTGGAGCGCGCCGCCCAGACCGCGCGAATCCTCGACACGAAGTACCACGCCGTCGGCCCGACGAGCGAGGAGGGGGAGACGACGGTCGAGCTCGCCGAGTGGATCGCGATCCTGCGCTCCTGCTCCGCCTACGAGCCGTTCTTCAAGCGCACCGACGGCTCGCTGACGGGGCCCGCCGTCGCGAAGTTCCTGCTGCTCGACACCGCCTTCCCGAGGTCGGTGATGCACTGCCTTCTGCGCGCCTGGAACTTCCTCGAGCTGATCGGCGGCGAGCGGCCGGAGGGGCGCGGACGACGCTCGGCCGAGCTCCTCGTCAACCTGCTGGCGAGGCTCCAATCCCGCAGCATCGAGCAGATCCTGGCAACGGGGCTGCACGACGAGCTGACCACCCTCATCGACGAGCTCGCGGTCGTCTGCGCCACCGTACAGGACGACTACTTTTCCGGCCGCCTGCCGGGTGCGGAGGTGGGTGGCGTAGACGACGAGCGCGGACTCGCGGCCCCGACCCTTACCGTCCCCTTCGGGGCGCGCGCACCGGTCGAGGGCGACGCGCGCATCCTCGAGGTGACCCACGAGACCGTCTATACCTACGAGACACCGGTCCGCCGCAGCGCGCACCTCTTCCTCCTGCGGCCGGTCGTCGACGAGCGGCAGGATCTGCTCGCGCACGAGCTCTCGCTCTCGGTCGACGGCGACCGCATAGCGTTCGAGGACGTCTTTCAGAACCAGGCGGTCTCCTTCAAACCGAAGTATCAGTTCACCGAGCTCCGGATCCGCAGCGCGGCGCGGGTGAGGGTGCGGGGCAGCACGGAGTCGGAGCGCGTCGACTTCTCACGCTCTCTGGCCCACCCGATCGTCTGGATGCCCTGGCAGCGGATGATGATGCTGCCGTACCTGATGCCTCCCGAGCTTCCCGAGACCCAGCTCAGCGAGCTGTCGCGATTCGCACAGCAGTTCGTGAGCGAGTGCGACGGCGACCTGGTCCGCGCCCTCAGCGCCATGAACCAGGCGATCCACGCGGGGTTCGTCTACGAGCCGGGCTCGACGACCGTCGAGACCACCCCCTACGAGACGTTCGTACGTCGGCAGGGCGTCTGCCAGGACTTCGCCTACCTCTTCATCATCCTGGCGCAGCTCCTCAACGTCCCGGCTCGATACCGCGTGGGCTACATCTACACGGGCGGCGATTACGAGGGGCAGGTGCGCTCCGACGCCTCACACGCCTGGGCCGAAGTCTACCTGCCGCAGATCGGCTGGTACGGCTTCGATCCGGCGAACGGCACGGCGACGGGGCATGTCGACTATGTGCGGGTCTCCACGGGCCGCCACTACCGCGACGCCGCGCCCGTAACCGGGACGATCTTCGAAGGGGGCGGGGGGGAGCGGCTCGAAGCGTCCGTGCGGGTCGAGATGGCGTAACGGCCGGAACGGGATCGACGGTCCCTCAGCTCATCTCGCGCAGCAACGTGACCATCTCGAGGTCCCAGGGATCCGCGGACTCGTCGTCCGGCGCGATGTCGGGGTTCGCCTGAGGTGTCTCGAGTATCAAAGGAATGCCGTGACTGCGGCGATCCTCGAGCAGCCACCGGAAGGGCTCGCGGCCGATCCGCCCCTTACCGAGGAGGGCGTGACGGTCCCGGTTGCTCCCGAGCTCCCCTTCGCTGTCGTTGAGATGGAAGAAGCGCGGCGGTTCGCCCGCCGCTTCCTCGAAGGCATCCAGAATTCCCCCCAGCTCGTGCGCGGATGTCGTCAGATCGTAGCCCGACGAATAGAGGTGGCAGGTGTCGAGGCCATAGCCCGTCCGCGGGCGTAGCTTCGCGGGGACATTGGTGAGGATCATGGCGATCTCCTCGGCCGTCCGTCCGATTGTGGTTCCCGCCCCGGCTGTATTCTCCACGAGAACCGACGTGGTACCCGGCACCGTCTCCAGCGCCGCCGTGATCGCTTCGGCGACCCGCTCTGCCGCACCCTTCACGTCCGACTTCGCGGCCGAGCCGGGGTGGAAGCAGATCGATCCGATCCCCAGAGCGGTCGAGCGCTCGAGCTCCTTCGTCAACCCTCCGCTCGCTCGCGCCCACTTCTCCGCATCGGGTGTGGCCACACCGAGAACGTATGCACCGTGCACTACTACGTTCGAAGGGTCCATGCCCACTGCCGACAGCGCACCGCGAAAACGCTCCACCCGCTCCGGCTTGATCCCCGACTTGTCGCCGTAGAACCGCGGCGGTGCCGTAAAGATCTGCAGCGCATCCATTCCCGCACTTCCCGCCCGCCGGACCGCCATGTCGATCCCGCCACTGTCGATCGTGTGTGCGCCGATGATGTGCTTCATTTCCCGATGTCTCACGGTTGCGAGTCAGGAGTCGTCCGCAGCGGCGTGCAGCCGCTTCGGCGCGACCATGCAAAGGTGGTGGTTCGACGCCCTTTTCCGTCATTCCGGCTTGCGCCGGAAGGACTCCGGCAACCGCAGCGCGAGCGCCCCCACGCGTTCGACATCGTCACCCGCGCTCACCTGATTACTAACGACATAGTTGACACCGTCCCCGGTCGGGATTACGTTGCTACTAAGAGGTTAGTCGCCGGTGCGATGCCGCCTGTGCCGGCACTCCCACTCTAGACCTCCCGGGTCCCGACAGGAAGAGGAGCGCGCCCGACGCCGGGCGACGCCCCGGCCTGGGAAGCGGAGGATCGGCGCTGGTTGCGGCGCTGCCCGATGGAGCTGGAGGCGTCAGGGAGGAATCGGATCGCGAGTTGGGGTTCTGATCACAGAAGGACACGTGCAGCGGGAGGGAGGCTGATGATCGCGCAGTGGATGGTCTACGGTACGGCCGTGGCAGCGCTCCTGGGGCTGGCGGCGCTGTTCGCCGAGAGCGTACTGGTACGATGGGATCGCGCAACTCGCTGGGTCTGGGCGGGGTCGCTCGGTCTGCTCTTCGCGATGCCACTGATCGCTCGGGTTCCGATCGGCTGGCCGGGGGGTCAAGGCGAGATCATTCTCGAATTGGGCGGAATGTCGCAGCTTTCGGGGGAGGTAGCCAGTGGATCGTTCATGACGGCGAGTGGCGGGTGGAGCTCTGTGCTCCTGCTGTTCTGGATCGCCGCGTCGGCAGGTGTCGCGCTCTTCTTCATCCGCTCGCACTTCACGCTGCTGCGGATGCGCGAGGAATGGCGGCGGGAGGTCATCGACGGTCACGACGTATGGGTTACACCGGGCTCGGGTCCCGCGGTGGTCGGATTTCTCCGTCCGCGGATCCTCGTCCCGCGCTGGATGTGCGACCTGAGCCACGAGGAGCGGACGCTTCTTCTCGAGCACGAAGCGGAACACATCCGTGGGCGTGACATGAGGCTGCTGTTGGCGGGGTTGATCGGTCTGGTCGCCATACCCTGGAACATCGCGCTCTGGTGGCAGGTCTCCCGACTGCGGGGTGCGATCGAGATCGATTGCGACCGGCGCGTCCTGAGACGTTCGGCGAGCGCCGATTCGTACGGGCGGCTGCTGCTCGAGGTAGCGCGGAGACCATCGATGCTGCCGGCGAGCGCCGCGGCATTCACCACCCGCATCTCGCAACTCGAAAGGAGAATGGTCGCAATGACGCACGCATATCGAGGGAACCGCTGGCTGATCGGCTCCGTCAGCTCGGCCGCAGCGGCGCTGCTCCTGCTCGCCTCCTGCGGAGTCGAGGCCCCGACGACACTCGCCCCGGACAGCGATTCGCCGAACCGCAACGGCTCCAGTATCGATGAGCTGGCGGGGGAGCCGACGTTCACCCCCTACACCGTCCGACCCGAGTTGACGAACCGGAGGGAGCTCGCGGCGGCGATCAGCGAGGGCTATCCCCTGATGCTTCGTGACGCGGGAATCGGCGGTACGCCGATCTACTGGGTGCTGATCGATGAGTCGGGCGGGGTGGCCGATGCCCGGGTGGTGCAGAGCTCCGGGCGCGAGGAGCTCGATCGGGCCGGCGCCGCCGCGATGATGACGGCCGTCTTCAGCCCGGCGACGTTCGAGGACGAGGCAGTGCCGGTTTGGATCCAGATCCCGGTCACCTTCGCAGTGGCGAGCCCGGCGGCGCAGTAGCGACCCGACCGCCGGTCGCGAAGGAGGGCCCTCTCCCACACCGGGGAGGGCCCTCATTTCAGCAGATGCGTGCCTCAGAAGAGATAGCCCGTGGGGATGCGACGGCCGCGGGCGATCGTCTCCATGTACCAGTGCGTGTACGCCCGGACCGCGCGTCCGCCGCCGACGACCTCCAGCGTGTAGATCTCCTCGGGCCGATAGGCGGCGAGCACCTCCAGCCCGCCGATGATTCTGGAGCCGTCCAGGTACACCTCGACCGGGGTGGTGCGACCACGCACTCTCGCGCACGGCGCCATCACCCTCGGGTTCGAACAGCGCGTGAGCCGCAGCATCGTACGGGTCTGAAGGAACTCCAGCATGTTGAGAGCGCTGCTCGAGCCGAGGATCACGCTGTCGAAGGCGCGGACGCTCGTTCCCATCGCATTGCGCCGCGCCTCGAACCGATCGACCATCGCGGTGACGCGCTCCAGGACAACGGGATCCGGGGTCAGCCGAAGCGTAATCGGCTCCGCGGCGTCGTCGACTTCGATCTCCGTATGGAGGGTATCGTAGCCGAGCTGCACGACCATCACCGACCGGGTGCCGACGCGTACGCCGCGCGCTGTGAAGTGACCGTCGCGATCGGTCAGGACGGCGCCGGGGCGATCGTCCAGCAGCACCGCGGCGCCGGGCACATACGCACCCGTGCCAGCATCGACCACACTGCCGACGAGGGTGACCTCCGGCGCCCCGGCCTGCTGTGCGCCCGCTTCGGCCGCGGGGAGCAGCGGCAACGCGAACAGCGCCAGCGTGCTCCCGATCAGCGGAAGCCTTCGATGCATGCGCTCCAAAAGATCCTCCGGTTTCAGGGTTCGGCGTGGCCGGCGGGACGATGGGGAACAGTCCCGCAATTCACGGGCGAGATGGTTCTGCGGCGACGCGAGACGTTCACGCCGCCGTAGAAGTCCGTTTCCCGCGGCATGCCTGGAACGATCGGCCCTCGAACGGTTGGCTGCAGCAGACGCCCACTGGATCCCGGCTCGCGCCGGGATGACTCACCCATCCCCCCCCAGTGCTTCCATGATCAGTCCCGCTCCCCGGTCGGCGGCGCCGAGGCCGGCGGCTATGTAACGAGCGGCTGCGGCACCCGCTTCCAGCCGTGGCTCGGCGTTCGTCAACAGACGGGCGAGCGTGCGGCCCAGGTCCACCTGGTCGGCTACGGCATACGCAGCCCCGCATTCCACCATCTCGGCCGCTTCCCGCGCCCCTGAATGCCGGGGGCCGAATAGCACCGGTACGCCGAATGCCGCCGGCTCGAGGACGGAATGGAGCCCTGCCGTCCCGAAGCCTCCCCCGACGTATGCGACGTCTGCCAGTGCGTACAGGTCGCCCAGAATTCCCACGCGATCGACGATGATGACCGGCGGGTCGCCCACGTCTGGCCTTCGGCGGCCGAGCCTCACGTGCTCATGTCCGATGCGGTCGAGGGTTCGCTCGAGGCCCAGGAGATGCGCTTCCACTGGCTCATGCGGGACGAGGATCATTCGATAACGAGACGACGCGCCGGGTAAGCTGGCGAAGGCGGCGGACAACGGCTCCTCGTCCTCCGGCCAGGTGGAGCCGGCCACCACCGTCGGCCGCTCGCCGGCGAGGGAGCGCAACAGGTTACCGCCGCGGTCCGCCGCGGCCGCGCGTCGAGCGACCTGATCGAACCTGGCGTCGCCCATCACCAGGAGCCGCTCCGGCGGCACGTCCAACCGGCGGAAGCGCTGGGCGTCCGCTTCGGAGATCGCGCCGACGCGCAGGAGCCTGCGGTGGGCGGGCGCGAGGAGCGACCTCGTCGGCTCGCGCAGGCGGGAGGAGCGTGCGGGCAGGGTCGCGTTGAGGAGCAGAGTCGGAACGCCGCGGTCGGCGGCGATCCTCGTGAGGTTCGGCCAGACCTCGGTCCGGGAGAAGGCGATGACGGAAGGGTCGAGCGCGTCGAAGACGGGCCTCAGCGTATCCGGAAGGTCTATGGGAAGGTAGCCGGCGACCGCCGCGGGCAACCGGCTCGCCAGCCGTTCGGCGGAGGGAGAGAAGTAGGTGTAGACGATCTGGGCGTCGGGTCGGCGTTCGAGCAGGGCGTCCATCACGGCGCCCGCCTGCAGCCCCTCGCCCACGCTCGGCGCGTGAAACCAGACGAGCGGCCGGACCGGATCGCGCTCCCTCTCCGCCCAGGCGACCAGCCGGTCCGGGGCGCTCCGCCTTCCACGGATTCCGCGAGCGAGCTTGCCCTCCCCACGAGAGAGCAGCGGCAGCAGCCCACGCGCGAACCGCAGGCCGATCGTGTAGATCCCCTCCACCGTTTCCATCGGCGTCAAGGTAGACGATGCGGGAAGGCGGTGCCACGGGAAATTCCGATCGACTCCTCCATCGTCCCGAGCGGGGATTTTCAGGGAGGCGGCCGTTCGGTACATTTTCGGTATGATGAAAGACAAGATCGTCGTGCGCGGGGCACGGCAGCACAACCTGAAGAATCTCGATCTCGACATACCGCGGCGGGCGTTCGTCGTGTTCACCGGGCCGTCGGGGTCGGGGAAGTCGTCGCTCGCGTTCGACACGATCTACGCGGAGGGGCAGCGCCGGTACGTGGAATCGCTCTCCACCTACGCGAAGCAGTTCCTGGAGCGGATGGAGAAGCCGGACGTCGACCGGGTGGACGGCATCTCGCCCGCGGTCGCGATCGAGCAGCGGAACCCGACCAAGACGAGCCGATCGACGGTCGGTACCGCGACCGAGGTGTACGACTATCTCCGACTCCTGTGGGCCCGCGTGGGCCGGACGTGCTGCCCGGGAACTCCGGAGAGCCCGTGCGGACGCGTCATCCGGCCGGACACCGTCGAGAGCACGGTGGATGCGCTACTGGCGCTCGATGAGGGAAGCCGCATCCTCATCGCCTTTCCGCTCCCGCTCTCCGCGAAGGTGACGCACGCGCTGGTCGTGGAGAACCTCAGGGCGCTCGGCTATGTGAGGGTGATCGCCCACGGCCGGGAGATGCATCTGGACGATCTCGAGGAGGGCGTCGATCTCACGGGGACGGATCTGCTCGTGGTCGTCGACCGACTGAGGGTGGATCCCGAGGAGCGCTCGCGTCTCGCCGATTCGGTCCAGACGGCGTTCCAGGAGGGTGAGGGTGAGACGGTCGTGGTCCTCCCCGACAGCGCCGGAAACTCATCGTCCGGAGCGTTCCTGCGATTCACGGAGCGATTCAGATGTCCGGAGCATCCGGACGTGTCCTTTCCCGCTCCGTCGCCGCAGCTCTTCTCGTTCAACAATCCCTACGGCTCCTGCCCGGAGTGCACCGGCTTCGGCGCCGTGCTCCAGTACGACCCGACGCTCATCGTCCCGAACCCCGCGCGGTCGCTGGAGGAGGGTGCGGTGGATCCGTGGAGCAAGCCGCGCTACGACGTCCGACGACGCAAGCTGGCGGAGTTCGCGACGCGCGAGGAGGTGTCGTTCGTCACGCCGTGGGAGGAGCTCCCCGAGGGGTTTCGCGACGCTGTGCTTCACGGGACCCGCGGGTTCGAAGGCGTCCTCCCCTTTCTGACCGCACTCGAGGAAAAGCGCTACAAGCAGTACATCCGCGTCTTCCTCCGGCAGTATCAGAGCGCGCAGACGTGTCCGGTGTGCAACGGGAGCAAGTTGCGGCCGGCCGCACGGTGGGTGCGGGTGGCGGAGACCGACATCGCGGAAGTCTCGGCGCTTCCGTTGGAGCAGCTCCAGCGGTGGGTCGCTGCGCTCGGCGACCCCGCCGGCGCCCTGTCGGCGACCGAGAGGAAAATCTCCGAGTCGATCCTGAAGGAGCTCACCGCGCGCGTCGGCTTCCTGAACGACGTCGGGCTCGGGTATCTCACGCTCGAGCGCCAGATGCGGACGCTCTCGGGCGGAGAAGCCCAGCGGATCTCGCTGGCGAACGCACTCGGTAGCAGCCTCGTTGATACGGTCTACGTGCTGGACGAGCCGACGATCGGCCTCCACCCCGCGGACAACGAGAAGCTCCTCCGGCTGCTGCTTCGCCTTCGGGATGGCGGGAACAGCGTGCTGGTCGTCGAGCACGATCCCGACGCGATGCGCGTCGCAGACCACCTCGTCGAGCTGGGACCCGGCAGCGGGGAGCGCGGCGGGGAAATCGTCTTCGAGGGAACGCTCGACGAGATGATGGCGGCACGCACCCTCACCGGGCGATTCCTGTCCGGCGAGGAGGAGATCGCGATACCCGAGCGTCGGCGGATCGACGCCGTACCGAGGATCCGCATCCAGGGAGCCCGCGAGCACAACCTTCAGGGGATCGACGTCGAGATCCCACTGCGGGCGCTCACGGTGGTGACGGGGGTCTCGGGCTCGGGCAAATCGACCCTGGTCCACGACGTCCTCTACCGGGCCCTGGAGCGCGGCCTCAGCGGTGGTGAGACGACGGCGAAGCGCCACCTCGGCGAGACGGTCGGTAGGGTCGATCGGGTAAACGGCTTCGAGCGGGTGAAAGAGGTGGTTCTCGTCGATCAATCACCGATCGGTCGGACCCCGCGATCGAACCCGGTGACGTACATCAAGGCCTACGACGAGGTACGGAAGGTGTTCGCCGCATTGCCCGAGGCGAAGAAGCGCGGCTTCACCACCCGGCACTTCTCCTTCAACGTGAGCGGGGGACGCTGCGAGGCGTGCAAGGGGGACGGGCAGGTGCAGGTCGAGATGGTCTTCATGGCCGACGTCTTCGTACCGTGCGAGATCTGCGGCGGCTCTCGCTTCAAGCCCGAGGTGCTGGACATCGTCTACCGCGGACGCAGCGCACAGGGCCGCCCCGGCGGGGTGAACATCGCCGACGTGCTCCAGATGACTGTCGACGAGGCGATCCGCTTCTTCCTGCAGGAGGATCGGCTCGGGCAGGCGCTCTGGCACCTCCAGCAGGTCGGGCTCGGGTACGTTCGGCTCGGCCAGCCGGCACCGACGCTCTCGGGCGGAGAGGCGCAGCGCATCAAGATCGCCCGGGAGCTGGCGCTCGGCGCGCGACGAACTGGCCGCAAGCTCTACATCCTGGACGAGCCGACCACCGGGCTCCACCTCGACGACATCCGGAAGCTCCTGCGGGTGCTCGGCGACCTGGTGGACGCCGGGAACACGGCTGTTCTCATCGAGCACAACCTCGACGTCATCAAGACGGCCGACTGGGTGATCGACCTCGGCCCCGGCGCGGGACCGGACGGGGGCCGGGTCGTCGGGATGGGTCGGCCCGAGGAGATCGCCGAAATCCCCGGAAGCGCAACGGGCCGCTACCTGGCGAAGGTGCTCGGGGCGGGGGTGACGGGGTTGGCGTGACCGGGAAACGACGAAGGGCCCGACCAATCACGGTCGGGCCCTT
>JBBDRR010000167.1:0-4576 GCA_040905395.1 Gemmatimonadota bacterium
GGATGTCCGATACGGGGACTCGATTCAATGTGCAGCTGGATGAGCGGCACGCCATGAAGCTACGCGCGCTCGCCGAGCGGACTCATGTGAACCCCGGGACGCTTGCTCGCTCGCTGCTGAGCATGGCCCTGGACGAGGCAGAGCCGGAACCGGCCTCGATCGTCGCGCTGCTCGACGCGATCCCAGGCGCCTTTGAGAGAGCCAACCAGGGGATGCGTGAAATCGGCGCGGGTGAGGGGATTCCACTGGACGAGTTCTGACCGTGGCGCGTGTCGTTGTCGCGCCAGCGGCCAACGAAGATCTCAATCGACTCGTCCTCGCCCTCGATTTGCCGCGGAACACGCGCCTACGCGTGAAGGCTAAGCTCAATCAACTCGAGCGATTTCCAAGCAGCGGCGGTGAACTGGAAGGCCGTTGGGAGGGCTTCAGATTCGTACTCGGACCCTGGCCGTGGATGCTGATCGTCTACGCCTTCGACGAGGATGCGGACCATGTCAACGTGGTCACGATTCAGGATGCTCGGTCGGCTGATTCCGCAACTTCCGATTCGTGACCAAATACTTTCCCTGCGTTCACTCGGGTAGGGCATTCACCATCATTGCGCGTTCAGATCTGCAGAACATAGTGCGATTACATGCCGCCACATCGATCCCTGGATTAATTCCAGGTTTACGTTTGCAGTTGCATGGCTCTCGAAGTCTTCATTTTCAGGACGACGAAACGAGCCGGATCAGGACGGATGACAAAGCCCCTATTGCAACAACCACGATCCGCGGATCCGGTATCCTTCAGGAACGTACGACGTCGTGAAAGGGCCTTATCTCGCCAATGTCCTTCGCGACGTCGGAGTGGATCGCTTGGTAGAGATTCCAGCGCTGGTGCAGGTTTAGCCAGAATCCGGGTGACGTGTTCAATATCCGTGTTGGTCCGCCCTGTCCGCCCGAGTCCAGCCCACCGATCGTGACGTCAGGACGCCATTCGCTTGCCTCCGGCTGAAGCCGTCAGGCAGGCTCACGGACCGTGTCCAGAACCGCCGCTGGGTGCTTCGCGGCAACTCTGAGCAGGGTACGCGCCGGTCCCTCCGGACGCCTACGGCCCTGCTCCCAGTTCCTGAGCGTCCCAACGCTGATTCCCAGCATCATGGCGAACTTCTGTTGGGAGAGTCCCAGTTGCTCCCGAATGTCGGCTACATTCGGCTCGTCGACGTTGAAGGTCCGGTTCGGCCGCTTACTTCCTCGCAGAATGGCGCCGCCTTCCCGAACGCTCTCCATGAGTTCATTGTAAAGTTCATCGCGCATCGAGTGTCTCCCTGCTTCGTCCGTGATCATCTCCGAGTAGGACTCGGCTATCGGCAAACTTCCCGGTGGCCTAACGAAATTCTGCCTTTACCAACTCTCGCAGTTTCGCCGTCTGTTCGTCCGTCAAGTCATCCTGCGCGCTCTTCGAGTACGCCAGGAGCATCAGGATCGTCTCGTCCTCAGTGGCCAGTTAGTATATGGTCCGAATTCCGCCGCTCTTACCGTGACCGCCGGCGCGCCACCGGAGTTTCCGGATACCGCCGCCGCCGCGAATGACAGGCCCCGCGTCCGGTCTCGCCGCCAGAGTAGCTTGAAGCTCCCGATACTCATCGTCAGTGAGGAGTGCCTGTACCTGCCTCGTGAAAACGCTGGTCTCTACGATCTCCATGAAATTGACCCGGCCTCTGAGGTATCGGGTGCGTGAAATATACGCCACTGACTCACGTACGCCAACGACGTAGTTCTCGGAGCCAGCAAAGATCGTCGCTCGGGCCCCTTGGACGGCCAAGCGCGGTTCCGCCCTGTCTCCCGCCGTTCGTTTTTTCTGCTGCGGCGCTTTGGAAGGCCGCTCGCGCCCGTCTCTCGCGTCGACTCGTGCCCCCCTCCCGTGAAGCAATTCGTTCCACTCGGTGTTGCCCTGGCAGATACCGGGATTCCGCGCGACTTGCTGGATCCTGCGGACCTCGATCTGGCGCAGGATCTCGGCTATACCGATTACAGCTTCGATGTGGGGGAGAACCGCTATCGGGTCGAGTTGGCGGCCCGACGGGGCCTGAAATTCAAAGTCCGGTCAAGCCGCACGATGCGGAGCCGGGCGTCTATGTGTGGGTTCTCTGAACTTTGTCGCCACCTCTCTCCAAACTTTGTCGCCGCTGGACATCTCCGAACGCCGCGGGATCGGCCACGTGGCGTGAATCAGGCGCCATGCAGCGGCTGTCCGAGGATTCCTTTTCCGACTATATTGATGCATCGAATGATGCGCGCTCGATGCATACCACGAGTGGGAGGAGAATACGAATGAGGACCACGATCAACCTCGACGACGGTCTGCTGGAAGAGGCGCAGAGACTCACTGGCGTGACCGAAAAGACGGCTGTGATCCACGAGGGGCTGCGGGCACTGATCGAGCGTGAAAGCGCCCGGAGGCTCGCCAGGCTCGGCGGGAGCGAACCCGGTCTCAACGCGGTGCCGCGGCGGCGCTCGAAGCCGGCGTGATCCTCGTCGATACCACTGTCTGGATCGATCATTTCCGCAAAGGCGAACCGAAGCTCGCCCGCCTGCTGGAGAATGGGCAGGTGCTCATGCATCCGTTCGTGGTGGGAGAGCTCGCCTGCGGCAATCTCCACAATCGACACGAAGTGCTCGACCTGGTGGAGCGGCTTCCACAAGCCTCCGTCGCATCGGAGGTCGAGGCGAGGCTCTTCCTCGAACGACACGCCCTCATGGGCCGCGGCGTGGGTTACCTCGACGTGCACCTTCTCGCTTCCGTCGCGCTCGACGCGCCCGTCCGCTTCTGGACGAAGGACCGGCGGCTCGCCGCTGCCGCTGCGGACCTCGGCGTGCCCCTGATCGCCGAAGACTGACTTTCACGACATCCCGAAATCGCCTGAGTCGCCGTGCAGCTCGGCCGGCGACAGCGGATGGGGGCGGAGGAGCTCGAGCCGCCCTGCGCTCTTCGACGTCGGGGACGGGGACGTGGCAACGCACCGGCTCGTGCTCGAGAGCGTCGAGCGGGTGATCTGATCCGGCTCCGCTACCAAAGATCCGGGCGGCGCGGAAACGACGCGCGGGCGACGCGTGCGGCACGCCTCGATCACTGCGGAATCGACCGCCGCGCCCCATATTGAACGGCATCGACCCACCCAGACCCCAGGAGACGTGGATGACCAATCTGAACCGAAGGGGATTCCTGCTCAGTGCCGCCGTACTCGGCGGCACGTTCGCGCCCTCGCTGCGCGGTCTTGTCGCGTACGGCGCCGCCGCGCGCCCGCAGAGTGCCTCACGCCCCTGGGTCGACGCGAACGAGGGCTACGGTCCGCTCGTCGTCGCCGGACCCGAGCTGGCGTTGCCCGAGGGCTTCCAGTACATGAAGCTCGGGGTCGAGGGGAGCCTGATGTCCGACGGGGTGTCGACCCCTCGGGCACACGACGGCATGGCCGCCTTCCCGATGCCCAACGGGAACATCCGCCTCATCCGTAACCACGAAGACCGGGATGCGCCCGCCAACGCGCGCCTTCGGGGGCGTCCGGAGACCGCGTACGACCGCCTCGGCGGCGGCGGCACCACCTCACTCGAGATCCGCGTCGGCGAGGACGGGACGCCGGAGCTCGTGCGCGACTTCGTTTCCCTGAACGGGACGGTCTTCAACTGCGCCGGCGGGCCCACCCCATGGGGAAGTTGGCTCACGTGCGAGGAGACCACCGAGGGCACCGAGCGCGGCTGGGAGAAGCCGCACGGGTACGTCTTCGAGGTGCCGGCCGAGGCAGAGGCGCCCACGCCCACCGAGCCGCTGCGGGAGATGGGCCGCTTCACTCATGAAGCCGTCGCGATCGACCCGGAAACCGGCGTCGTCTATTTGACGGAGGATCGGATGACGGCGGGGTTCTATCGGTTCATTCCGAACCGGCCGGGCGAGCTGGCGGCAGGCGGGCAGCTCCAGATGCTGGGGATCCGCGGGTACGCGCACGTCATCATGAGCAATGGGTTTCGCAACGGGGTGACGCTCCCCGTCAGCTGGATCGACATCGACGACCCGGACCCCTCGAACGCCGAAGAGAATCCGCTCGCCATTTTCGCATCGGGCTACGGCCGCGGCGGTGCCCTGTTCTCTCGCCTGGAGGGCTGCTGGTACGGCGATGGCTCGATCTACTTCGACGCGACGAACGGAGGGAACGCCGAGGCCGGCCAGATCTGGCAGTACCGCCCGACCAGCGCCGACGAAGGACGGCTGACCCTCCTCTTCGAGTCCCCGTCGCCGCAGATCCTCAACGGTCCGGACAACCTGACCGTCAGCCCGCGCGGGGGGCTCGTCATCTGCGAGGACAACGACGGGCCGTTCGTCCGCGGCCTCACCCCCGACGGCAAGATCTTCGACTTCGCCCGGAACCTCATCAACACGTGCGAGTTCGCCGGCGCCTGCTTTTCGCCCGATGGCCGGATCCTCTTCTTCAACATCCAGGGCGACACGAGGGGCGATGGACCCGGCGACCTCGGGATGACGTTCGCTGTCTGGGGGCCATGGGAGAAGGGCACCCTCTGAGCAACCCCGCCGCGCCGAA
>JBBDRR010000167.1:4676-11200 GCA_040905395.1 Gemmatimonadota bacterium
GGCAGCGAACCGCCGCTCAAGATTCCGCGCATCGCGGGACCGATTTCCACCTTCGATAGGAGGCGCCGAATCACTCAGCGTACTGAGTAAGAGCGCTCAGGGGCGAGAAAGCCGCTCGAGGAGCTCTCGAGGCGAGAGGATCTCAACCCCGTGCGCTCTGCCGGCCGCCGACACTTCCAGGAAGGGTAGGTCGTCCGGGTCGGGAAGCTCGAGAGGGAGGGGCTTCGCAAACACCATCTCGCCACCTCCTTCGATGCCCGCTAGCACGGCGGCGACATCTTCAGGAGCAAAGGCGAATCTCGGTCGGGACAGTACGGCTCGATACTCGGCGAGGATTCGATCGTCGTGAAGCGGTACCAGATCGCCCTGGAGCAGCAGCCGCAGCACCTGGCCCGGCGCTCCGTGGGGCGAGAGCAGTGCCGAGACGAGAACGTTCGTATCCACGACCAGCCTCATGCGGACCGGCGGCGGGCCTTTCGCGTGTCCCGGATCTCCGCGTCGATTTCGTCCATCGACATTTCGCTGAGATCGCGCTCTTCGGCTTGCGTCTGCATTCGGGTCATGGCGCGTAGCGCACGCACCCGGCGGAGTACCTCGAGGGTCTCCTCCACGTCCCCCTCGCCAACGCCGATCGCGATGGCGAACGGCTTCCCGCCCGCGGTGAGCACCACGTCTTCCCGCTCGAGTGCTTCGCGAAGTCGAGCCGGATTGTTGCGGACGTCTCTCGAGCTCACGAATTTCATCGTCGCCTCCCGTAGCAGAACTCGCTACAATATAGCTACGGCATCACGCTGCAACAACGCGCCGCGGTTGCCCCCACCTACTCCGCCCGCAAGGACTCGCTCGGCTGCACCCCCAGCGCCCGCTGCGTGGGCACCACGCAGGCGAGCAGGCACACCCCGAGCATGACCGTCGCGTACGAGGCGAGCAGCGAAACCTGGCCGAGCGAGAGCCCTCTCCACTCTATGGGTTGATCGGGCACGTGCCCGGTCATGAGGCCCGCCACTGCCGTGACGAGGATAAAGCCGGTCGCAATGCCGGCGCCGACCTGGGTGAGCGGCCTGCGGAAGATCGCGGCGACGATGCGGCCCCGGGGCGCTCCCAGCGCAACCCGGACGCCGATCTCGCGCGTGCGCCGCGCGACGGTGAACGACAGCACCGCGTAGATGCCGGCCAGCGAGAGCAGCAGGGCGACAGCGGTCAGGGCGACGGTGATTCGCAACCAGAGCCCGAGGATCCACAGGACGTCGTTCGTGACCTCGTCCGCGCGCTGGACGGTCGCGAGCCGCAGCGTCGGGTCCACCGCGGTCGCGATCTCGCGAACCCGCCGAGCGAGCGATATCGGGTCGCCCCGCACGTGGACGAGCATCTGCACCGGTTCGACGCTTCCCGGTGCGGCTGGCAGGTAGAGGCCCGCCGCGCGCTGTCGGGTGTTGAAGGGCGTCATGCCGAGTTCCTCGGCTACGCCGACGATCTCGTACCACGACCGCGAACTCTCCACATCGCTCGCGATCGGCTGGATGCCGTCCGCGATGCGCACGCGCCTGCCGATCGGGTTGCGGCCGCCCATGATCATCTCGACGAAGGCCTGATCCACGATCACCGTACGCGCATCGGGCGAGAGGTCCGCGGCCGTGAACACGCGGCCCGTGAGAATGGGCGATTCCAGCACCTCGAAATAGGACGGATCGATCGAGGCCAGGCTCACCTCACCGGCCGGCGGAGCCGCTGCCGTTATCGGGCCACCCTGGCCCGCGATGCCCGTTTCGTCGTCCAGCTCGACCCAGCGCCCCCGGTGATAGTCGCGCGGCAGCCGGTCGACGAAGGTGACGCCGGCCACCCCCGCCTCGCTCGCGACGCGCCGCCGCAGCTCCTCGAGTGCAGCCCCGAAGACCACGCGCTGCGTCGCCGCGGCTGACTCGGCGTCCCCGCCCGGGACGGCCGTTTCGTCCATCTCGAGTTGCACGGCGAGGTACTCCTCGTCCGGGTACCCCGCGTCCTGCGACTGGACTCGCACCAGCTCCCGCTGCTCGACGTAGACGACGAGCGGGATGGCGACGGTGACCGCCACCTGGGTGACGATCACCGCCGTCCACACTCCGCCGAACCGCAGCCCACCCCCGCCGGCCGTACCTTGCCTCAGGCGCGCTCCCAGGCCCCGCGTGACCTTGAGGGCGGGCATCATGCCGGCGATCGCGGAGCCGAGCGCGGTCAGGGCGAGGGCGTACAGCACGGTCGCGGGCGAGAGGCTGATATCGAACCAGAACGGGAGCGGCCCCATGTTGCGCTCCAGGAACTCCACGCCCCAGTGGCGCAGCGCAAACCCCGCGGCCGTCAATCCGAACGCAGCTGCCACTGCGCCCAGCACGAGCGCCTCGACGAAGAGCTGTGCCACGATCCGGCCGCGGCTCGCGCCGAGCGCGCTGCGCGTCACCAGCTCGGTCTCGCGCGTCGCCGCCCGCGCGAACAGCAGCAGCGCCACATTCGAGCAGATGAGGATGAGCAGCAATACCGGGAACAGGGCGATCAAGGTCGGGATGATGAGATCGCCGGGCGAGTCCCCCGAGATCCCCCCTGCGTACGGCGCGACGTGAGGCCGTAAGTGCTCCTGCGTTTCCAGGCGCTCGGTGGGGGCGGGCCGCCCGATCGTCGTCAGCTCCGCCTGCGCGCGCTCGAGAGTGACCCCCGGTGAGAGCCGGCCGAAGACCTCGACCGGGATCCCCTCGCCCAACCCGTGTGCGATGGCTTCGGGGCGAAGCGGCGTCCACATCCCGTGCGAGGTCGGAAACCCGAACCCCTCCGGCATCACGCCTACCACCGTCGCGTACGTAGTGCCGAGCTGCACGGTGCGCCCGATGACGCCCGGATCGCTCGCGAAGCGCGTCTCCCACACGTCGTACCCGATGAGGACGACGGGCGCCGCGCCGGCCTCCTCGTCCGCCGGCGCGAGGACGCGGCCGAGCAGTGGTGGCTCGGGGGCAATCCGGAACGCCGACGCGGTGATCTCCGCCGAACTGACCGGCGGGCCGGCTTCGTTGCCGACGATCAGGTTGTGCGTGACATTGCGATAAGCGCCGAAATCCGTCACCGACTGAATCACATCGCGCCACGCGAGGAAGTCGCTCAGTGAAGGCGGCTGCTCGGAATTCGCCGAGACGTCCCAGTTTTCGATCTGCACGATGCGCTCGCCGCCGGGGAGCGGGAGCGTCGGGTTGAAGACCTGGCCATGGACCACGAAGGCGACGGTGCCGACCCAGACCGCGAACGCCATCGCCAGTCCCCCCACGAGCGTCAGGCCCGGGTACTTCACGAGCATCCGGAGCCCGAGCTTGAAGTCGAGCGAGAGGCCCCCGAGCCACGCAAGCCCACGGCCGTCGCGCAGTTCTTCGCGGTATTTCTCCGCCCCCCCGAATGCGAGGCGCGCCTGCCGAACGGCCTCGGCGGCGCTCAGCCCCTTTTCACGCACCAGACGATCCGCTTCCATCTCGATGTGAAAGCGCATCTCTTCGTCCATCCGCGATTCGGCGGTGCGCCGACCGAACAGCAATGCGAGCCGCGCTCGCGCCGCGTCTAGCAGCCTCATTCGTTTTTCTCCAGGGGGGCGGGCGCCTGGCGGCGGCCGGTCATGCGGTGCGGAGAACCGCCTCGAGCCCTGCGGCGAACCGACGCCAGCTCTCGAGCTCCCGCCCGAGTGCACGCCGGCCTGCGGCGGTGAGACGATAGTAGCGGGCCCTGCGATTGTTCTCGGTCGTGCCCCAGTCGCTCACGATGAGTCCATCCTTCTCCAGCCGCTGCAGCGCGGGGTACAGCGAACCCTGGTTCACCTCCAGCACCCCCTCCGACATCTGCTGCACACGCTGGCTGATGCCCCAGCCGTGCAGTGGCGCCAGCGACAGCGTCTTCAGGACCAGCAGGTCCAGCGATCCACGCAGGGCGTCTGCCTTTGTGACTGGCGTCACTTCAACTCCAGGCAGCAAGATTTCACGTCGGGCAGCGACAGCGGCGGTGCCATCATCGCGCTCCTTTTGCGGTCGACAGGAAGGTGCACCGTCACACCTGTCGCTGTCAAGAGAAGTCTCGGCTCTGAACGGATGGGAGGGGTCCTTTCAGTTGACCAGGATTATTGCTCAGTTGCTCCCTCGGGGAGGGCTCCGTCGGCAGGTAGGACGATCGTGAACGCACTCCCCTGACCCCATTCACTCGCGACCACGATCTCGCCGCCGAGCAGTTCGGCCAACCGTTGGCTAATCGCCAGTCCCAGACCGGTTCCTTCGTGCTGGCGCCCGAGACCGCTATCGATCTGCTGGAAGGGCAGGAAGAGCATGTTGAGGTCGGACGGCTTGATTCCGATTCCGGTGTCGGACACCCGGATCCGCACGGCCGACCCGGGTGGGGCTTCCGGCGTGGCATTGTGTTCGGATGAATTGTCCACGGAAACGGTGACACCACCCTGACGGGTGAATTTGATCGCGTTGTTGAGCAGGTTCAGGAGGATCTGCTCGAGCCGCCGCCGATCCGTGCGGATCTCGAGGGGCCCGTCCCGGAGGACCAATTCCAGCGTCAATACTTTTTCGTCGGCCGCGGGCCGAACGGTTTCGATCACCCTGTCGAGCGACGCCGCAAGGTCCACGGATTCCAACTGGACCTGCATCTGGCCCGCTTCGATCTTCGAGATGTCGAGCACGTCGCTGATCAGCTCGAGCAGGAGCCGTGCGCTGCTCCGCACCATGCCCAGCTGCTTCTTCTGCTCGGTGTTCAGCGGACCGGCGAGCCCCTGCAAGACGATGCCGGTGAACCCGATGATGGAGTTCAGCGGCGTGCGAAGCTCGTGCGACATGGTCGCCAGAAACGCCGACTTGAGCCGATCGGCGGACTCGGCCCGAATCAGCGCCGACCGCAGCTCTTCCGTCCGGTCGGCCACCTTCATCTCCAGGCTCTCGTTCAGCGCCCGGAGCGCCGCCTCCGCCTGCGTCCGCACGCTGATATCGATCCCCATGCCGAGCAGGCATGGGGATCCGTCGAGGTCGATCCGCTTTTCGGTGAAGAAGTAGGGAGTCGCGGTTCCATCTTTTGCGATCAGCGTCGCCTCGATCGTCCCCTGGCCTGTTGCGAAGACCTCGGCGATCCGCTCCTCGACCACCGGTCGATCTTCCGGTCTGATCAGCATCAGCGGGTGCAGGTCGGCAATCTCCCCGGAGCAGTACTTCGTCACCCGTTCGAAGTCCTGATTCCATCGCAGAAAGCGCCCCTGTCGGTCGTGCAGGTAGACGATCCCGTGCAGGCTCTCGATGACGGTATCGGAGAAGTGACGTTCCTTGTCGGCCAGATCCTCCGCAATTCGCCGCTCGGTCTCCTGCGCACGGCGCTGCGTCTCCGCGGCCAGCAGCGATCCATATCCGTCCTCGATGGCCCGGAAGGATCGCCGCATCAGCACGAGGAGCAGGATGGCCGTCACGCCGACGAACGCCACCCCCTTGAGCAGGCTGAACCGTACCACGGCGGCGGGGTCGCCCAGGAAGGTGATGAGCGCGCGATCCGAGAGGTAGATCCAGAGAGTGGCGAAGAACCCGTAGAGCAGGGTGATTCGAGTCGCGGTAGACCGCAGGGTCTTCCTCACGTCGGCTGATGCAGCATCCCTTGGAGCTTTCGCAACAGCGTCTCTGCGGTATAGGGCTTCGTGATGAAGTCCCCGGCACCCGCGCGGCGCGCGTCCTCTCCGGCCTCCGACGTGTCCCCGCTGGAGGCGACGATTTTCACGTCGGGATCGATCTCTCGAAGCGCGAGTATCGTGGCCGCTCCGTCCATCCCCGGCATGGTCATGTCGGTCAGAACCAGGGAGATCTCGGCCCGCCGCTCCGCATAGAGTGAGACGGCGTCGGCTCCGTTGGCCGCGATCACCACCCGGTAGCCGAACCGCTCCAGCATTCGGCGGGTGACTTCGCGACTTCCCTCTTCGTCGTCGACCACCAGGACGAGCTCTCCCCGGCCGCTCACGTCCTGGGTCGCGTCCGAGGCGACCGGCACCACCGGCCGCCCGGCCGGCGTCGCTGGCAGGTAGACGCCGAACCGCGTTCCCTTCCCGAGACCGCTCTCGACGTCGATGAAGCCGTCATGGCTCCGGACGATCGCCTGCACCGTGGGCAGCCCGAGGCCCGTTCCCTTGCCGGCCGCCTTGGTAGTGAAGAAGGGCTCGAAGATGCGTGCGAGCACTTCCGGATCGATGCCGGTCCCGGTGTCGGTGACCCGGAGACACACGTACGGTCCGGGCGGGCACTCCGGTGGCAGCCGGGCGTCCGACCGGTCGAGCGCGAGGTTCTCGAGGTCGACCGTGAGGCGACCAGCGGATCCCATCGCGTCCCTGGCGTTGACGCAGAGATTCGTCACCACCTGGTGAAGCTGGGTCGCGTCCGCGTGCACCGTCCAGAGCTCGCCCGGGGCGTTCACGACGAACTCGATGTTCTTCGAAAATGTAGGACGTACGCCGGTTCGCACCTCGTCCACGAGCGCGCCCAGATCGACCCGGG
>JBBDRR010000167.1:11217-26719 GCA_040905395.1 Gemmatimonadota bacterium
CCCGAACGCCATGACCTGCCGGACCATCTCCGCGCCGCGCCGCGCGCCGGCCTCGATGCTCTCGAGCATGCTCAGCCGCTCCGAATCCCGCTCCTCCTCCTTCAGCAGTGCCGTCGCCATCATGATCGGCATCAGGACATTGTTGAGGTCGTGCACCATGCCGCCCGCGACCGCGCCCATGTTCTCCATCCGCTGGGTCCGCAGCAGGTGACTCTCGAGCCGCTTCCTCTCCGTGGTATCGCTCATGCCGCCGATCATCCGGATCGCCGCGCCTTCCTCGTCGCGGATGATCTGACCGTGGTCGAACACCGAGGCATAGCCGCCGCCCCCGAGGCGGAAGCGGTATTCGGCGCTCCAGCGCTCCTCTTCGCTGCCGAGCGCATGACGAATGCTCGCCATCACGATCTCCCGATCGTCCGGATGCACGCGCGCGGCCCAGCCGTCGAGCGTCGGCACGACTTCGCCGGTCCGTACGCCGAACAGGGTCTCGAAACCCTCGCTCCACCAGATTCGATTCGTCTCCACATCCCAGTCCCAGATGGCGTCGTTCGTCGCCCGGGCGAGAAGGCGGAACCGCTCCTCGCTCTCCGCGAGCGCGAGCTCGCCCTCCTTCCGCGGGGTGATGTCCTGCTGGGCGCCCTGCAGCCGCAGCGTTCTGCCGTCGTCGTCACGCACGGCCTCGCCGATCGATCGGACCCACGCGCGACGGCCGCGGCCGGTTACGATCCGCAGCTCCAGATCGAACGGAACGCCCTGCCGGATGCACGCCCGCACCGCGCTCTCGAACTCCGTGCGGAACGGTGGCTCGACGAAGCTCATCGCCTGTTGGAGCGTCCGCACGGATCCGGGGGCCGCCTCGTAGATCGCCGAGAGCTCGTCGGACCAGGTCAGCGTCAGGCTGCGAGCATCGGCCGCCCAGGCGCCCAATCGTCCGATCCTGCCAGCCATGCGCAGGAAGGACTCGCTGTCACGCAGCGATTCCTCGGCCCGCTTCCGCTCGGCGATGTCCTTTGTCAGCGCGTCGTTCGTCGCCTCGAGCTGCCGCGTCTTCTCCCCGAGCTTGCGGATGAGCGTGTCGGTGTAGCGCCTCAGCACTTCGGCGTCCCGGCCAGCCGGCTCCTCGGGCTCCGCCGGCGGCCGCGACCAGCCGGCCTCCAGGATTCCACGTAGCCTGGTGAGAAACTGGTCGGGCTCGGCAGGCTTGAGGATGAACGCGTCCGCACCGAGGCTCAGAGCCAGCCGCTCGTCCTCGGGTTCGGTGTAGGTCGCCGTGTAGACGATGAAGGGGATCTCCCTGAGTCGATCGTCCGCCTTCCAGTTGCGGAGCAGGGTGTACCCGTCCATCACAGGCATGAGCAGATCGGAGATGATCAGATCCGGCGGATCCGCCCGGGCCTTCAAGAGCGCTTCGGCACCATCGTGAGCGAGGGTGATCACATACCCGCTGGCCTCGAGCAGGGCGAGCAGGTAATAGCGGTTCTCGTGCCGGTCATCGACGACCAGCAGCCTGGTGGGTTCGGTCATACTGGGGGCATGTTCGCGAGCATCTGCTCGATCTCCGAGACGAACGTCTCCGGGTCGATCGGCTTCTCGATGTAGCCGTCGCAGCCCGCGGCGAGCGCCTTCTCGCGGTCTCCGGCCATGGCGTACGAGGTGACGGCGACGATCGGAACGCGCCGCGTTTCCGGAAGCTGGCGGAGCTTCCGGGCAACGGCGTAGCCGTCCATCACGGGAACATTGATGTCGAGGAGGATCAGATCCGGCGCTGCCGCCGCCGCCAGGGCGATCCCGCTCGGTCCGTCTTCGGCCGCCGCGACCGTGTAGCCGCTCCGCTCGAGCAGGTAGGTCGTCAGATACCGATTCTGGACATTGTCTTCGATCAGAAGGATCGTGCGGCTCATCACATCGAAGTGGAGAGGTCCACGGGCGGCCACATAGATAGCGAAAGTTTCTGCGGACAACTTACGTCCGGGTACTCCTGGGATCCAGTCCGGCGGTTCGGGCCGCCAACCCCTCGATCTGAGCTGCGGCCTTCCGGAGGCTGATGGGCTTGAAGAGGACGGGGGCACCGAGCTCGGCCAGGACGCGGGTCGTGTCGCCCCCCAACGCGTCGCCGGTCATGAAGATGAAACGCCGCTCCAGGCCGCCGCCGGCGTCGCGGAGGCGGGCGAACAGTTCGTCGCCCGCCAGCCCGGGCATTCGCAGATCGGAGACGATCACATCGTAGATGAGTCCCGCTGCGTCGGCGTCGGCCACCATTCGAAGGGCATCGCCGCCGTCAACGGCGAGGTCCACGTGGTGGCCTCGTCCCGCCAGGTAACGGGACACGCCACTACGGACCGTCGGCTCGTCATCGACGAGGAGGATCCTCAGCGGATCAGGTGTCGCCGTTTCCTGGGGGGCGGGCGCCTCCGGGGCGGGCATACGATCCGTCAGGCAAGGCAGGTGGATGAAGAAGGCGGCGCCTTCACCGGGCGTGCTCTCGACCCGAACCGAGCCGCCGTGCTCTGCGACCCGGGTTTGAACGAGGGAAAGTCCCAACCCGGTACTTTCCCGCGGCGCCTTGGTGGTCCAGAACGGATCGAAGATCCGCTCGAGGTGCTCCGGTGGGATCCCGCCGCCCGTGTCGATCACGGCCACCTCGACGCGCCCAGCCGCCGCGCGGGTCCGCACGACCAGGCGGCGCTCGCCCGGGCTGCGTTCCATGGCCTCCTCCGCGTTCAGAATGAGATTCAGGAACACCTGCTGGAGCTGACGATGGTTGCCGAGCACGAGGGGAAGCTGCTCCTCGAGCTCTTCGACGATTTCCACGTTCCGGCTATTCAACGAGAAGTGACGGCTGCCCAGCGCCTGCCGGAGGACATCGTTCAGGTCGACACGCTCCTCGTTCGACCCGTCGGCGTGCGTACTGCCCGCGAGATCCTTGAGATCGGCCACGATCCGGGCGGCGCGGAGCGCCTCCCGCTGGATGCTCTCCAGATCCTCCTTCACCGTGGGGGCGCCGGGGCTCACGGCGAGGAGCTCCGCCAGGCCCTGGATGGCGTGGAGCGGGTTGTTCAGCTTGTGTGCGAAGCCGCCGATGAGCGTGCCGATGCTGGCGAGCCTCTCGGTGCGCCGGAGGTTGGTCTCCCGCTCGATCTCGCCGCGGATGTCCCGGGCGATCGAGAAGTAGAGGACCTCCCCGTCGTCCTGCGCGACAGTTCCGATCACGAGGTGCATCGGAATCGATCGGTCGCCACCGAGCGGCATGAACTTCGTGCGGCCGCGCCAGATTCCCTTCGCCGCCACGGTGGCGGCGATCGTTTCGAAGGCCTCCCTATCCGGCTCGTCGGCGACGAAGCTCGCGGAGTTCGGCAGGGGGGCGCGGATATCGAAGTTCAGGAGTCGTCCGAGGTTGGCGTTCGCGTAGAGAAGCTGGCCGTCGGTGCGGGTGATCGACACCCCTTCATCCAGGTTCTCGAGCGCCGCCGCGAGGAGTCGGATCTGCTGCTCCCGAAGGCGCTCCTCCGTAACGTCGCGGGCGATTCCCTGCACCCCCACCAGCTCGCCGCGCTCGCGAATCCCGGTGCAGGTGATTGCTAGGCGGCGCAGCTCGAGGTTCGGACGATGCACCTGCAGGTCGACGGATCGCTGATCCACGTGCCCCTCCAGGACCTCCCGGAACGCCTCGTCCGCCTGGGCGTGGTCGCTCGCGTGTACCATCTCCGCGAAGTGCCGGCCCAACACATCGGCGACCGGTCGTCCCAGTATCGCTTCGCCGGCCGGGTTGAGCTGTGTGAAAAGACCCTCGTGGTCGAGGGAGAAGATCGCCAGCGGAGAGTTGTCCACGAGTCGGCGGTAGTGCTCCTCGGCGGCCTCGACCCGCTCGCTGGCTCTCACCTGTTCCGTCACGTCGATCCCGTGGGCCAGGAGGCCGGAGACGGAGCCGTCCGGGTCCTTGAGGGGCAGGTAGCCGAAGCGGAGGATCCGCTGCTCCATCGGCGCGCCGACCTCGCGCTGGAGCAGTATGGTCATCCGATCCGTCCGGAAGGGCTCACCCGTGCGATAGACGCGGTCGAGCAGCTCGATGATGCCCTGGGGGACCACCTCGGGAAGGGCTTCGTGAACGGGAAGGCCGAGGACCGGTCGATGACCGATCAACTGCTGATAGGGGGCGTTGGCCATCTCGAAGACGTGTTCCGGTCCCCGAAGCGACGCCATGAAGGCCGGGGCCTGCTCGAAGATGGTGGCGAGTCGGGCTCGTTCGGATTCGAGGGTGCCGGTGACCTGGCGAAAGCCGATCTCCGTCATCAGCGTCGCCGCGAGATCGCGGATCGTCTCCACATCCTGCTCCGTCCACGTGTGCGGCTTCGTGTCGACCACGCAGAAGGTCCCGATCGCATGCCCCTCCTCCGTCAGGAGGGGCATGCCGATGTATGCTACGAGGCCGTGGTCCGTCACGATCGGATTGCCGGCGAACCGCGGCTCGAGGCGGGCGTCCTCGATCAGAAGCGGCTGGCGAGAGGCCAGCGCGTATGAGCAGACACCGGTCGCGACGGGCAGCTCGCGGAGCGTCCCCATGCCGACGGCGCTCTTGAAGAACTGCCTCTCGTCGTCGATCAGGTTGACCAGTGCGATGGGCGCACCGACCGTGCGGGCGGCTATGCGGGTCAGCCGGTCGAATGCTTCCTCCGGCAATGTGTCCATCAGCCCTAGCCTGCGCAGGGCATCGA
Organism: Gemmatimonadota bacterium; assembly: GCA_040905395.1. Taxonomy (GTDB): domain Bacteria; phylum Gemmatimonadota; class Gemmatimonadetes; order Longimicrobiales; family Longimicrobiaceae; genus WHSP01. Next base: position 15,930 of record JBBDRR010000167.1, read on the forward strand.
TCCGATCCGGGTCGTTCAGAGCCGACTGGCGATCGGGTTCCATCAGAATCTCATTGTGAAGTCGGAGTGGGTGCGCCACAGGCTTCGCCCGTGCGCTTGCGCGAGTCGTCGAAGGGCGTCCTCTCACGCGGGAGCTGCGGTCGGGAGGGCCGGCGGCCGATCGACGTTCCTGATACTCCGGGTCGACCGAGTGCGATCCTTTCCGGCTCCCCGATCTGTTCGGCTACAACGGCCGCGCCAGGGAAGCCGGTCTCTCCCGATGAACCGTTCACACGATCCAGCAGGTTCTTCCTTCGGATTGAAAGCCGGCACGCGGTCATTCGCCTCAAGCAGGAGACCGCTGATGACGATACTCTAAACGTGAATCGACGTAGCTTTCTCGAAGGGCGGTAAGGGATGTGTCAGGAAGCTCTGAGTGTGCTCGACCTGGAACGCGAACGGCTCCGAACGCTCGACCGCGCGCCGGACGCGCACGACCGACGCTTGGTCAGCACCTCGCCATATGGGATCTTCGTGCTCGACAGGCAGGCGCACTTCCGCGAAGTGAATCTCGCACTCGCGAACATTGTCGGCCGATCGGCGGATGAGATCATCGGGAAGCACCTCCGGGAGATCGTGGCGCCCGACGATATCGAGCGCACTCTGGCTCGCCACGCGGACCGAATGGCCGGCGAGGAGCGGAAGGTCGAGCACGTCGTGTCCCTGATGCACGCCTCCGGCGAGCGGCGATTGGTGCACGTCCGTGCCGCCACGATCGAGGAAGACGGCTCTGTCACCGGTACACACGGAATCGTCCGAGACATAACGGAGGAGCGCGCTCGAGAACGGCAGCTTCGCCGAGCGGAGAGGCTCGCGAGCGTAGGAACGCTCGTCGGCGGCGTAGCTCACGAACTGAATAATCCGCTCCATGCGATCCGCAACGTCGCGGAATTGATGCTCTTCGAGCAGCGGCCCCCCGAGGATGAGGAATTGCTGCAGATGATTCTCCGCGAAGCGGACCGTGCCGCACGCGTCGTCGCCGACTTGCGGCGCCTGGCGAGGGAGACCCAGGAGAGTACCACGGGGCGCGAGCCCAGCGATGTCAACGAGATCCTTCGGCACTGTCTGCGCGTGAGGCGGTACTCGCTGGAAACGGCGAACATCGCGATCGAGGAGGATCTCGCACCGGACCTACCGCCTGTGCTCGCCAATCGTTGCGACCTGGAGCAGGTGGTCTTCAACCTGCTGATCAACGCCGAGCAGGCGCTGAAGGAGCGGGCCACGACGCCAAAGCTACTACTCCGAACGCGCCGAACCGCTGGCTGGATCGCTCTATCCATCATCGACAACGGCCCTGGAATTTCCCCCGACCACATCGAACGCATCTACGACCCGTTCTTCACGACGAAATCCCCCGGTGAGGGGACCGGCCTGGGGTTGTCGTTGGTCCACAACATAATCGCCGAGCACGGCGGCGAGATCGATGTGGAGAGCCAGCAAGGAAAGGGAACCGCCTTCAGAATCGAGCTGCCGGTGGCCGCAACCATCATGAACAAGATCGAGCCCTCCGAGCCCTCGAGCAACTCCAGCGGCAGCCTGAGAATTCTGGTGGTCGATGATGAGCCGGCGATTCGGCGCGTAACATGTCGCTATCTCGACCGAATCGGACATCAGGTCGATGAAGCCTCCGACGGCGGCCAAGCGCTCCTGCTGATCGGAGAGTCGGATTACGATGTGATCATCTCCGATCTCCGCATGCCGGGGATCGGGGGTGAAGAGCTTCATGAGCGGCTTCGAACCCAGGCGCCTGGAATGGAGAAGCGTCTGATCTTCGTTACCGGGGACGTCGTTGGCGGGCGGGGCCCCAACCTCGAGGCGAAGTTGCACGTTCCCGTGCTCACAAAACCTCTCCGGCTTGCTGAATTGAGGGATGCGGTGGAGCAGCTCGTTGGATGAGCCTGTCGAAGATTCGAGCCGGGACCCTCGGGTGCTGAACCAATCGTGATCGTTCCAATTCACCAACGGAACCCCCCTGACCTCGCGACCGCTCGGACACGGGCATGTGCCCTGGTGCGACTCGCGATTCGGTCCACCGCGCTGCTCATCGCCCTCCTTCTCTACAGCACGCCCGCCGCCGATGCCCAGACCCGGGCGCTCAGCCAGTACATCCTGGAGTCCTGGGATCAAGGTGACGGTCTGCCGCAGAACAACGCCGAGGCGCTTGCTCAGACCGGGGACGGATACCTCTGGATCGGAACCCAGGAGGGCATCGCCCGATTCGACGGGACGCGCTTCACCGTCTTCAGCCACACGACCACCGACGCGCTCACCACCAGCGACACCGGCGGGTTGGCGACTGGCGCGGACGGGCGGCTTTGGATCGGAACGTTGGGGGGTGGCGTCGTCAGCTACCGGGACGGTCTCTTCCAGATCCATCCGGACTCGGCCGGCGTCCAGCGAGGGTCGATCCTCGACCTCCACGAGGCGGAGGACGGGACACTGTGGATCGGTGCCAGCAATGGGCTCTGGTGGCTCGACGGCGCCATCCCTAGCCCGGTCTCCGGCGACATCGGTGCGGTGAACGTGCTCATCCCGCGCCGAGCCGGCGGGGTCTGGGTCGGGACCGAAGGCGGGCAGGTCGCAAGCACATCAGGGAAGAGCCTCGGCTCGACCCGGGCGCGTATCGAGGGACAGTCGATCCAGGCCCTGGCGGAGGGTCCCGACGGTACGCTCTGGATCGGAACGCGTTCGGGTCTGTTCCGGTCGCAGGGGGATGAGTTGGTACGATTTCCCCTGCTGGGCGCGGAGGAGCCTTTCGTGCGCGCACTCGCCTTCGATCGATCAGGCGCCCTCTGGGTCGGCACCCGTGGCAGCGGTCTCTTCCGTCTCCTCGATGGTGATATCGAGGGGCTCGATACGGCTACTGGGCTGCCCTCCGACGACATCGTCGCCATACTCGGGGACGCCGAAGGTCATATCTGGTTCGGAACCGCGGAACGAGGGCTCTTTCTGCTCCGGCTCGGCCCCTTCGTGGGTTTCACTCCGTCCGAGGGACTGTCGGCGGAGATCGTCCTGTCCATCCTAGAGTCCGCGACAGGTACCCTCTGGATGGGGACGTACGGCGGAGGGCTCAACAGGGTCGACGAAGCGGGCGTGTCCAATTATGGCGAGGCAGACGGGCTCGCCGACGATTTCATCCTCTCTCTCGCCGAGACGCCGGACGGCGCGTTGTGGATCGGGACGCGTCTCGGGGTCAGCAGGTTCGCCGACGGCGGATTCACCACGTACGGCACCGAAGACGGGCTCGGCTCCTCGGCGGTTTCCGCGCTCTATGCCGATCCATCCGGCGTCCTATGGGCGGGAACCTCGGCAGGACTGAGTCGTCTCGACGGGGATCGCTTCACCAACTTTACCGTCGCGGACGGTCTCTCGAACGACTTCATCCAGTTCATCACCCGGGACTCGCGGGGTGACCTCTGGATCGGGGCACGCGAGGGGCTCACCCGCCTGCGGGATGGGGAGTTCGCGTCGTTCGAAGGCGTCCCGGGCGCACCCGGCGGCTTCGTGTACGCCGTGCACGAGGACGCAACCGGTTCGCATTGGATCGGCACGAATTCGGGTCTGCTGCGCTTCACGGAAACCCGTTTCGAGCCCGTCGTTACACCGGACCGGGCGCTGGCGGGACAGGTGTTCCGGATTCTCGAGGATGACGGCGGGCACCTCTGGCTCAGCGGCAACACCGGCGTCTACCGCGTCTCGGTCGAGGAGTTGAACGCGCTCGTCGACGGAGACCGCTCGGATCTGCCGTCCCTGCGGCATTACACCGCCTCGGACGGGCTGCCGAGCACGGAGACGAACGGTGGAATCCAGCCGGCCGGGTGGAAGGACAGCGAAGGACGACTCTGGTTCCCAACCCTCGAAGGCGCCGGATTCGTAGACCCCGTGACATTGCCGGAGGAGGGACCGGCGGCACGTCCGAAGATCGAGTGGGTGACGATCGGCGCCGAGGGCGCCGTCCTGGCCGACCGCGGTACGCTGCAGATCCCCGCCGACGCCGAACGGCTGGAGATCGAATTCACGAGCATCGACTTCGTCAATGGCCCCACCCTTCGCTTCCGCTATCGGCTCGTTGGTTTCGACGAGGATTGGATCGAGCCGACGGCCGGTCGCGTCGCCACCTACACGAATCTTTCCTCCGGGGAGTACCGATTCGAGCTGCAGGCGCGCAGTCGCAATGCGGAGTGGAGCGAAACGACGGGCCTGGGGATCCGCAGCGCAGCGCACTACTACGAGACGTGGACCTTCCGGATCTTTGTCCTACTCGCGGTCGCGGGATTGATCTTCGGCGTTGACCATGAACGGGCCCGTCGGCAGCGCGCGCGCGAGCGGAGCCTCCTCGCGCTGGTCGACGAGCGCGAGCGGGCCGAGCGTCGCTACCGTGAGCTCTTCGAGAACGCGAACGACATCGTCGTCACCACCGACCTGACGGGGAGGATCGCCTCCCTGAACCGGAAGGGTAAGGAGCTGCTCGGGGCGCCCGCCGATGCGGTCCTCGGAGAGCCGTTCGCCAGCTTCGTCGCACCCCGCTTCCGCGACCAGGTGGAGCTTTGGATGAAGCATCTGCCCGGCGGGGATGGGGATCGGGGATCGAGCTCGGTCCAGGAGCTCGAACTCAATAGCACCGATGGGCACCGCTTCCTGGTAGACGCCAGCGTCCAGGTGATCCGGGATGACGGCAGAGCGATCGGGATCCTCGCGATCATGCGCGACGTGAGCGAGCGCGCGATGCTCGAGGACCAGCTTCGGCAGGCGCAGCGGATGGAGTCCGTCGGCCGGCTTGCCGGTGGAATCGCCCACGACTTCAACAATCTCCTGGGTGTCATCGGAAGCAACGCGCAGCTCGCGATGATGGATCTGCCGCCGGACGCGCCCGGGCGGGAGGAGCTCGACGAGATCGCCCTCGCGACGGAGCGCGCCGGGAAGCTGACCCACCAGCTGCTCGCCTTCAGCCGTCAGCAGATCCTCAAGCCCGAGGTCCTCAACCTCGACGACACGATCACCCAGGTGATGACGATGCTGCGTCGCGTGATCGGGGAGGATGTCGAGCTCGTCATCCGCTCAGAGGCAGCATTCCCCTGGATCAGCGCGGATGCCGGACAGATCGAGCAGGTGCTGATGAACCTCGCCGTAAATGCACGGGACGCGATGCCGCGCGGCGGACGTCTCGAGCTCGGTACCGAGAACGTGGAGGTCGAGGACTCCGCCGGAGGCGCGCTTCCGCCCGGATCCTACGTCCTTCTGACCGTCCGTGACAATGGCGTCGGGATGGACAGGGACACCCGGGCGAAGGCGTTCGATCCCTTCTTCACGACGAAGGAGGTCGGGAAGGGGACCGGGCTCGGCCTGGCGACCGTTTACGGGATCATTCAGCAGAGCGGCGGACAGCTCGCGATGGAGAGCGAGGTCGCCGCCGGCACCACGTTTCGGATCTATTTTCCCCGGGTCTCCGGCCCCCTGACCTCGCGGGCGCGCCCGGTCGAGTCGGGCACGCCTGCCGGGGGGAGCGAAACAATTCTCATGGTCGAAGACGAAAGTGCCTTGCGCCGCAGCACCGGACGGCTGCTCACCCGGCTCGGGTACGGGGTGCTCGACGCGGCGGACGGCACCGCAGCGCTGACCGTCGCGCGCGGCTATGAACGTCCGATTGACCTCCTGCTGACCGACGTGGTGCTCCCGGGGATGAGCGGGCGGGAGCTGGCGGACGAGCTCAGGCGAGAACTGCCGGACTTGAAGGTGCTCTACATGTCCGGTTATACGGACGACGCCATCGTCGACCACGGCGTCCTGCAAGCGGGCGTCCACCTCCTGCAGAAGCCCTTCGATTCCGATGGGCTCGCCAGGATGGTGCGGCGGGTCATCGAGGAAGAAGCAACGGGCTGATCAGCGGCCAGCCCGCTGTCGGGCCTCATTTGATGCTCGCCCCGCCGGTCGCCGCGCTTTGCGGCAGCAGCAGTCTGAAGGTGCTCCCCTCGCCCATCACGCTCTCGACCTCGACATCCCCTCCCAGGAGCCGGCTGAACTCCCTCGCGGCGGCAAGCCCGACGCCCATCCCTCCGTAGGGCCGGGTTGCCGAGCCGTCCACCTGCCAGAAACGCTCGAAGATGAGCTCCTGGTTCTCCAGCGCGATGCCGGCGCCGGTGTCGCGGACTTCGAAGGCGATCATTTCCCCGGCCGCCTCCACCCCCACGGTGATCCCCCCGTGGTCCGTATACTTCACCGCGTTCCCAACGAGATTGACGAGGATCTGACGGACCTTCCCGCCATCCGTCTCCAACCCGATCGGCTCGTCGGGAACGGTGACGATGAGATCGAGGCCCTTTGCTGCGGCCGCAGGCTCCACCAGGATCGCGGCGTCCTTTGCAATGGCCCGCGCATCGAAGGACTCGGTACGCACGGTCTCGCGGCCCTCGTCCAGCTTGGCGAAAGCGAGGATCTCGTTGATCATCGAATCGAGGTGCCAGACTCCGGCACGGATCCGTGCCACCTTCTGTTCCTGCGCCGGGTTCAGATCGCCGTCGAGCGCGAGGAGGTCGGCGTACCCGAGTATCCCGTTGAGCGGCGTGCGGAATTCGTGCGACAGGGTCGCCAGGAAGGTCCCCTTCGCCAGGTTCGCCGACTCCGCGGCGATCTTCGCTTCGCGGAGCTCATCTTCGATCCGCTTCTGCTCGGTGGCGTTGAAGAACGTCAGCACGGCGCCCTCCACCCGGTCTTCAGGCGAGCGGTAAGGGTTGATGCGGACGATGTACCACTCGCCGGAGTCGCTCACGACCGAGCGCTCGATCCGGGCGAGGGAGCTCAGAACGCTCTCGACGTCGGTGAGCAGGTCGGGATACCCGAGCCGGTGGGTGATATGAGCCAGTGGTCGGCCCTGGTCGGCGGCAACGAAGTTGAAGAGGATGCTCGCCGAGGGAGTGAAGCGCCGGATCCGCATCGAAAGGTCCAGGAAGATCGTGCCGATCTCCGTGGACTCGATGAGGTTCTGGAGATCGGAGTTCGTTCGCTTCAGCTCCTCGATCGTGCTCTGATGCTCCTGGTTGATCGTCGTCAGCTCCTCGTTGATCGACTGGATCTCCTCCCGGCTCGTCTCCAGTTCCTCGGTCGCCGCCCGCTCCTCCTCGTTTATCGACTGCAGCTCCTCGTTCGCGGACTGGAGGCTCTCGACCATGTGATCGTGCGCCGCGCTCGTCGATTCGAGGTGCTCCTTGGTCCGTCGCAGCTCCTCCTCGAGGTGAGAGACGGCGCGGAGGTCCGGTTGGTCGGCCGGGACCACGTCCTTCATTTCCGGCGCTGCCTGCTCGGCGAAGACGACGAGCGCGAATCGACCACCCGCGGCGTCCTCGACCGGTGGATGAACACGGATGATGAGCGGCTGACCCCCGTTATCGGCCGGGACCAGGCGCGTGGTCTCCAGTCCGTTCTCGAATGCCTGGTAGAGCGCCGTGCGGAGGTCCATGCGCAGGTGGCCTCGCGCGAGGTCGAGAAGGTTGTGGCTCGGCTTACCCTGACCCATGTGCAGGAAGTGACCGGCACGTGCGGAGCGATGGACGATCTCGAGCTTCTCGTTGACGATCAGGCTGGCCGGCGCGTACGCCTCGAGCATTCCGAGATGCAGCGAGCCATACGAGAACGGGGTGGCAGCGCCGTCGACCGGCTCGCTCGCGGCGACGTCGGGCGACGCTGCGTGGAGATCGGTAGCCGATACGCGAGGCGGGGCGTGGTGCGGCGTTTCGTCCCGTCTGTAGATCCTCTGCCCGTCGCCGGTCGGCGTGAAGTGCCCTGCGGATCCGGCGCTCTCGGACGCGCCGAGAAAGAGGAGCTTGCCGGGCGCCAGGGAGAAGTGGAAGGTGTCGAGCACCCGCTCCTGCGCCTCCGGCTGTAAGTAGATGAGCAGGTTCCGGCAGCTGATCAGGTCGATGCGCGAGAAGGGCGGGTCGTGCAGGACGTTGTGTACGGCGAAGAGCACGCTCTGCCGCAGGGGTTTCAGGACCCGAAAACCGCCGGATTCGCGGGTGAAGTAGCGGCGCAGCCTCTCTGCGGGGATGTCGGCGACCTCGGTGGCGGGGTAGAGGGCCTCGCGCCCCCAGGCGTATCCGCGCTCGTCGATGTCGGTTGCGAACATCTGGATACGGGGCGGCTGATCGAGCGTCGCCGCGTGCTCGTCGAGAAGGATCGCGAGAGAGTACGCCTCCTCTCCCGTCGCGCACCCGACCACCCACACCCTGACCGAGTCGGCCGGCCCCTTCCCCTCGAACAGCGACGGGATGAGCTTTCTCAACGCCTCGAAGGCCTCCGGATCGCGGAAGAAGCCACTCACCGAGATCAGCAGGTCGCGGACGAGCGCCCTGGATTCTGCCTCGCTCGCCGCCAGGAGGTGCAGGTACTCCTCGAAGCCCGCAACGCCGTTGAATAGCAGGCGCCGCTCGAGACGGCGCATGACGGTCGAGCGCTTGTAGAGGCTGAAGTCGTGGCCGGTGCTCGTTCGAAGGATGGCGAACACCTGGCTCAGGAGTTCCTCGGTGTCGGGCGGCGGGCTGTCCAAGTCGAGCGGCGGAGGCGTCCGGCGCATGCGCTGGAGCTCGCCGGCGATCTCACTGGCCGGGAGGATGAGATCGATCTGGCCGGCCGCGATCGCGCTGCTCGGCATGCCATCGAAGTCGGCGTCGCCGGGCGTCTGGGCGATGGTGATACCGCCCCGCTCCTTGATGTGCCGGATCCCCGACGTCCCGTCGGATCCCGTCCCCGAGAGGACGATGCCCACCGCGTCTCTTCCGCACGACTCGGCCAGGGTGCGGAGCAGGAGATCGACGGGCGCGTGCTGGGCCCTGTCCGCGCGCTCCACGACGCGGAGTGACTCTCGGGTCATCTCCAGGTCGTGGCCCGGCGGAATGATATAGATGTGATCCGCCTCCACGACCGTTGACTCGGTGACCTGGCTGACTGGAAGCGAGGCGCGGTCCTGCAGGAGCGGCGCGAGCCGGCTCTCGCGATCGGGGTCCAGGTGCATGATCACCACGTACGCCAGGCCGCTGTTCGGGGTCACCGCCTCGAAGAACGTTTGCAGCGCCTTCAGCCCCCCGGCCGACGCACCGATCCCCACGATGGTCAGGGGCGTACCGCGTGTCGGATCGCGCTTGGGCGCTTCTTCTGAGACGGCGGCCAGGTGTGTCATGGCAAGGATCGGGTTGGGGTGGGGATGAGGGGTGTCTCTCCTTCGATCGTTATTCCCCCAGGGTCGCCAGGCGAGTCATCAGGTCCACCGCGAGGGCGCGGAGGCCGGTGTTCATCAGCCCGACCAGAGAGGCGTGGTCGCCGACCTCCCAGCCACCCTGCCGGAAGTCGCTCGTTCCGCGGGCGGCGATGCCGGAGTCGCCCGGCCGTAGAATCTGCCATTCGGCGAGGACGTGGACTTCGCCGGCGGTGGCCCCCGGGCCTGCGGGCGCGACGCCCTCGAAGCGCAGCACGTTGAGCTCGATCAGGAAGTCGTGGTCGGTCCGGGGGGGCCATGGGGCCACGTCCACGGCGGCGAACGCCGCGCCGTCCCTGAGATAGCCGGCGACCGCTCGGTTGATGCCCTCCGCGAGCGGCTCGCCCCAGCGGTCGAACTCGGCGAACGTCATCGCCTGGTCCCCCCTGCGTACCACGATGAAGGGCGTGCCGAGGTAGGAGGCGAGCTGGAGCCTTCGGATTCCGATGGTCATCCCCTCCAGCTCGGGTAGGGGTGCGGACGCGCCCTCCACGGTCGCTTCGCCGCCGAGGACGAAGTGCTGCGGCGCCGGCGCGCCCCGCCCGAGGCTGCATCCGCCGATCGCGAGGAAAACGAGGGCGCCCAGCACGGCTTTCGATCTCTCTACTGTCATCCTGTTTCTCATATCAGTTCTCAGGCGCCTCTCTGCCGCGAATGAGCATGTCGGGGTTGCGCTCGAGTGACAGGACGAGCGCTCTCAGCGCATCGGCCGCACTCGTCAGGCTGGCCAGGGTGCCTTCCAGCTGGTAACCGACCCCTGAGTCCGCCGTGATCAGGCCGCGCGTCTCCTCGATCACCGCCTGCATCGATCTCAGCGTGAGAACCAGCTCGTCGTTGGTGCCGGAGATCTGAGTCTGCAGCGGATCGATCGTCTCGCCGAGCCTCGTGGCGAGGACCTGCATCTCGGCCATGGCGCCGGAGAACTCCTCGCTCATCTCCGGGACGCTCGCTAGAGCCGCCGTGATCTCCGGCGATCCCGCCAGGTCCTCGATCGCCTGCGCGGATGCGACCACCGACCGGTTGAGCTCGACCATGTTCACCTCCTCGAGCATCTCGTTCACCCGGAAGAGGATCTGGAGAACGTCGCCGACCAGGCTGCCGGCCTGGGTTCCGAACGCGGCCAGCAGTGATGGCGTCGTCGGGATCTCGGGAAACTCGGTGAGCCGTTCCTCGAGCACGGCCAGCTCCGGATCACTGCGATAGGCGAGCTCGATATAGAGCTGACCCGTCACGATGCTCTCCATCTGGAGCTGGGCGCGCAGCCCATCCTCGATCTGCTGCCCGAGGACCGCGGCGTCCTCCAGATTCACGAAGGTCCCCGTCGCCGACGTCAGGCGCGCGAGGTTCACGTCGTACTGGACCGGCACCTTGAAGGTCTTGTCGTTCAGGTCGATCTGGATGAGAAGGTCGGTGACACGGCCGACCGGGACGCCCTGGAACTTCACGGGCGCGCCGACCTCGAGCCCGTTCACCGACTCCTCGAAGTAGCTGATGAAGGTGGACTCGT
>JBBDRR010000168.1:0-76805 GCA_040905395.1 Gemmatimonadota bacterium
AATAAAACGCGGCCCCTCGAGCTCGAGGGGCCGCGTTTTCTTCGAGGTGTTATGCCCCTCTGCACATCCTGCCGCGCCTGCATCGAGCCGCTTCGACGGATCCAAGAAAAGGGGATGTTCCCTTCGCTCCACCCACCACAACATGTTGTGGTGGGTGGAGCCCGTGCAAGGGTGTGGACCTGCGCTTGCACTGTACAACAAGTATGGTTATTTCGCGTTGTAACGAATATAAGATATAGTTATGTCCCGGGAGCGAATGTCCTATAACCTATGAGTCCAACCGAAATCGACGCTGAGCTAATCGCCGCCAACCCGTGGTGGCGGAATCCCCAAGGGTGGGAAGCATCCGACGTTCAGATCCGGGTGGCCCGGCAGTCCGCGCTGAGCTACGAACCCCGGCCCCTTCACGGCCTCACAATAGGCGGCCTCTACATCCTTCGAGGGCCTCGCCGCGTAGGGAAGTCCACGAGACAATCATCCCTCGTTCTCGGCGGACACGGTGGTTCTCACGGGTTCGTCGTCCGCAAGGTTTGACGAGGCGAGAAAGCTCCTGGCCGGACGCAGGAATGCGGAGCGGAGCGATCGAACGCTGTTCCAGATGGGCTTCGTGGATGTGGCTCGGGCGCTGGGTCGGGAACTGCCAGACCCACCCGGTTTGCTCATCTCTGGTCTGGGCCACGACGAGGCTCTGGAGGCTCTGGTTGCTGAGTATCTGTCGTGGGTGCCCACTCTGGTCGATGCGTGGGACCAGTATCTCCGCGTGGGCGGATATCCGCAGGCGCCACGAACGTTGCCCTTCATCACAGCACTGCGGAAACCCGCTTGGATGCGCTCCGCAGAGCATTCATCGCCTTCCCGGTACATCGGGAGCAGGGACTGGCTCCTAAGCCGCGCTCGCAATCGAAGTGGTACTTCACCGACCCGCGCCTTGCACGTTTGGCAGCGGACTTCGGTGCCGGCACATCGCCGGCCGCAACGGCGCTCTCCGAGCAACAGATCGCTGTCGCTCTGTTGAGGGCACTGGAGGAGGAGTGGCCTGGTGCTGCGATGCGACACGATCGGTTACTCTACTACCGATCGAGCACCGGCGCAGAGATTGATTTCGTATCCGCCTCCTTCGCGAAGACATGCGTGGAGTCGAAGTTCGTGGATCGTGGATGGGGACGTGCGTTTCAGACGATCGAAGCATCCGGAAAGAATCCCGGCACAGTTGCCACGAGGTCCGGACTGAATCGTCACGACGGAGGATGGGCGCTCCCGGCCGGGTTGGTTGCCTTTCTTCTGACGCGAAAATTAGTCAGCGCAGAGCGGTCCTGAAGCCGTGGGTTGCCCAATCGGAGAGGCACAAGATGTCGTAGGTGGTGGAGCGAAGGGAATACCCCGTCCAAGAAATTGATCACGAAGCGCCGTCGAGGGCGCGGCACCGGACCCGTGCCGGCAGGCGCGGGTATGGAGCCGGGTCGAACGGCCTCTGTGAATCGGGGTGCTCGCGCCCCATCAGGTAAAGGAGCTGAATGCTGGCTGGAGCATTGATGGTCGCTTGGCTCATCGCGGGGAGCCTGATGGGATATGGTGCGGCGCACCCCTCCGGGAGCGCGGAAGGGGCAGTACCGCAGACCTCTTCCACGTCCGAGCTTCCGGGCGATACGACACAGGTGCTTCTCTCGCTGGTAGGCAGCCTGGAGCATCCTGACGCCCGCGCGACCATCATCCGTCCGGTCGGCGAAGGTCTGCCGGACATGATCTTCGTAACGCCCGCCACGAGCGCGGCGGATCTGGAGGGTGCCGTGCAGATGCTGTTCCGTGCGCGGGAGTCGTTCGGAACGAGCGTGGACCGGGAGATGCGCGCCCACGTTCCCGCCGCGACCGAGGGTACCGGCGAGCCGGAGGCCGTGCTCGCGGCCGAGCAACACCTCGCGGAGGTGCGAGGTGGAGAGGACATCGAGATTCCGGGATTCGGCCCGACGAAGTACGTGCTCATCAAGGTGACGGACGCAGCGGGTGTCGAATGAGCCGGGCTGCCGCCGGCCGCATCGTAGGTGACGCCCGTATCCATCCCCGCGTCAGCCGGAACGGCCCGGGGGCGCGGCTCGATGCGGTTGACGCTAGCCCGCCCTCGCGCTAACGTTGTCGACCGAAACCCGGAAGATCGAATGATGAAGCTCGCGACCACGCGCACGACCACGACTACCGAGGCCTCTCCAAGAGGCGTCGGGAGATCCTGCGCGCGGTAGACGGCGGACTACCATTCGGAAGCGCGGTCTCTCGACGTTCGAGAGGCCGCGCTTTTTCCTTTGTACCGCCGAGCCCTAGCTTCCCCGCCGCTTCCACTAGAGAGAGATCAGGAGCAGATAGATGACGCAGATCGCAGGCGCGCCCGAAGAGGTGCGCGTGAAGCTGCCCGACGGATCGGAACGAAGGTATCCCGCCGGAACGTCGGTGCTGGCCGTCGCCGAGTCGATTGGCGCACGGCTGGCGAAAGCGGCACTCGCCGCCAAGGTCAACGGAAAGGTCGTCGACCTCGCGAATCCGATCGAGGAGGATGCGACCGTCGAGATCCTCACGGACCGAAGCCCGGAAGCGCTCGATGTCCTCCGACATTCGGCGGCGCACGTGCTGGCGACCGCAGTACGACGCATCCGCCCCGAAGCGAAGATCGGATTCGGACCCTCGATCGAGCACGGGTTCTACTACGACTTCGAGGTCGACGAGCCGTTCACGCCGGAGGAGCTCGAGCGGATCGAGCGGGAGATGGAGAAGGTGGCCGAGGCGGACGATCGCTTCGAGCGTGAGAACGTCGACCGTGCACGCGCCCGTGAGCTTTTCGCTGGCGATCCGCTCAAGCTGGAGCGACTCGAGGAGCTCGGCGACGACGAGGTGATCAGCGTCTACCGCAACGGTCCCTTCCTCGACCTCTGCCGAGGTCCGCACGTCCCCGGCACGGGACGGATAAAGCACTTCAAGCTGCTCAATACCGCGGCGGCCTACTGGCGCGGGGACTCCAGCCGTCAGACGCTGCACCGTATCTACGGTACGGCATGGCACACCCGGCAGGCGCTGGAGGAGCATCTCAACCGACTGGAGGAGGCGAAGAAGCGGGATCACAGACGTCTCGGCCGCGAGCTCGACCTCTTCTTCTTCCATCCGTCGGCCCCGGGGTCGGCGTTCTGGACGCACCGCGGTACGCTGATCTTCCAGGCGCTCGTCGACTGGATGGTCGAGGTGCTTCTCCAGAACGGTTACGATATCGTCAAGACGCCCCTCCTCTTCAACAAATCACTGTGGGAGGTGTCGGGCCACTGGGGGAAGTACCGCGAGAACATGTTCCTGGTGCTCGACAGCGAGTCGGGCGAGCACGACTTCTCCCTGAAACCGATGAACTGCCCGTCGCACCACCTGCTGTACGACGCGAAGAAGCACTCGTATCGCGATCTGCCGGTACGTTACGCCACGCAAGACGTCCTGCACCGCAACGAGGTCTCGGGCGCCCTCAGCGGGCTCACGCGGGTACGGCAGTTCCAGCAGGACGACGCGCACATCTACCTCGCCGAGTCGCAGATACCGGCCGAAGTCCAGCGCATGGTCGCGCTCCTGGACTACTTCTACGAGACGCTCGGGCTCGAATACGCGGCGAAGTTCGCTACCAGGCCGGAGGTGCGGATCGGGGAGGATGCGATGTGGGACCAGGCCGAGAGTGCGCTCCGCTCGGCCCTGGAGGCTACGGGCATGGAGTACGAGTCGAAGCCGGGCGACGGCGCCTTCTACGGCCCCAAGATCGACTTCGACGTATCCGATTCGATCGGCCGTACGTGGCAACTGGGCACGATTCAACTCGATTATGCCGCGCCGGAGCGCTTCGACCTCGCATACACGGGCGAGGACAACAAGGAGCACCGCCCGGTCGTCATCCACCGGGCGATATTCGGCTCCTTCGAGCGGTTCATCGCCATCCTGATCGAGCACTTCGCGGGTGCGTTCCCCGTATGGCTCTCACCGGTCCAGGTGGCGGTGTTGCCGATCGCGGACGAGCAGAACGAGAGCGCCCGCGACTTCGTGGAGCAATTGGCGGCGTACGGAATCCGTGCAGAGGTCGATGACCGTAGCGAGACGCTCAACTACAAGATCCGCGAAGCCGAAACGCAGAAGGTCCCCTATATGGCTGTGATCGGGGGAAGGGAGGCCGAGGCGAAGACGGTGGCGCTCCGCGTGCGTGGCGCAGGAAGGAAGCAGGAGATCTTGCCGCGGGAGGAGTTCGCGCAGCGTGTGCGGGAGCAGATCTCGACGAAGTCGCTCCACATCGGCTTCGAGGAGCCGACGAAGATGTGATGACCGAGTCCAGGGTTGACCGGCGGGCGCCGCGATCCTAGATTCCGGTCACAATTCGGCGAAGAAGGGGCCGTCGTGCCCCTCACCTTTCGGCTCGCCCATGGCGATGCCGCCGGGTCTCAGCAAGCTCGGCCTCCCCCTCTCCACGTCGGAGACGGGGGTTGTGCCGTTTGCCAGGGGCCCGCTGAATGCGGGCCCTTTTTCGTCCGGCCTACCCCTGAGGAGAGCGACTGCCATCAACGAGAGAACGCGTGTAAACCAGCAGATCCGGATCAGCCCCGTCCGGGTGATCGACGCGGAGGGCGAGCAGATCGGAATTCTACCGATCGAAAAGGCGCTCGAGACTGCGGAGGAGCTGGGGCTGGACCTGGTAGAGGTCGCTCCGTTGGCAAGACCGCCCGTTTGCCGGATCATGGATTACGGCAAGTTTCGCTACGAAGAGCAGCGCAAAGCGAGGGAGGCGCGGAAGAAGCAGCACCGTGTCGAGCTGAAGGAGGTCAAGCTCAGGCCGGGCATCGAAGACCACGATTTCGACTTCAAGGCGCGGCATGCGCGGCGGTTCCTCGAAGAAGGCAACAAGGTGAAGGTCACGATGATGTTCCGGGGCCGTCAGATGGCGCACCCGGAGATCGGCAGGCAGGTGATGGACCGGATGGTCGCCGAGGTGGCGGACGTGGGAAAGGTAGAATCGCACCCGATGATGGAAGCGCGGAGCATGACCATGGTGCTCGCGCCGCTCAAGTAACGGAGCGGAGATCCATGTCGGTTGACCGGTAAATGGCGCCTGAGGCTCGGCGCGTTCAACGAGAGAAGGGGCAAGAAATGCCGAAGATGAAATCGCACCGCGGTGCGGCGAAGCGGTTCAAGAAGACGGGTACGGGAAAGGTGAAGCGGCATCATGCCTTCACCAGCCATATCCTGACGAAGAAGTCCCCGAAGCGGAAGCGGAAGTTGCGGAAGGGTGATCTGGTCGCGAAGTCGGACGAGAAGCGCATGAAGCGTCTGCTCGCCTGCTGACATACAGCGATCCCTATTCACCTCAACCATGGGACTAGACCATGCCACGCGTAAGCATGAACGTCGCGCGCCTGAAGCGCAAGAACAAGATCCTGAAGCACGCCAAGGGCTATTTCGGGCGGCGCAAGAACCTCTATAAGACGGCCAAGGAAGCGGTCGAACGCGGATGGCGGTATTCCTACCGCGATCGGAAGAACCGCAAGCGTGATTTCCGCCGGTTGTGGATCATCCGGATCAACGCCGCGGCCCGACAGCACGAGCTGACGTACTCGCGCTTCATCAACGGCCTGAAGCTGGCCGGAATCGAGCTGGACCGGAAGCAGCTCGCCGAGCTGGCGATACGCGATCCGGAGGCGTTCGCCCACCTGGCCGGTCAGGCGAAAGCGAAGCTCTGAGCGCGGTCCGGATGTCTATCGAGCGCCGGGAGAGTCGACTCTCCCGGCGCTTCTTCGTCGGTGCCTCGTCCAGCGTTCCGCGGCCCCCGCATGAGAGCCCGAGATGCCGGTGAATTCGTATCCCGAGGAGTTCGTCAGCCGCATCGAGGCGCAGCTGGGTGCCGAGTCCGGTGAGTTCCTCCAAGCGCTCGGCGCTCCGCCCGACGGGCTGCGGACGAATACGCTGAGGCTCGGCCCCGAACGCCTTCGGCGGGATGCCGGGTTCAGGCTCGACCCGCTGACCTTTCCACCGGAGGGCTTTCTGATCGCCGAGGGCGGGCGTGCCGGCAAGCACCCGTACCATGCGGCGGGGCTGTACTACATCCAGGACCCGGGCGCGATCGCGGCCGGCGCCCTGGTGGCCGCGCAGCCCGGCGAGCGGGTGCTCGATCTCGCCGCGGCCCCCGGGGGCAAGGCAACCCACCTCGCGGCGCAGATGCAAAACGAGGGAGTGCTCATCGCGAACGATGTGAGCCGACCCCGTGCGAGGGAGCTGGTTCGAAACCTGGAGCGATGCGGGGTCCGCAACGCGATCATCCTCTCCGAGACCGCCGAGCGGCTCGCCGGGCACTTCGGGCCGTACTTCGATCGCGTCCTGCTGGATGCACCCTGCTCGGGCGAGTCGATGTTCCACAAGAGCGCCGCCGCCCGTGAGGACTGGAGTCCGGCGGCGGTGGGCGGATGCGCACGCCGACAGACAGGTCTGCTGCAGATGGCGGCGAAGCTCACCCGGCCCGGCGGCGTTCTGGTCTACTCCACCTGCACCTTCGGGCTCGAGGAGAACGAGGAAGTAGTCTCCGGCTTCCTTTCCGCTCATCCACACTTCAGCCTCGAACCGCTCGGGTCGTTTCGCGGCCTGGAAGAGGTCGAGCCGGGGGTGTACCGGTTGTGGCCTCACCGGATCCCGGGAGCCGGCCACTTCATCGCCGCCTTGCGTCGAGATCACGACGGGGCGGGCGCCGTGGTCGGACGCTGGGAGCCCACCCCGCCTCCGGACGCGCTCCGCTATTTCGGACGATTCCGGCAGGACGTATTCCCGGCACTGCCGGTCGATCCGGCACGGCTCGCCCTTCTGGGCCGCGAGCTCTACGAGTTGCCGGCGCACCCGCCCGCGGTGAAGGGATTGAGGGTCCTCAGACCCGGGTTCTGGCTGGGGACGGTGCAGCGCGACCGCTTCGAGCCGGGGCATGCGCTCGCCCTCGCCGTCGGACCGGACCTTTCACCGGCGACCGCTGACCTGCGGCTGGAGGACGAGCGGGTCGGACGATACCTTCGTGGCCACCCGATCGATCACGCCGGGCCCCCCGGATGGATGCCGGTCGCCGTGGACGGTTTCGCCCTCGGTTGGGGCAAGCGCGTCGGCGCTACGGTGAAGAACCACTACCCTAAGGGTCTTCGCCTGCGCGGATGAAGGGGTAGCCAAATGCAGGGCCGACAGGTCAAATTGCTCCGCTCGTCGGAGCCACGGCCAGAGGGAAAGAATGACGATCGATTTGATGGAGCAGCTCGCTCTGCTGGAACGAGAAGGAAGCGAAGCGATAGAGTCTGCCGCGGATGCGGATGAACTGGAGCACCTGCGGGTGGACCTCCTCGGCCGCAAGGGACGCCTCACCGGAATACTGCGCGGACTCGGCCAGCTCTCGGCCGAGGAGCGTCCCCGGGTCGGCGCGGAGGCGAATCGCATCAAGGAGGTGCTCGCCGCTCGCCTGGAGGAGCGGAAGAGTGGATCGTCGGAGGAGACGGGCAGCTCCGGAATCGACCTCACGATGCCCGGCAGGGGACGCTGGCGGGGCGGGCTCCACCCGGTGACGCAGGTGGTCGAGGAGATCTGTGAGATCTTCGAGAGCCTCGGCTTCGCCAAAGTCCGGGGTCCCGAAGTCGAGACGGTCGACTACAACTTCACCAAGCTCAACACCCCGCTCGACCATCCCGCGGCCGACATGCACGACACCTTCTATCTCTCGGACGGGGTCGTCCTGAGGACGCATACGTCTCCCGTCCAGGCCCGGGTGATGGAGCAGGTGGAGCCTCCCGTGCGCGTCGTCGTGCCGGGCACGGTCTATCGGCGAGACCCGTTCGACGCATCACACGCCCCGGCGTTCGAGCAGATCGAGGGGCTCGCGGTCGACGAGGGAATCACCTTCCTGGATCTCAAGGCCACCCTCTCCGAATTCGCGCGCCGCTTCCTCGGTCCCGACACCCGTACTCGCTTCCGTCCGTCGTTCTTCCCCTTCACCGAGCCATCGGCGGAGGTCGACGTCTCCTGCCGGATCTGCGGGGGTGCGGGGTGCAGCGCCTGCAAGCGCACCGGCTGGATGGAGATCATGGGAGCGGGTATGGTCGATCCCGCCGTCTTCCAGGCCGTAGGGTACGATCCCGAGCGCTACACCGGTTTCGCCTTCGGCATGGGCCCGGCCCGGATCGCCCTGCAGCGTTACCGGATACCCGACATCCGCCTGCTCTACGAGAACGACGTGAGGTTCCTGGAGCAGTTCGGGTGAGGGAGAGGGACGTTGTACGTCGTACGTTATCCGTTATCCGTTGTATGAGGCGTGCCAGGACACGTGGGACGACGGGGGAAGGTGTGCGCATCCCGCTGCTCGAGGCGACAGGGCG
The DNA here is from genome assembly GCA_040905395.1 of Gemmatimonadota bacterium. Classification (GTDB taxonomy): domain Bacteria; phylum Gemmatimonadota; class Gemmatimonadetes; order Longimicrobiales; family Longimicrobiaceae; genus WHSP01. The sequence continues at coordinate 8,394 of JBBDRR010000168.1, forward strand.
GCTCGGATGCCGCGACGACGCAACGAATAACGTATGACGTACAACGTATGACGTATGACGTATGACGTATGACGTATAACGTACTTCCGAATCAATGAACATCTCCTACCGATGGCTGCGAGCCATCGCCCCGACGATCGAGGACACACCCGAACGGCTCGCCGACCGGCTGGGGATGCTCGGTGCGCCGGTGGACGAGATCATCGATCTGGGCGCCGGACTCGGGGACATCGTTGTCGCCCGGGTCGAGGAGGTTCGGCCGCATCCGAACGCCGATCGGCTGCGCTTGTGCACCGTCCGCGCGGGGGCCGAGCCGCTCCAGGTCGTCTGCGGCGCACCGAATGTGGAGGGGGGACGGTTCTATCCGTTCGCTCCGATCGGAGCGACGCTGCCGGGCGGCATGCAGATCAAGAAAGCGAAGCTTCGCGGCGAGCTTTCTCAGGGGATGCTGTGCTCGCCACGCGAGCTCGGACTCGGGCGCGATCACGACGGGCTGATGATGCTGACGGGGGACTGGGAGCCGGGCACCGGCTTCGTCAGCGCCCTCGGTCTCGACGACACCCGGCTCGTGCTGGACATCACCCCGAACCGGCCGGACCTCCTTTCGCACATCGGAGTGGCACGTGAGCTGGGACCAGGGGGAGTCGCCGACATCGTGCTGGCACCGTTCTTAGACGTGGAGAGAGCGCTCGCACCGGAGGGCGCCGATCGTACGGGCAGCACGGGCGCGGTGCAGATCACTGTCGAGGACGATGCGGGCTGCCCCCGATATATGGCGGCGGTGGTGGAGGGTGTGCGGGTGGCTCCTTCGCCCGAATGGCTCGCGACGCGCCTTCGGTCCGTCGGAATTCGCCCGATCAACAACGTCGTGGACGCAACGAACTACGTGCTGCACGAACTCGGTCAACCGATGCACGCCTTCGACCTCGACCGGCTCACCGGGTCCGAGGTCCGGGTCCGTCGAGCGCGCAGCGGCGAGCGGATAACGACGCTCGATGGCGTCGAACGGAAGCTCGACGGCAGCGAGCTCGTCATAGCCGATCGCGAGAAACCGATAGCGCTCGCGGGGATTATGGGCGGCGAGGACAGTGAAGTGAGCGCCGCGACCACCCGCATCCTCCTGGAGTGCGCGCTGTTCGACCCGCTGACCGTGCGGAAGACCGCGCGGGGTCTCGGCCTCGCGACCGATGCGTCACATCGATTCGAACGCGGGGTCGACCCTGAGGGACAGCCGGGTGCGCTGCGAAGGGTCGTCGAGCTGATCCTGGCTGTGGCGGGGGGCACGACGTCGCAGCCGGCGGCGGACGTCCACCCGTCCGGCGCCCCCCGAGTTCGACTGGCGGTCCGGCCTTCACGCGTGCGGCAGGTGCTCGGCGTCGAGCTACCGACCGAAGAGATCGAAGGTCTGTTGGGACCGATCGGGTTCGAGGTCCAGAACGCAGGGGAGGAGATGCAAGTGCGGGTGCCCTCGTATCGGCCGGACGTGACGCGCGAAATCGATGTCGTCGAGGAGATCGCCCGACGCCGCGGCTACGATAGCTTCGACGCGGAGCTCGGCCATTTCCGGCCGGGTCGGGTCACCTCCGACCCGCTCCTCGGCCTTCAGAACGAGGTTCGTGTCCTCTTCGCGAGCTGGGGCGCGCTCGAGGCACGAACCGCGGCGTTCGCGCCTGCGTCCGAGAACAGGGTTCCTCTCCTGAATCCGCTCTCCGCCGAGGAGAGCCACCTGCGAGACGACCTGACGGAGGGGCTGCTCCGGAGGGTCGAGCACAACTGGTCGCACGGGGTTCGGGCCGTGCGGCTGTTCGAGATCGGTACGGTCTTTCGGCCGAACGGCGCCGTGCCCCACGAGGAGATTCGGGTGGCAGCGGTGCTGACCGGACCCGCCTCTCCACCGCACTGGAGCGCCGAGAGCCGCCCCTGCGACGTCTGGGACATCAAGGCGCTCGTACAGGACGCCCTGGATCTGGTCGGCGGTACGATCACGCCAGGCGACGACGGGTCCGATGCGTATCTTTCCGGCGAGCGGTTCGACGTCAGAGGGGAGGATGGCGACACGAGGGGCTCGGCGGGCCGGATCCGGATGGACCGCCTGGACGCTCCGGCGTGGGCGGATCCCGTGTACGCCCTCGAAGTCGTTCTGCGGCCGCCGAAGGCCATTCCGGACCCCACTTATCAGCCGCTCCCCTCCTTCCCTCCGGTGGAAAGGGACCTGGCGCTCGTGACGCCATCCTCCGTGACCGCGGGGCAGGTAGAGGAGGTCCTGCGGGCGGGTGGGGGCGATCTGCTAGATCGCGTCTGGCCGTTCGACGTGTACGAGGGCAAGGGGATTCCGGAAGGAACCAGGAGCGTCGCCTGGCGGTTGCGTTTCCGTCACTCGGAGCGGACGCTCACGGACGAGGAGGTGGACGGGATCATCACGCGAACGCTGAACTCGCTCGACGAGCAGTACGGCGTCAAGCGGCGTTAGAGCGGCGTTAGAAAGGAGCGAATGGCGCTGTCGAACGAGTGGTTGCGACTGGAGAGGTCCGCCGAGGAGGCGGCCCTCGCGATCGGCCGATGGACGCGCCGTGCCCGCGAGGCCGAGGACGAGGTCGAACGACTGCGGCGGGCGCTGGAGGAGGTCGCCGGCGAGAAGCCGGGAACGGAAGATCTGGCCGACGCGATGAAGCGTCTGAAGGCGGAGAACGCGGCATTGCGGAGTCGGATGCTTCAGGGTCGCAAGCGCGTCGCCGGACTCATGCAGCGGCTCGCCGCGCTGGAGGTCGAATGACGGAGCGACGGTCCGGCCGGCAGAGCGTTTCGGTGGAGATCGCCGGCGAGCGGCATGTGCTCAAATCAGGCGCCTCGCCCGAGTACACGCAGAACGTCGCGGCACACCTGGACGAGACGATTCGATCCCTCGGGCTCGGCAATACACTGGACCCCCACCGCGCTGCGATCCTCGCAGCCCTGACCATCACCGACGAGCTCTTCCGGACTCGAGCCGAGCTCGCCGAACTGCGTGCCGAGCTCGCCCACCGCTCGACCCGGCTGGCTGAGCTTCTCGACCAGGCCGCGAAGAACGCGTCGGATGCCGACACTCCCGCAAAAAACGGCTGAGCCCCGGTCGACGATTTCGTAAATTCTTCCGAAACATCAGGGGTTGCGCCGGCTGAGCGGAGCCGCCTATGTTCTTCTCGTAGTTTATCCTCCCCCGTGCGCTCTCCTGTGCCGCGCCTGGCCTTTTACAGTTTCTCGGCTGGACCGCCGGTTCCCAGGGTGCCGCGCACCCGGTACCTGTCGACTCGTTCGCCGTGACGGAGTCCCCCGGGTGCAACGGGCTTTACATGCGGGTCACACGAGGTTTTCGCCTCGTGGCAACATAGACCAATTCAATGGACATCGTGCTGACCGCCCTCGCCGTGGCGGTTCTCGCAGCGGCCGCCGGATTCTTCGGGGGCCGCTCGGCTGAACGAAGCCGCCTTCGGCGGTCCCGGGCGACCGCCGAAGAGGAAGCCGCCCGGATCGTCGCGGGGGCCGAACAGGAAGCCGAAACCCTGCGTAAGGCGGAAATCCTCGCCGGCAAGGAAGCGGGTTTCAAAGCGAAGGAAGAGTGGGAGCGCGAGGAAACGCGACGCCGCGACGAAATCGAGCGGGCGGAGCGCCGGATCCAGGAGCGCGAGGAGACTCTCGATCGCAAGTTCCTGCTGCTGGAGGAAAAGGTACAGGGGCAGGACGAGCGCGCCGAGTCGATCACGAAGCGTGAGAAGGCGACGGACGATCGGGAAGCCGAGCTCCAGGGCAGGATCGTAGACGTCCAGCAGCGGCTCGAGGCGCTCGCCGGCTTGAGCGCCGAAGACGCCAAACGGCAGCTCATGCAGGGCTTGGAGGAGGAGGCCAAGGCGGAAGCGGCGCAACGAATCCGGGAGATCAAGGAAGAAGCCCGGCGCGAGGCCGAGCGCGAGGCCAAGAAGATCATCTCGCTCGCCATCCAGCGCATCGCTGCGGACCACACGGCGGAGACGACAGTTTCCGTCGTCTCACTCCCGTCGGACGAGATGAAGGGCCGGATCATCGGCCGCGAGGGGCGCAATATCCGCGCGTTCGAGCAGGCTACCGGGATCGACGTCATCATCGACGACACGCCGGAGGCGGTCGTGCTCTCCGGGTTCGACCCGATCCGCCGCGAGACGGCGCGAATCGCCCTCGAAAAGCTCGTCTCGGACGGCCGGATCCATCCGGGCCGGATCGACGACGTCGTCGTGAAGAGCCGGAAGGAGGTCGAGAACGGGATGCGCGAGGCCGCGGAGGAGATGCTCTACGAGCTCGGCATCCACGGCCTCAACCCCGAGATCGTCAAGGTCCTCGGTCGTCTGAAGTTTCGCACTTCGTACGGTCAGAACCAGCTCCAGCACTCGAAGGAAGTCGCTCTTCTCGCCGGTAACATGGCGGCGGAGATGGGCTTCGACGTGCCGCTGGCGAAGCGGATGGGGCTGCTCCACGACGTCGGCAAGGGGCTGACTCACGAGCACGAGGGGACTCATGTGGAGCTGGGCTACCAGCTCTGCAAGAAGTACAACGAGTCCGACCAGGTGCTGAACGCCATCAAGGCACATCACGACGAGGAGCCGCATCGGTATCCGGAGACCTTCCTCGTCACGGCGGCCGACGCGATCTCCGGCTCCCGTCCAGGCGCTCGCCGCGAGAACTTCGAGACGTACGTGAAGCGTCTGGAACGCCTTGAGGAGATCGCCACCTCGCTGCCCGGAGTGGAGCGATGCTTCGCCATTCAGGCCGGCCGCGAGCTTCGCATCCTGGTCACGCCCGAAGAGGTCTCCGACGAGGAGATGTCCAAGCTCAGCGAGGAGACCGCGCGGCGGATCGAACAGGAGCTCCAGTACCCCGGCCAGATCAAGGTCGTCGTCATCCGTGAGACCCGAGCGGTCGATTTCGCCCGCTGAGTCCGAGCGAGACCGGTGATCAGCCCTTGATTTAGAGGGCCAGGTTCCGGATCTTTGCTCAATGCGGATTCTCTTCGTCGCTGACGTCATCGGCAGCCCCGGGCGCAAAGTCGCCAAGGGGCTGCTGCGTCTTGTACGCCAGGAGTCGGGCGCCGACGTCGTCGTTCTGAACGGGGAGAACTCGGCGGGCGGTTTCGGCATCACGCCGGACGTCTTCGCCGAGTTCCGGGCATTGGGCGTCGACGTGGTCACGACGGGAAACCATGTATGGGACAAGCGGGAGGTACGGCCGCTGCTCGAGAAGGAGGAGCGCCTTCTGCGGCCCGCCAACTTCCCCCCCGGCAATCCGGGAAAGGGTGTCGTGACGGTGACCATCGGTAGCACCCGGCTGGCGGTGTTGAACCTTCAGGGCCGCGTTTTCATGCCCCCGATCGACGACCCGTTCCGGATGGCTGACTCGATTCTCGCCGAGCTGGAGGACGTGGCCGATGTGGCGGTTCTGGATTTCCACGCCGAGGCGACGTCGGAGAAGCAGGCGATGGGGCACTACCTCGACGGTCGCATTGCCGCGGTCGTGGGCACGCACACCCACGTTCAGACGGCCGACGAGCGGATCCTGCCGAAAGGCACGGCATACCTCACGGATCTCGGCCTCACCGGCTCGCTCGGCGGGGTCATCGGCATGAAGGCCGAAATCTCGCTGCAACGCCAGCTTCTCCAGACCCGCGGCGAACGGATGCAACCGGCGGACGACGAGCTGCACCTGCAGGGCGCCGTCGTAGAGGTCGACACATCGACGGGGCGCGCCGTGTCCATCGACCGGGTCAGCGTTCCCTTCGCGAGATCGCTGGTGGGGGCGTTTGGTAATTTGTGATCGTCCGTCATCCCGAGCGTCAGCGAGGGATCTGCACGTGACCCGGCGCCATAGGCGTGCGGATCCCGCGCTTCGCTCGGGATGACATCATCTGCAATCGGTGTGAAATGGCTCGGGTAATCAGCGGGACCGAGATCAGCCGGCAGATACGCGAGGAGATCGCCGAGGGGGTGGCTTCGCTCGCCGGCGAGGGCGTCAAGCCGACGCTCGCCGTCGTGCTCGTCGGCGCCGATCCGGCGAGTGAAGTGTACGTCAGGATGAAGGCGCGGGCGTGCGAGCGGGTGGGTATGGGCAGCCGCACGGTCGAACTGCCGACGGACGTGAGTGTCGACGAGCTCTTCGGTGTGATCGACGGTCTGAATGCCGACCCGGGGGTGCACGGAATTCTGGTCCAGCTGCCCTTGCCGGGGCACCTTCCGTACAAGCGGGTGTTGCAGCATGTCGATCCACAGAAGGACGTCGACGGATTTCACCCGCTGAACGCCGGGCTCGCATTCGTCGGTGATCCGGAGGGCTTCGTCCCGGCCACGCCGGCGGGGATCATGGAGATCCTGAAACGGGAGAAGGTGCCGACGCACGGCAGGCACGTCGTGATTGTCGGGCGCAGTCTGATCGTGAGCAAGCCGCTCGCGTCCCTGCTCATGGCGCCTGGTCCCAACGCGACAGTGACGCTGACGCACAAGTACACGGTCGATCTGGCATCGCATACCCGGATGGCGGACATCCTCGTCGTCGCCGTGGGCAAGCCGGGCCTGATCACCGCGGACATGGTGAAGCCCGGCGTGGTCGTCGTCGACGTGGGTACGACCCGGGTGGACGACGCCGATGAGGCGGCGGGGTACCGCATCGTGGGCGACGTCGATTTCGACGCGGTCGGTGAGATCGCCGAAGCGATCACTCCGGTGCCGGGCGGCGTGGGGCCGATGACGATCACGATGCTGCTGTCGAACACGCTCGAGGCCGCGAAGCGAAGCGTCCGGCCGGCGTAGCCACGAACGACGGTCGTATCCGACGTTAGAAGGGAAGAGTCATGAGCCTGGATCTGTTCTCCTCCGCAGAGGAAGCTCGGCGGAGCATGCCGCCCCGAAGCGCACGATCTGCCGCCAACGATTCGCTCGCCGGCTCGCCGCTCGCCTCCCTGCGAGCCGCGGGCGCGCGGCCCGGTCAGGAGTGGTCCGTCTCCGAGGTGAACACGGCAGCGAAGGAGCTCATCGAGGGTGTGTTCCCGCCGCTCTGGATCACGGGCGAGATCGCGAACTTCACCCGCGCCCGTTCGGGGCACTGCTACTTCACACTTCGGGACGACAACTCACAGCTTCGCTGCGTCATGTGGCGTGACGAGGCACGGCGCCTGCCGACCGCTCCGGAGGAGGGGATGGCGGTCCGGGGGCTGGGGCGCCTGACGATCTACCCGTCGCGCGGCGAGTTCCAGCTCGTGGTGACAGAGCTCGAGGGGAAGGGAGATGGTCTGTGGAAGCTCGCTCTCGAGCGCCTGCGGCGGAAGCTCGAGGCGGAGGGGCTCACCGACCCCGCTCGGAAGCGACCGTTGCCCCGGCATCCCGCGGTGGTGGGGGTCGTGACTTCACCGAGCGGCGCCGTATTCCACGACATCGTCAACGTCGTCCGCCGCCGGGCTCCCTGGACCCGCGTGGTTCTGGCCGGCTGCCGGGTGCAGGGGGACGGTTCGGCCGCCGAAGTCGCCGCCGCGATCCGTCTGTTCGGCTCGCTCGAGCTCGCGGACGTGCTGATCGTCGGCCGGGGCGGCGGCTCCGTCGAGGACCTCTGGGCCTTCAACGAGGAGATCGTCGCGCGGGCCATCGCAGAGTCTCCGATCCCGGTGATCTCGGCCGTCGGACACGAGACCGACGTGACGATTGCGGACCTGGTCGCGGATCTCAGAGCACCCACGCCCTCGGCGGCCGCCGAATCCGCGGTCCCGGACCGGACGGAGCTCGCCCGGGGACTCCAGCGCGACGGCTGGCGTCTCAGGCAGGCGATCGCCGGCCGCCTGGGCCGGGCGCAGGATGAGGTAGAGTACGGCCGTGAACGACTTCAGGAGGTGGGCTCCCGGTTCACCGCAGACCGGCGCGAGCGGGTCCGTGTGGCCGCTCGACATCTCGAGGCCCTCTCTCCGCTCGCGGCGTTCGCCCGCGGCTTCGCAGTCCCTCTCTCCACCGATGGCCGGATCATGCGACGACCTGCCGACTTCACGCGGGGACGGGCGTTCGATCTGCGTCTCGCACAAGCAACCGTGCCATGCCGCGTGGCGGACGACGAGGAGGATAGACCCTCATGAGCGGAGTGGACGCCGAGGCCGGTTCCGAACGGCTGACCCTCGAAGCAGCTCTGAACCGACTCGAGGAGATCACGCGCTCCCTGGAGGCGGGCGAGATCGAGCTGGACGATTCACTCACGCTGTACGAGGAGGGGATCCGACTGGTCCGCCTGGCAGAGGAGGCGATCAGAGCCGCCGAGCTGCGCATCGAGCGGCTGAACGCCGACGGGTCCCTCTCGGGCATCGAGGCGCCAGGGGAGGGGAGTTGATTCAGGCGGAGGCCCCTGGGCCGGCGGCGCGGCTTCGGGATGAGCCCGGCTTCCTTAGTGGCCAGCGCCGGCGTGTGGACGCGGCGCTGGAAGCTCTGACGTCCGAGCACGGCCGCGGTATTCCGGAACATCTGCGCGAGCCGGTGGAATACGCGCTCTCGACGACCGGTAAGCGGTTGCGGCCGATCCTCTGCGTGCAGGCCTACATCGCGAGCGAGCTGCACACGAAAGTGCCGCCGGCGCTGTACCGGCTCGCGTGCGCCCTCGAGATCGTCCACACGTATTCACTGGTGCACGATGATCTGCCGTGCATGGACGATGACGACCTGCGTCGTGGCCGACCCACGGTGCATCGGGTTTTCGGTCCGGTGCGAGCGACGCTGGCCGGCGCCGCGCTTCTGCCGATCGCCATGCAGGTCGTCTCGTCGGAGGGCGAGGCGCTCGGGCTGAGTCTCGAGGAACGCGCGAGGATGATCACCGAGCTGGCGCGCTCCGCCGGTGCGGCGGGGATGGTCGGCGGCCAGCTGATGGACCTGGCCGGAGAGCAGCGCGCGGTAAAGGCCATGGAGCTCGAGGCGATCCACCGGCGGAAAACCGGTGCGCTGCTGACCTGTTCCCTGCGCATCGGCGCGATCGCCGGGCGGGCGAGCGGCGACCTGTTGCATGCGATCACCGCCTACGGTGCCGCGCTCGGTCTCGCCTTCCAGATCGCCGACGATCTTCTGGACGTCGAGGGCGATTCCGCGGAGCTCGGCAAGACGGCCGGTCGCGACATCGCCCTGCGGAAGGCGTCGTACCCAGCGCTCTTCGGAGTGCAGGGGGCACGGGAGCTCGCCCGACAGAAGGTGGAAGAGGCGAAATCGGCTCTGGGCGCTCGCGAGCTCCCGGAGCTGCGGGCGCTTGCGGACTACGTCATCGAACGGGGCAAGTGATCGAGGAGTTCGTCGGATTCAATCCCCCGCTGGTGCTCGCCGTTATCGCGATGACGACGGTCCAGCTATTCAAGTTCTTCTTCGCCTGGCTCTGGCTGGGCAGGGCGGACTTTACCCGGCTCGTCGGTACCGGCGGCATGCCTTCGGCGCACTCCGCGTCGGTGACGGCGCTTACGGTCACCGTTGGGCTCCAGGCGGGCTGGGGCTCGACGCTCTTCGGCGCCGTCGCCTTCTTCTCGCTCGTGATCATGTATGACGCGACGGGGATCAGGAGGGCGGCCGGGCGGCAGGCGCAGATCCTCAACCGCATGCTGGACGAACTCAAGGACTATCATAAATTGGAGCCGGTGCGACTGAAGGAGCTTCTCGGGCATACGCCGCTGGAGGTGCTGCTCGGTGCCGCATACGGGCTCTTCATTGCAGTACTGCTCAACCAGTGAGCTGAAGTCAGGAGGTACGGACGTTGTCCATTCTCGAGGGCGTGAACTCCCCGGCGGATCTGCGGGAGCTTCCGGAAGAGCGGCTGCCGGAGGTCGCAGCGGAGGTGCGGGAGCGGATCATAGACGTGGTCTCCACCCATAAAGGAGCCCACTTCGGCTCCAACCTCGGCACCGTGGAACTGACGGTGGCCCTGCACCGGGTGTTCGAAACCCCTCGCGACCTCCTGGTGTGGGACGTGGGGCATCAGGCGTATCCGCACAAGATCCTCACCGGCCGCAACGAACGGATGCCGACGATCCGCAAAAAGGGTGGTCTGTCGGGTTTCCTGAGCCGTCAGGAGTCGGAGTACGACACCTTCGGAGCCGGCCACGCGGCCACCTCGATCTCGGCGGCGTGTGGAATGGCGGCCGCGCGCGATCTGCTCGGCGACGACTACGAAGTCGTGGCCATCATCGGTGACGGCTCGATGACGTGCGGTCTCGCGTTCGAAGCGCTGAACAATGCGGGCGACACCGATCGCGACCTGGTCGTCGTGCTGAACGACAACCAGATGTCGATCTCGCCGAACGTCGGCGCCATGCACGCGCGCCTGACGAACGTTCGAACGCACCCGCTCTACAATCGGGTCCGTGAGGAGGTGAAGCGACTGATTCACTCCGCGCCTCGAATCGGGTCTCTCGGCGAGCTCGTCGAGCACTTCGCCGTGCGCGTCGATGACGCGGTCAAGGCGATGTTCGTTCCCGGGATGATCTTCGAAGAGCTCGGCTTCCGCTACATCGGTCCCGTCGACGGGCATGACGTAGGGCAGCTCGTGGAGACGTTCGCCGACGTGCGGAAGATGACGGGCCCCCGTCTTGTGCACGTGGTGACCACGAAGGGGAAGGGCTTCGCGCCGGCGGAGGAGGACCAGGTGAAGTGGCACGCGCAGGGCAGCTTCGACAAGCTGACGGGGGCGTCCCTGAAGACGGTGTCCGCCGGATTGCCGCGCTACCAGGAAGTCTTCGGTCGTGGGCTCTCCGATCTGGGCGAGGAGTATCCGCAGCTCGTCACGATCACCGCGGCGATGGCGGAAGGGACCAGCACGAACATCTTCGCTCAGCGGTACCCGGAACGCTTCTTCGACGTGGGTATCGCGGAGGCCCACGCCGTCACCTTTGCCGCGGGAATGGCGACTCAGCGGATCAAGCCGCTCGTCGCCATCTACTCGACCTTCCTGCAGCGCGCGTACGATTCGATCGTTCACGATGTCGCGCTCCAGGGCCTCCCTGTGCTCTTCTGCATGGACCGGGCGGGCATCGCGGGGGACGACGGACCGACACATCACGGCGGCATCGACATCGCCTACATGCTCGCCGTTCCGGGAATGACGGTGACGGCCCCGAAGGACGGGCGCGAGATGCTGGGGTTGCTGCGTACCGGGATCGAATGGCAGGAAGGACCGTTCTCCATCCGCTGGCCGCGCGACAGTGTCCCGGCCATGGTGGAGAGCGCGTTGGAGGTGCCGGCGGTCGAGTACGGCACGTGGGAAGTGCTGCGCGAAGGCGGACAGATCGCGCTTCTCGCGACGGGCACGATGGTCCTGCCGGCGCTCGCTGCCGCGGCCGAGCTCTCGCGGGTCGGCATCGAGGCGACGGTCGTGAACTGCCGGTTCATCAAGCCGCTCGACGAAGCGTGCCTCGCACGCCTCTTCCCCGCGCACCTGCTCGCGCTGACGATCGAGGAGGGGACGGTGGCGAACGGCTTCGGCGCGTTCGTGCGGCGCCGGATCGGCGAGGAGTGGCCGGAAGTACGGGCGGCATCCATGGGGCTGCCGGATTCCTTCGTCGCGCACGGCGGGAGGGGCGAGCTTCTCGACGAGCTCGGTCTGACCCCATCCGACATCGCGGAGCGTGCGGCCACGCTCGCGGGTAAGGCGCTGAAGCCCTCGCTCCGGGAAACCGCTTGACCGAGCTCTCTCCCGCAAAGTTGCCCCGCCGCGTCGGCCTCGTGGGCCACGCCCGCTACGCGTCGCTCGACGCGACGCTCGAGCGGGTCGTCGACTTCGGACGGGCGCACGAGATGGAGCTCTTCTTCGAGGACGAGCTCCTGCCGATGAGCTCTGGCGGGGAGCGATTGGCCGACGAGCTGCTTTCCACGCTCGATCTGCTCATCACCCTCGGCGGCGACGGCACGCTCCTGCGTGGCGCGCGACTCGTCGCGCCGCTCGGAATTCCCGTCCTCGGCATCAACCTGGGACGGCTCGGCTTCCTCACCTCGTTGAGCCGCGGCGAGCTCGCCAGCGGCCTCGATGATCTGGTGGCGGGTCGGACGATGCTGGACGAGCGGCTCGTCCTGAGAGTCGAAGCGCAGACCGTCGGCGGCGCGATACACGGCGAGTACCTCGCGCTGAACGACGTCGTCCTGCACCGCGGCGGTGTCGCGCGGATGATCAGGATGAAGGTGCACGCCCACAACGAAGAGGTCGGCACCTACAGCGCGGACGGTATCATCCTCGCCACTCCGACGGGGTCCACCGCCTACTCCCTTTCCGCTGGCGGCCCGATCGTACCTCCCTCGCTCGATTGCATCATCGCGACCCCGATCTGCCCCCACACTCTCGCCGTCCGCCCGCTCATCCTCTCTTCGAGCGAGAAGATCACTGTCGAGGTCCTTTCGCCGAGCGAGCCGCTGATCCTGACGATCGACGGCCAGCAGGGGGCGAGCCTCATGCCCGGGGACCGGTTGATCGTCCAGCGCGCCAAGACTCCACTCCGCCTCGTGAGGTTCCCCGGCCAGACCTTCTTCTCGACCCTGCGCAGGAAGCTCGCGTGGGGCGACCTCGAAGAGCGGGAGCGGTAACTCTCCCTCACATCTCCTCCGTGCGAATTCCGCCGCTCGGGTCGTGCGTGACCCCCGCGCTCTCGGCCCGCGTGGCGACGAGGTAGAGGCTCAGCGTGAGCGCGAGGAAGGCCGCGAGAGAGACCGCGGGTGCGAATGAGCCGGCCCACTCGGACCCTACGTTGACCGCCGCGAGAAGGTCGGGCGCGAAGGCGACGGGGATGGCGATCAGGACGCCGAGGAGCGCCGCCCCCGCGATGAGACCCGAGGCGTAGAGGACCCCCGCCTCCCGCTTCTCCTGCAGCTCCTCACCCCGGAACCGCTTCTCCACCAGCCAGCGCACCACACCACCGGCGAAGATCGGCGTCGTGAGCCCCAGCGGCAGATAGAGGCCGACGGCGAAGGGTAGTGAGGGGACGCCGAGCAGCTCGACGACCACCGCGATGGCGATTCCGACGAAGACGAGGGCCCAGGGCAACGACTGCGTCAACACGCCGTCGATGACCGTCGCCATGAGGGTCGCCTGCGGGGCCGCGAGGTCGGCGGAGCCGATCCCGTAGGAGGTGTGCAGGAGCTGGAGGACGAAGGCCATGGAGACCGCAGCGAACGGGATGCCGATCAGCTCGGCGACCTGCTGCTTCCACGGCGTGGCGCCGATCAGAAAGCCGCACTTGAGATCCTGGGATGTATCGCCCGCCATCGCCGCCGAGATGCAGACGACGGCACCGACGAGGAGCACCGCGACGGGCGCCTGCGGGTCCGTTCGGCCCAGGGCGAGAAAGATGAGGGAGGTGACGAGGAGCGCGGCGATGGTCATGCCGGAGACCGGGTTCGACGACGACCCGATCAGGCCCACGATGCGCGCCGAAACGGTCACGAAGAAGAAGGCGAAGAGCACCATCAGCATGGCGCCGATGAGCGTCACCTCGATGAAGGGAATCGCCCAGAGCAGGAGCGCCACGACGAGCGCCGCGAGGAGGACCGCTCGAAGCGGCAGGTCCAGATCGGTCCGCAGGACCGTCGTTGCGCCGTCGCCGACCCGCCGCAGTCCGACGCTGAGGCTCTCCCAGATGAGGGGCAGCGCCCTGAGCAGCGTGATTATGCCCCCGCCCGCGACGCCCCCAGCCCCGATGTACCGGACGTATCTATTCCAGATCGTTCCGGCGTCCATATCTCCGATGAGCTGCTCGGGTTCGGGAAAGACCGGTGTCTCGAGACCCGCACCGAAGAGATCGATGAGCGGGATCAGCCCGAACCATGCCGTCAGGCCACCCGCGAGCATGATTCCGGCGATCTTCGGTCCGATGATGAAGCCGACGCCGAGCAGCTCCGGCGTGAGGTCGCCGGCGACCACCGTCTTCCGGAGCCCTGGCATCTGCGACTCGCCGAAGACGTGCGCCTCGGGGGACGTGGGCCAGAGTCCGACCCCGGATCCGTGCACGAGAGACTGGTAGAGCGCTCCGAGGCCCAGCCCGCCGAACACCAGTTTGGCCTTCGAACCGCCCGCTTCACCCGCCACCTGCACCTCGGCCGTCGCCGTCCCCTCCGGGAAGGGAAGTGCCCCGTGCTCACCGGACATCAGGAAGCGGCGCAGGGGGATCATGAAGAGCACGCCGAGAAGTGCGCCCAGGAAAGCGACCGTCGCGAGCACGTACCACTCCGTATCGATCCCCCAGATGTACAGCGCCGGCAGCGTGAAGATGACCCCGGCGGCGAGGGACTCGCCCGCCGACCCGATCGTCTGCACGATGTTGGTCTCCAGGATCGTTCCGCGCCGGAAGACCCGGAAGATGGCGATCGCCATCACGGCCGCCGGTATGGAGGCGCTGACGGTCAGGCCTACGCGCAGCCCGAGGTAGGCATTGGCCGCACCGAAGACCACACCGAGGAGAATGCCGACCAGGATCGCCTTCGCGGTCAGCTCCGGGAGCGCCGACGATGCCGGCACGTAGGGCGGGTACTGGTCGCCCGGAATCGTTTCATAGGCCTCCGGGGGAAGGCCTCGTCGGGGCGACTGTGGGTCTGTGGGACGACGGGCGGTCGCGGTCGGCGGCATAGGGCGGTCTCCTGGTAGCGCTCGTTGCGCAGCAGCGTACCCGAGCCGCGCCCCGGCTGTCAAGGCGGCTTCGAGCGCTCTTGATCTCCATACCGGCAACTCGTAGCTTCGCTGAACTCCTTGTAATGAGCGAAGTTTGAGACTTCGGGTGGTAACTTCGGCGAAGACTTCGCCTTCCTCTCTCGTCCTGCGAATGTCACCGACGCTCATCCGCCGCTGGGTCGCCGTGACGGCGGTTCTCTACGCGCCGCTCGTTGCGGCGTCGGCAACACACGTTACGGCTCAGGCCACCTCGGCGGAGATTCTCTCTCCCGAGTCGTACCTCGGCTACGGACTGGGTGAGGCGTTCACCGATTATTACGGTATCCGCGACTATGCACGCGCACTCGCGGAGGTCTCTCCACGAGTTCGCTACTTCGACTATGGCGAGACGGTCGAGGGTCGCGAGCTGATCCAGCTGCTGATCGCCAGTCCGGATCACCAGGCCCGCCTCGACGAGATCCTCGCTATGAACGCCGAGCTCACGCGTGCCGGTACCTCCGCGGAGCGTGCGCGGGAGATCGCCGCGACGAATCCGGCAGTCGTCTACTTCAGCTACGGCATCCACGGCAACGAGAGCTCGTCGAGCGAGGCGGCGCTCTGGACGGCGTACGATCTGGCTTCGGGTGGGGCCGCCGTGGAAGGTGTCCTCGATTCCCTCGTCGTGGTGATGGATCCCGTGACGAATCCGGACGGGCGCGAGAGATATGTGCAGTGGTACCGGTCTGTCGTGGGCGCCGAGCCCAATCCGGACCCGAGGACTCGCGAGCATCGGGAGCCCTGGCCGGGCGGCCGCTACAACCACTACCTCTTCGATCTGAACCGCGATTGGGCGTGGATGACGCAGCCGGAGACGCGTGCGAGAGTCGCGACCTGGTGGCGGTGGAATCCGCAGGTGCACGTCGATTTCCACGAGATGGGGCCGAACTCCACCTACTTCTTCTTCCCCGCCGCGCCGCCGATCAATCCGATCTACCCCGACCACGTTCTCGAGTGGGGCCGCCGCTTCGGGGAGGCGAACGCTCGCGCCTTCGACGTGCACGGGTGGTCCTACTTCACGGGGGAGAGCTTCGACATGCTCTACCCCGGGTACGGCGACTCCTGGCCGAGCCTGCTCGGAGCCATCGGGATGACGTACGAGCAGGCGGGAAGCGGCACCGCGGGGCTTGCGATCGTCAGGAGTGACGGGGACACGCTCACCCTTCACGATCGGGCGAGCCACCATCGTACCTCGGGGATCGCCACGCTGCGCGAGGCGGCAGCCGGGAAGACCCGCCTGCTGCTCGACTTCGCCGAGGCTCACCGGACCGCCGGCGACGACGCAGCCGACGTTCTGCTCGTTCCCGGTTCAGACCCCTCCCGCCTCGACGCGCTCGTCGAGCACCTGCTGGCGCAGGGCATCGAGGTGGAACGCTCGGCGGAGCCCTTCCGGACCGCCGCGAATGCGTACAGAGGTTGGGTGGCGCGCCGCGACTTCCCGCCCGGGACCGTGCGCGTTCGTGCCGATCAGCCGCGCGGCCGGCTCGCGCTGACGCTCCTCCAGGCGGAGACCGAGCTGATCGCAGAATACTCCTACGACATCAGCGCGTGGTCGTTGCCCTACGCGTACGGCGTCGAGGCACACCGTTCCGAGAATCCTCCCGCTGCCGGATGGAACCCGGCGAGCAGTCCCCCGATCGGCGCCGAGGTGGTGGCGCCGACGAACTACGGCTATCTCGTGCCCCCGCTCGACGACTCGTCACCCGCCATCGTCCGCTACCTCGAAGCGGGTGGTCTCGCGCGAGTCCTCGGCGAAGCTTCCACCTTCCAGGGCCGGGACTGGCCGGCCGGCAGCTGGTTCCTCCCCGTGGCGGGTAACGAGAACCTGTCGGAGCGGGTACTTTCCGCGGGGCTCGCCCCATTCGCGGTGCCCGTGTCCAGCGGCCTCAGCGAACGCGGGATGGACCTCGGCAGCGGACGCATGCTGTCCGTGCAGCTTCCGAACGTGGCCCTCGTCGGAGGCCCTGGCGTTTCGGCAACGTCTTACGGGGCCCACTGGTACCACCTCGAGCAGCAGCTCGGGTTCCCCTTCGACGCCCTGCTGCTCGACGATCTGCCGAGCATCGAGCTCTCCAGTTACGACGTGATCGTCCTCCCCGACATCTCCGGCACGCTACCGGAAGCGACGCAGGCCGTGCTCTCCGATTGGGTTCGTGCCGGCGGACGCCTCGTTGCCGTATCGGGCGGCGCCGAGGCCGCCGCCCCGATCGCCGAGATCGAGATGCGCGAGGCGCCCGAGCCCGAGGAGGAGGAGCAGGATGCACTCGATCGGCTCCTCACCACCCGCGAAGACAGGGAACTGGAGAGCTGGTTGGAGGAAGTACCCGGCGCCATCCTCGAAGTCCGTCTCGATCCCGGTCACCCGTTCGCCTGGGGCGCCATCTTCGACCGCGTCCCCGACCGGCTCTTCGTCCTGCACGTGGGCGGAAGGGCCTTCGAGCCATCCGACGACGCCGAGACCGTGGCCTTCTTCGGCTCGCAGCTCGGGCCCACGTCCGGGGTGATCTCCGAAGCGAACCTCTCCCGCCTCGAACGAGGTGCCTGGCTTCTCGCCAGACCGCTGGGCAGCGGCGAGGTCATCCTCTTCGCCGACGACCCGCTCTTCCGACTCTTCTGGAAGTCCACGGTCCCCCTCTACAGGAACGCCCTTCTGATCGGCTCTCGCTGATCGTTGCTTCCCCCCGTACACGAGAATCGCGGCGCCAGCCAGGCGCTGCTCTCCCGCTCCACGATCACCGAGAAATCGACGGTTTCCAGCCCCGATGGCAGGAATCCGGTCGGCATAGTTCTTTCCCCTCACTACGGTGAATCGGGAGCCGGAAGCTCGCACTTCAGCGGGTCCGACGGGCTTCGCGATAGCCATGTAGCGGTGTCGACGAGTGATTTCCCGGCGCCGCGGCGACGAGAGGGAGAGAGATGCCGAACTTCGAGCGATTGACTGTCAAATCGGCAGAGGCGATCCAGCAGGCCGCGAGCAACGCGCGGCAGGCCGGGAACCCGGCCGTTGAGGATCTGCACCTCCTGGATGCGCTCCTCTCGCAGGAAGAGGGGATCGTGGTGCCGATGCTCCAGAAGGTGGGCGCCTCCGTCTCCCGCCTCCGGGACGAGCTGCGCGGCGCGCTCGACCGCTTTCCGAAGCAATACGGGGGCACGCAGCCGACGATGTCGCGGGAGCTCACCGATATCCTGGACTCGGCGGAAAAGGAAGCGCGGGAGCTGAAGGACGAATACGTGTCGACCGAGCACTTCCTGCTGGCGCTGGCCGGCAAGAAGGGCTCGACTGCGCAGGAGCTGCTCACAGCCCAGGGTGCCTCCCGGGAGTCACTGGCGCAGGCGCTCCAGCAGGTCCGCGGTCCGCATCGCGTCACCGATCAGACACCCGAGGACAAGTACCAGTCGCTGCAGAAGTTCTCGATCGATCTGACCGAGCGCGCGCGGGCGGGGAAGCTCGACCCGGTGATCGGGCGCGACGAGGAGATCCGCCGGGTGGTTCAGGTTCTCTCACGTCGGACGAAGAACAACCCGGTGCTCATCGGCGAGCCCGGAGTCGGCAAGACGGCGATCGTGGAGGGACTGGCGCAGCGAATCGTCAGCGGCGACATCCCCGAGGGTTTGCGTGACAAGTCGCTGCTGTCGCTCGACATCAGCGCGATGCTCGCGGGTGCGAAGTATCGCGGCGAGTTCGAAGAGCGGCTGAAGGCGGTGCTCAAGGAGATCACGGAGTCCGAGGGCCGTTTCATCGTCTTCATCGACGAGCTGCACACGATCGTAGGGGCGGGGAAGACCGAGGGGTCTCCGGATGCCGGCAACATGCTCAAGCCCGCCCTGGCCCGCGGTGAGCTGAGGGTGGTCGGCGCGACCACGCTCGACGAGTATCGAAAGTACATCGAAAAGGACGCGGCGCTCGAGCGGCGCTTTCAGCCGGTCTTCGTCGGCGAGCCGAGCGTGGAGGACACGATCGCGATCCTGCGGGGGCTGAAGGAGCGGTACGAGGTGCATCACGGAGTCCGGATCACCGATCCGGCGATCGTCGCGGCCGCGACCCTTTCCGACCGGTACATCGGTGACCGCTTCCTGCCGGACAAGGCGATCGACCTGATCGACGAATCGGCTTCCCGGCTGCGCATCGAGATCGATTCTCTACCCCAGGAGATCGACGAGCTCGAGCGGCGCGTCATGCAGCTCGAGATCGAGAGGCAGGCGCTGCAGAAGGAGACCGATCCGAAGTCGAAGGAAAGGCTCGAGCGGGTCGAGTCCGAGATCGCGGAGCTACGGGAGCGTAGCTCGGGGATGAAGGCTCAGTGGCAGTCGGAGAAGCAGGCCATCTCTGGCCTGCGCGAGATGAAGGAGCGGCTCGACACGCTCAAGGTGGAGATGGAGCGAGCGACGAGGACCGCCGACCTGACCCGCGCGGCGGAGATCCAGTACGGCGAGATCCCGAACCTCCAGAAGGAGATCGCGGCGGCCGAGGGACGACTGGCCGAGCTCCAGAGCGAATCGAAGTTCCTCAAGGAGGAGGTCGATGCGGACGACATCGCGGATGTCGTCGCGCGCTGGACGGGGATCCCCGTCACGCGGATGCTTCAGTCGGAGCGCCAGAGGCTCGCGCATCTGGACGAGCACCTGAACGAACGGGTCGTGGGCCAGCCCGAGGCGACGAAGGCAGTCGCGGACGCCGTACGCCGATCTCGCGCCGGCCTCCAGGATCCCGATCGCCCCATCGGCTCTTTCATCTTCCTCGGCCCCACCGGCGTCGGAAAGACGGAGACGGCACGGGCGCTGGCGCAGTTCCTCTTCGACGACGAGGACGCCATGGTCCGGATCGACATGTCGGAGTACATGGAGCGCCACGCCGTCGCACGGCTGATCGGGGCGCCCCCGGGCTACGTCGGCTACGAAGAGGGTGGACAGCTCACGGAAGCGGTTCGGCGCAGGCCCTATTCGGTCGTGCTCTTCGACGAGATCGAGAAGGCGCACATGGATGTATTCAACATCCTGCTGCAGATCCTCGACGACGGGCGCCTCACGGACTCGCAGGGCAGGGTGGTGAGCTTCCGGAACGTGGTGATCATCATGACGTCCAACCTCGGTAGTCCGATGATCCTCGAACAGTCCGGCCGCATGCGCGACCCGGACGTCCGCGCCGAGGTGGAGGCAGCGGTGATGAACGAGCTCCGGCGTACCTTCCGACCGGAGTTCCTGAACCGGGTCGACGACATCATCGTATTCCGTCCGCTCGGAACGGAGGACCTCGCGATCATCGTGGAGCTGCAGCTGGCGCGCCTCGAGAAGATGCTGGAGGAGAGGAAGCTCACTCTCGAGGTTTCCGAGGAAGCGAAGCTGCGGATCGCGGAGGAGGGCTACGACCCGGCGTACGGAGCGCGCCCGCTCAAGCGTGCGATACAGCGGCTGGTGCAGAACCCGCTCGCCGTACAGGTGCTCGAGGGATCCTTCGAGGAGGGCGACACGATCGTCGTCGACGCCGAACCGGGCGCGGCGGGCCTCACGTTCCGTAAAGCGGAACCCGCACCGGCCGGGGCGAAGTGACAGGCGGCCGGTTGACATCCCCCCCGAGCCGCGTCTAGCATCAGTCGGCCGGGCGCGGGGCGAACGACTCCCGCCGGCCGCCTGTCGTCCTCGGGATGGAGGTCTCGTGCGTTCAACGCGTCCGATGGTGAAGGCCGCTCTGCTGCTCGTCCTCACCGCATGCGGGGCCGGGCTCCAGCCGCCGTCCGGCATCCCGGGGGCTCCGGCTGCACCCGTTGCAGTGGAGCGCTTCCTGCAGCTCGCCGCGGACCGCGACTATGCCGGAATGGGCTGGTACTTCGGTACCTCCGAGGGTCCGGTCATGCAGCGGGATCCGGTCTCGCAGGTCGAGCGACGGATGTACGGGCTCGCCAGCCTGCTCGAGAACGACAGCTTCATCGTCGGCAACGGGCTGCCGGTGCCGGGGCGGACGGGCGAGGCGATTCGCTTCAACGTGATCCTGACCCGCCGCGGACGCACCCTCGCGGTCCCGTTCACCACGGTTCGGGGCCCCGACGAGCGCTGGTACGTCGAACAGCTGGACGTGGAGGCGATTACCGCCCCCTGAGGCCGTTGCGTGGGCGCACCGTCGGAAACCCGTGGGGTATCAGAAGGTCGGGCGTCGGCCGGGAATGCGGATGGGATCCCGGGCTAGCGGCTCTGGAGGAGCTCGAGGAGGACGCCGCCGGTGCTGCGCGGGTGAAGGAAAGCGATGAGGTGGCCGTGGGCGCCTTGCCTGGGTTCCGCATCGATGAGCTCGAACCCGGCCGCACGGTGGGCCTCGAGGGCCGATCGCAAATCGGGGACACGGTAGCAAATGTGGTGAAGTCCCGGTCCGCGTCGCTCGAGGAACCGGCCGATGGCGGAGTCGGGCCGGGACGGGGCGAGAAGCTCCACCCGCGCGGAGCCGGTCCCGACGAAGACGACTTCGACGCCCTGGTCCACGACGGACTCGCGCCCGTGCGCGGCCGCTCCGGTCAGGGCAGTCCAGATCGGGATCGCCTCGTCGAGATCGGGAACCGCGATTCCCACGTGGTCCAGCGTCCGCTCGGTCATTCGGGTGGGCTGAGAAGATGCAAGGCTCGGCGGTCGGCAGTATAGTCGCCTGACTGCAGTGCGGCCACCGACCTCAACAACAGGAGAATAGATATGTCGGACAATGGTGTCACGGTAACCGTAACGGACGATAACTTCGCAAGCGAGATCGAGGGTGTGGATGGGCTTGCGATGGTGGATTTCTGGGCGGCCTGGTGCGGACCCTGCCGCATGGTGGCCCCGATCGTGGAGCAGCTCGCCGGCGAATACGAGGGTAAGTTGACGGTCGGCAAGCTCGACGTCGACAGCAATCAGCGTACGGCTACGCGGTTCAACGTCCGCTCCATCCCGAGCATCCTCTTCTTCAAGGAAGGGAAGCTCGTCGATACTGTGGTCGGCGCGGTTCCCAAGCCGGCTCTGGAGCGCAAGATTCAGCAGCATCTGTAAAGGAAGAGGCGTCAGCCGTTATCCGTTGTTCGTTGGTCGGTGCCCAGTAGCAAGCTGAAGGGTCGCCGTCGAATGGAGCAGCAACCGGGCCCCGGGCGATCGCGTTCCGGGGCTCGGGTGTTCAGGCTCATCGGCCCTGGCGCATGCCTGCGAATCGACGATTGACGGATAACGAATTACGGTCAACGTATAACGCTTCCCCCATGCCTCCCGCTCTGTACCTCGTCAGCACCCCGATCGGAAACCTCAGCGATATGACTCGCCGAGGGATCGACGTGATCCGCGGGTCGGACGTGGTGTTCGCCGAGGATACCCGGCGCACGGGAGTGCTCCTGCGGCACTACGGAATCGAGGCGAGGTTGATCTCGGCCCACGAGCACAACGAAGCGGCGCGCGCGAAGCTGGTCGTCGAGCTGCTCGGTGAGGGGAAGCAGGTTTCCATGGTATCCGACGCGGGGACCCCGCTGCTTTCCGATCCCGGCGCGAGGGTCGTCCGGGGGGCGCTCGAGGCGGGGTACGAAGTGGTCCCGGTCCCGGGGCCATCGGCGCTACTCGCCGCTCTCGTGGCGTCCGGCCTCGCGGCCGATCGGTTCACCTTCTACGGGTTCCTTCCCCGCAAGGGAGGCGCGCGCGGCGACCTCCTGGAGGAGATCGCTACGTCACGGCACACCGCCGTGATCTACGAGTCGCCGCAGAGACTGGAGGCCCTTCTGGCGGATCTCGGCAGGGTCGCCGGGCCGGAGCGGAGGGTGGCGATCGCGCGGGAGCTGACGAAGATGCACGAGGAGATCGTTCGCCTGACGCTCGGCGAAGCCGTCGAGGCGTATCGGGATCGGTCCGTACGGGGTGAGATCGTGCTGGTCGTCGAGGGTGCGGCGCCGCCGCCGAAGCGGGGACCTGACGACGAGGCGGCCCGGACGATGGCGGGTGCCCTCCTCGCCCACGGCGTCCCCCCGAGCGCCGTCGCGAAGCAGCTCCGCGACAGCCTCCAGATGAGCCGCAATGCCGCATACGAGCTGGTTCAGGGAATCGCCGGAGAGGCGGACCGCGACTGACAGCCCCAGGTACTTCTACCACGGGCTGCTGAGGGCTCGCAGACGCGTGGACGTGGGCGTGGGCGCCCCTACGAGGATCGAGAGTCGCTCGCGTTCGTCAGCAGTTGAGCGCGGCCGAGCCAGCGGGTCAGGTCGCCGGTCGTGAGGATCCCGACGAGCAAGGTGCCGTCGACGACGAGAACGCGACCCGTCTTCGATTGCTGGAGCTTTTCCATCGCCTCGAGCATGGCGCTGTCGGGCGCGGCCACGGAATCGGCGTCCAGCGGCGTCATGATGTCGCCGACCAGCTTTTCGGGCCATAGTACCTCAGGCACCTGCTTCACCTGCCGGAAGCTCAGGACGCCGGCGGGCCGTCCGTCGTCGAGCACGGGATAGCTCTCGTATCGGCCGCGGAAGACGAAGGCATCGACGAAGTCCCGGACGGTGCTCGCGGCATCGACGGTCTGCACATCCCTGGTCATGACCTCGCTGACCGGCACCCCGGACAGGCGACTCCGGAGCAGCTGCTGCAGGTAGCTCGACTCGGCCGCGTTCCGGACGAACCAGCCGATGAAGATCATCCACATGCCTCCGATGAGCCCGCCGGCGAAGATCTGGAGAAGGCCGAGCCCCATCAAGGCATAGGCGAGCACCCGGCCGCTCATCGAGGCGAGGCGGGTCGCGCGGTTGAGGTCTCCCGTGACCTTCCAGACGGCGGCGCGGAACAACCTGCCTCCGTCGAGGGGAAAGCCGGGCAACAGATTGAATACGGCGAGCACCAGGTTCAGCAGGGCGAGATATCCGGTGACGGCGACCACGGCGACGCCCAGGCCGAGGCCGGGGCCTGCCCAGCTGACCAGCGCCAGAGCCCCGGCGATGGCGAAGCTCGCGAGCGGTCCGGCCGCCGCGATCAGGAACTCGTCGCCCGGCTTCTCGAATTCCGACCTCGTGTGTGCCATTCCTCCGAAGACGAAGAGCGTGATCCCGTCTACCGGAATGCCCTTCGCCTCCGCCACCAGCGAGTGCGAGATCTCGTGGAGGAGGACGGAGAGGAAGAAGAGGAGCGTGCCGCTGAGACCCATGACGAAGTAGAGCGCGCCGCTGAGTCCCGGCGCACGCATCGGGAAGACGCCCGCGGTGAACGTCCAGAGCACGAGCGTGAAGACGATCAGCCAGGAGTAATCGATGCGGATCTCCAGTCCGAACCACCTGCCGAGCCGAAATCCTCCCAAAAGGCCTCTCCTGTGTGAGCGTCATCCCGAGCGCCAGCGAGGGATCCGCACCTCGCGAACAATCAAAATACAGTACCCATCGCGGACGCCGATGCCGTCCGTTCGCCAGAAACGACCGGTATGGCCCTGGTTTCCGGCATCCGTGCGGCTACCTTGACATCAACATATCGAACCTGCGTGGCTGCGTGGGAGTTGACGCTTCAATCGAGCCGGATGGCATGACGCGCGACAAGGCAATCTTCCAGGACGACCGCGGTCGCGGATGGCTGGTCGAGATTCAGTATGGCCACCCGGCGCCCACGGAGCTCGGGATCTACGCCGCGCGCTTTTTGTGCCCCGAGGATCCCGACGAGTCCGTTCGGGTCGGGTTCGTCGAGATCGGCTGGGTCGAGTCGGGAGATGAGAAGGCGCTGCGTATGGCGCTCTCCGAGTCGGATCCGGCGCGCGAGATCGGGTAGTGGCCGAGGAGGACCGCACGTTGTTTCTCGGCGCTGCCGCTGCCGAACAGGTCCGGCACGAGATCACCCGTGCCGGGGGAAACGAGGTCTCGTTCGTGCTCTCGGCGGGTGCGGACGGAGAGCTGGGCGACGCTCGCGTCGTCGCGCGTGGCAACAGTTCCGCGGTGCTCGCCGCCGTCCGCTCGTTCACTCCGGGCGAGGTCCTGCTGCACAACCACCCCTCCGGGCAGCTCTCTCCCTCCCACGCCGACCTTTCGGTTGCCGAGCGGCTCTGGTCCGAGGGGCTTGGATTCGCGATCACCGACAACGAGGCCAGCGAGCTGTACATGGTCGTCGCCCCGCCTCTCGAGCGGCGACTGGAGCCGATCGATCTGGATCAGCTCGAGTCGGACCTCGCACCCGGTGGTGCCCTTTCTCGTGCGCACCCGGGGTACGAAGACCGGCCGGACCAGCGCGCTCTGGCGAGACTGGTCGCCCGCCTCTACCAGCGGGAAGGTATCGGCATGGCCGAGGCGGGCACGGGCATCGGCAAGTCGATCGCCTATCTGCTTCCGGCGATCCGGTGGGCAATTGCAAACCGTGAGCGGACCGTCGTCTCGACCAACACCATCAATCTCCAGGAGCAGCTGGTCGGGAAGGATCTGCCCTTTCTCCGGGATGCGCTCGGGATCGACTTCCGTTTCGCCCTGGTCAAGGGACGTAACAACTACGTCTCGATCCGACGTGCGAAGCTGGCCTCGTTGAGCGCCGCGTCGCTCTTCGAGGACGGGCGGGCCGCTGAGCTGCACTCGATCGTCGAGTGGGTCGAGGCGACCAGCGACGGCTCGCTGTCCGACCTCCCTTTCCGGCCGTCGCCCGAAGTGTGGGACGAAGTGGCTTCGGAGTCCGACGTCTGCCTTCGCGCCAGGTGCCCCCACTTCGAGAGCTGCTTCTACCAGCGCTCACGCCGGGACGCGGCTTCGGCCGACATCCTGGTCGTGAACCATCATCTGCTCTTCGCCGACCTGGCGGTGCGCGAGGCGGCCGGCAACTACTCCGCGCCCGCCGTCCTGCCGCACTACAAGCGTCTCATCCTCGACGAGGCACACAACCTCGAGGACACCGCCACCCGACACCTCGGCGCGAGCCTGACCCGCCGCGGCTTCAGCCGGCTGTTGCGTCGCCTGGAGCACCGGGGCAAGGGAGTCCTTCCGGCACTGGAGAAATCGCTGGGTTCACGATCGCGCGACCTGTTGGTGCAGGGATGCCTCGACCTGGTGCAACAGCGGCTCCGGCCAGAGCTGGAAGGCGCGTGGAAGCGCGGATCGGGCGTGTTCAGGCACCTCGAGGGGATCGCGCGGTCGGCGCCGGGCGGAATGTTGCGGCTGGAAGATGCCTTCGCGGCTCATCCGGTCTGGGCGGAGGGCCTGGAGGAGGACCTCGGTGCCACAATCGCGCACCTGGACACGTTGCTGATGGGCCTGAAGACGATTCGCGAGCGCCTCGCGGTGGACGAAGACGGCGCGAGCGCGCTGGAGGAGCAGCTTCTCGAGGTGCGTGGTGTCACCAATCGGCTGGAGGCGGCGACGCTGGCGCTGCGCAGCACCCTTCGTGACGAGCGCGGTGCCCACGAGCTCGTTCGCTGGATCGAGTTCCGAGCGCCCCCGGGCGCCGCGGGGCCCGGCGGCGAAGCGAGGGAGGGCAACGTGGTCCTGGCGGCAGCGCCGCTCGACCTGGGCGCCGTGCTCCGCGAGTCGTTGTGGGAGCGTGTCCCAACCGTCGCGATGACCTCCGCAACGCTCGCGACCCGGGAGGGGTTCTCGTTCGCCCGCAACCGCCTCGGCCTGGACGAGGATCTGAAGGTCGAGGAGGCGATCCTTCCGTCTCCTTTCGACTTCTCGCGCCAGGCGCTGCTCGCCGTACCCCGCGATCTTCCGCTCCCGGGCGGCCCCGAGGAGAGCAGGCACGACACCGCGACCCTGCGCGTCCTCGAGGAGCTCGCCGGCATCACGGACGGCGGACTCTTCGTACTCTTCACCTCGTACCGCGCCCTGCGGGAGGTGGCGAGAGGGTTCCGTGGCAGCCGGAGCCATTCGAGATGGCCCCTCTTCGTTCATGGCGAAGCGCCACGCGCGCAGTTGATCGACGGCTTCACCCGCTCCGGCCGGGGCGTGCTGCTCGGGACGGATTCCTTCTGGGAGGGGGTGGACGTTCCGGGCCACCCATTGCGTGGCATCGTGATCCCGCGGCTGCCGTTCAAGGTGCCCACCGAGCCGGTGACGTCCGCCCGCATAGAGTCCATCGAGTCACGGGGCGGGAACGCCTTCACTTCCTACATGCTGCCGCACGCCGCGATCCGACTGAAGCAGGGGTTCGGAAGGCTGATCCGCTCGCAGATGGACCGCGGTGGAGTGGTGATCCTCGACGGGAGGATCGTCACGAAGCGATATGGCGAGTATCTTCTGGAATCCCTGCCTCCGGCACGGGTCGTGGTCGCCCCCTGGTCGGAATGTCGTGACGAGCTGATCCGCTTCTATCGGGCGGGTGGAGTCGACGCTAGCATGGGGGCACCCGTGACGACCGAACCGAATCCGAGCGAACAGAGCCGATGAACCTTCCCCGCCCCTCAAAGATCGTGTGCGTCGGTCGAAACTATCTGGAGCACGCGCGCGAGCTCGGCAACACAGTCCCCGACGAACCACTGATCTTCCTGAAGCCGCCGTCCTCGCTGATCGGCGAGGGTGAGGCGATCGTGTTGCCCCCGCAGTCGGACCAGGTCGAATACGAGGGCGAGATCGCCGTAGTGATCGGCCGCCGCGCCCGCCACGTATCCGCGGAGGAAGCGTACGACTTCGTGGCGGGATACGTGCCCCTCAACGACGTGACCGCCCGCGACCTTCAGAAGAAGGACGACCAGTGGACCCGTGCGAAGGGGTTCGACACGTTCTGCGCCATGGGAACCATCAGACCGGCCGCCGAGGTGGACGCGGACCGGCTGGAGGTCTTCTGCAGGGTGAACGGTGAGACGAGACAGCACGGCAAAGCCGAGGAGATGGCTTTCTCGATCCCACAGTTGATCGAGTACATCACGTCGATCATGACCCTCGAGCCGGGCGACGTGATCGCGACGGGTACGCCATCGGGAATCGGGACGCTCAGACCCGGAGACGTGGTGGAGGTGGAGATCCCGGGTGTCGGTAAACTCAGCAACCCCGTCCGGTGAACCGAACGACCGCCCACCGCAGCCTTGCGATCCTGATCATCACCCTCGTCGCGGCCGACTGGTTGACGAAGCTCTGGATCACGAACGCCCTCGCCCTGGATCAGACATGGGCGCTGGTGGACGGTTGGCTGTATTTCGTGCGCCGGCAGAACACCGGTGTGGCGTTCAGCCTCTTCGCCGAGCTGCCGGCCGCATGGCGCGTGCCGATCCTTTCGACGATCAGTCTCGTCGGCATCGCGCTCTTCACCGGCATCGTACGCTCCACACCCGATCGGCTCTCGAGGCTGGCGGGCGCAGCGGTGATCGCCGGTGCGGTCGGGAATCTGGGCGACCGTCTGCTCACGGGGGGTGTCACCGACTTCGTCCTGCTCACGTTCTTCCCGTACGTCTTCAACTTCGCGGACGCCGCGATAACGGTGGGCGCGGCGATCCTGATGGTACGTCTGGCCTTCGTCGTGGACGATGGCTCTCTGCCGCCTGCGGTGAGCGGTCACGGCGCGGCCTGAGCCTCGGCACCAGATGCCTGACCATTCCCGCCGATTCGGGTCGCTGCCGCCGTACCCGCTGGCCGACGTGCCGGCGCTCAAGCGTGATCTCATCGCCCGTGGTGTGGACGTCATCGACCTGGGCGCAGGCGACGCCGATCTCCCGCCGCCGCCCGCGGCCGTCGAGGCGATGGCCGCCGCGGCCGCCGACCCGAGGAACTCCCGGTACTCCTTCCAGCTCGGCCTGCCCGCCTTCCGGGAGGAGATCGCCGGCTGGATGAAACGCCGCTTCGGAGTGGTGGTCGACGCCTACCGGGAGGTGCTGCCCGTCATCGGATCGAAGGAAGGGATCTTTCACCTGCCGTTCGCCTATCTCGACCCGGACGACGTCGCCATCATCCCCGACCCGGGCTACCAGGCGTACCTCGGGGGCACGGCCCTCGCCGGCGGTGAACCGTACCTGGTGACGCTTCGCCCCGAGAACGACTTCCTCGTCCCGCTCGACGACCTGCCCGCCGACGTCGTCGCCCGCGCGAAGCTGCTCTACCTGAACTATCCGAACAACCCGACGACGGCGTCCGCGCCGGTGGAGTATCTCGCGCGGGTCGTCGAGTTCTGCCACGCCCACGACATACTGCTCGTTTACGACAATGCGTACTCGGAGATCGGGTTCGACGGGCACGAGCCGCCCTCGATTCTGCAAGTCGACGGGGCGCGAGAGGTGGCTGTGGAGTACCATTCTATGTCGAAGACGTACAACATGACGGGGTGGCGAGTGGGATGGGCCGTCGGCGCAGAAGGCGCGATCGCGGCGCTGACCCGGGTGAAGACGTTCAGCGATACCGGACTGCCATACACCGTCCAGCATGCCGCCGCCGCTGCCCTGAGGTCGCATCGGACCTGGTTGCCGCAAAACGTCGCCACCTTCGAGCGGCGTCGGGATGCAGCGGTCGCTAAGTTGCGGTCGTGCGGCTTCGAGATCACGCCCCCGAAGGCGACGATGTACCTCTGGGTACCCATACCCTCCCGGAGGGGCGCCGACGAGTTCGCGCGCCGGCTCCTTCTCGAGCAGGGGGTGGCGGTACTGCCCGGCACCGCGCTCGGAGCCGGTGGCGAGGGATTCTTCCGGATCGCCCTGACCGTATCCGAGGATCGCCTGGCCGAAGCGATGTCGAGGATCGCCCGAGCCCTGTAACAACCCGAGGTACTTCTACCACGGGCTGTTAGAACCAAGAGGTTGCGGTGGGAACACGGCCTGCTGGATCGAGTAGAAAGCTTACATGACCAGCTCGGGTCTCGCCTCACCCCCTCGTGCTGCGCCCTCCCGCGTACACAAGCCGGCGCCGACACCTCCGGAACCGCCTCGGCGGCCGGAGCGTTCGCCGCCTTCCTACGGGCGTATACTCGTCTGGTCCCTCGGATTCTCGCTTTTCGTCCATCTCCTGCTCCTCCTGATCTCGCCGACCTTCATCCGCGTCGGACCCCCACCGGGCGCGCCGGCGGCTCCGCAGGCCGAGCCGTCGCAGGCGTTCGGGGTCGAGATGATCGTGCCGATCCCTTCGGAGAACGCTCCCGATGTGCCCGTCTCGGAGGCGCCGCCGGAGGATCAGCCGCCGCCGACACCGACTCCGCCGCGAACCGTGGTCCCCGTGCTGCCGGGACCTGGCGGCGGACCGGCGCCTCCGGCCGCCACGCCGCCGTCCGGAGAACCGGGTGCCACCGACGTTCTTCGCCCGGGCTACCGGGATCCGCGCCTCTACGTCACGCCGGACGAATATCCGGAGCTCCGCAGGACCGAGCACGAGCGGTACATGGAGCATCTCGAGGCCCGGATCGACGCGGTCAACGACAGTATGGGGATAGCCGCGGCGAGGAACAGCCGCACCTCCGACTGGACCGTCACCGACCGGGACGGCAACCGGTGGGGCCTCTCGCCCGACGGTCTGCATCTCGGCGGGGTCACCATACCGCGCGCCGTCCTGCCCCTGCCCGCCGCGACCGGCGACAACCAGCAGCTCGAGGAGGAGCGCGAGCGTCTGAGAATGCGCGAAGAGATCCAGGACCAGGCGGCGGGGCAGGACCGGGAACGCACGTCCGATGAACGCATCGAAGCCATTCGCGAACGCCAGGACGAGCTACGGGACGGCGATGGAAGCTAGCTTTTGACAACCTTTTCGCACCGGTGCCTGGAACGCGAATTGCACCCTTCGCGGGTAGATTTTCGACTGTATCACCCGTGAAGAACGAGGCCCAGATGAGGGTGTTCCGAGATAGCGACGAAGGACAGTGGGAGCAGGATGTGATGAGCTTCGCGCTGGGTGCGGCCGGTGGGCTCGCGCTGGGCGTCCTCCTTTCCCGCGCCGTGGCTCGGCCGCGCATGATCGGCGGTGAGCTCCGTGATCGGGCGCGTTCGGTCGCGCGGCGGCTCCGCCCGGCTCGTCTCCGCAGGCTCGCCGAGGATCAGGAACTGCTCGACCAGCTCGAGGATACGGTCCTCGGAGCCTTCCTCGCCGACGAGATCCTCACCGAGCGAGGAGTCGACATCGGTGCGATCAGCCACGGGGTCATCGAGCTCTCGGGTTCGGTGTGGTCGGAGACCGAAGCGCACCGCGCGGTCAACCTCGCGAACCGGATTCCGGGCGTCCGCACGGTGCTGAACCGCCTCGACATAGAGAGCCCGACCAGCGGCGACTCGCGCTGGAGACTGGAGACGGAACGACACGGCGAGACCTTCGTCCACCAGGAGAGCCGTACGGGCGGGATGGGCCGCCGGCGGCAGAGCTTCGAAACGGACCCGGACCGCCCCGACGACTCCCAGATCCGTCGGGAGGACGCCCTCGCCGCCGCCGATCGCAGCCAGTTCGAGGAGGAAGGGTACGCGCACGAGACGAGCCGGAACACCGAGAGGCCCGAAGTGCAGTCCACCCGAACCCGGTTCGACGAGGATGAGCTCGACAACCAGGACCCGCACGGCAAGCACGCGAAGGTCACGCTCGATTCGCCACAGGAAGCCCTGAACTCGGACGCGCGCGTGGGCGACGGCATGAAGCCGGGAACCCGTCGAAGGATCGAGGAAGCCGACCTGTCCATCGAGGAGCGGCCGCCGCGCGACAGCGAGGGGTAGACGAGCTGCTCCGACCGGGAAGGAGGCGGCAGTCCGAAACGGGCTGCCGCCTCTTCACGCGCCGTCATCTCGCGCGAAGCGAGAGATCCGCACCTGTGGCTTCGAGGCCGGAGCCGGACGCTCGGCCGCGATCCGGTTGAGCCCGTTGCTTGAGACCGTGTCCCCTCGCCGGTAGATTGACCGTTCGATCGATCGCATTCGCCGCAACCCGGAAGAAGCCAGATGGCCCAGACGCTGAAGGAACGGATTCGAGGGGATCTCAACGCGGCTCGGAAGGATCGCGACCGGTTGCGGACGGCGGTGCTTAGCACCTTCCTCTCTGAGGTGCGGAACCGTGAGATCGAGCTGCAGGAAGACGCGTCCGACCCGGAGATCGAGTCGCTGCTTACCACTGCGATCAAGCGGCGTCGCGAGGCCGCCGAGCAGATGCGGGCGGGGAACCGAGAGGAACTGGCGGAGAAGGAGGACCAGGAAGCGGTGATGCTGCAGAGCTATCTCCCGCCGCAGCTGGAGGAAGCCGAGGTGACGCAGCTCGTCCGCGACGCGATAGCTGGTGGAGCCGCCGACCTTGGATCGGTGATGAAGACGGTGATGCCGAAGGTGAAGGGCCGGTTCGAGGGGAAGGAGCTCAACCGGATCGTGCGTTCGGAGCTCGGCTGAGGTCCGAACCTCAGACCCGCAGCTCCGACAGCGCGTCCAGCACCGGCTCCCGGTTCTGATTCGCCTCCTCGTAGCGAATCATCCGGTCGACCACGTCCGGCTCCAGGTCCGACTCGTCGAGCCAGTCGAGAAGGGTCTCCTGGTCCATGCCATCGTACCCGAGGACGGGCTCCTCCTCGTCGACCTCCCCTTCGGCGCGCGGCAGCGCCGGCGCCAGCCAGACGCCGCGCTGCATGTCTCGGAATGCGACCGCGACCACGCCTGCGATCAGACCTGCCAGTAACCACTTCAGTGTATTCATCGTCATCCGTGCGGGTTCAGAGCCGGTGTGCGACGGTGCAAGTCCGCTGCCATTGACAACGGCCGCGAAAGGGGGTCGGCCCTCGCCGGTCGGCGGACCTGAACAGGATCCCCCGGTCGAGTGTACCGAGCCGTCCGGATCTCAGTCGTCCATCCGCCGTTGCAGGAATGAGCTCACACGCAGCAGAGGTTCTCGAATACCGGGACGCGCTCGGCGTCGTCGCCGGGCTGGCTTCGTCTGCGGTCGGCGCCGCCGCCGTGCGCGCCCTCCGGCCGTCGACGGAAGCCGGCCGGGTGCGGGAGCAGATCGCGCTCGTCGCCGAGGGCCTCGCTCTGCTCGGAGGGGAAGGCGGCTGGGGTATACCGGCCGTCCCCGACCTCGAGGAACCGCTCGGCCGCTTGCGGCTCGAGGGCTACGGCTGGGACGGCCCGACGTTGCGGCAGGCATCGCGACTGATCGACTCCTCCCGCACGGTCCGCCGCGCGCTGCTCGACGTCGACACCGAGGTCCCCGGGCTGGCGGCGATCGCGCGCGAGCTCGCGGAGTTGCCGGGGCTCCAGGAAGGCATCGACAGGGCGATCGACGAAGAGGGCGGGGTTCGCGACGAGGCGTCCCCCGACCTGCGCCGGATCCGCCGCGAGATTCAGGGAGCGCGTGGGCGCATCGTCGCGCGCCTGACCGACTTCGCGGCGAGCATGCCCTCGCAGTACCAGGTGTCGGACGCGTCGATCAGCCTCCGCGAGGGCCGGTACGTCGTGCCGGTCCGTCGCGAGGGCCGGGGTGAAGTCGGGGGGATCGTGCACGGCGAATCCCAGACGGGGGCAACCCTCTTCATCGAGCCGCCTGTCGCCATCGAGATGATGAACCGACTGCGCGAGCTCGAGGCTGCCGAGGTGCGTGAGGTGCAGCGGATCCTCCGGGAGCTCACGGGGACGCTGCGGCCGCACGCCGATGCACTCGCCGCATCGCTCGACGCGCTCGTCCGGCTGGACAGCGTCTACGCCCGCGCCCGGTACGCCGCCCTCGTGGACGGGACCCCGCCCGAGATCGTCGAGGCAGAGGAGCCGATCGCCGTCGTGGACGGGCGGCACCCGCTCCTCCTCGCCCAGGGGGAAGATGTCGTGCCCTTCGATCTGCGGATGGAGCCGGGTGAGCGAACGCTCATCATCTCGGGTCCCAACACCGGCGGGAAAACGGTGCTGCTGAAGGCGATCGGCCTGCTGACGCTGCTCGCGCGCAGCGGCGTCGTGCCCCCCGTCGGTCCAGGCACCCGCCTTCCCCTCTTTACAGCGGTATACGCCGACATCGGTGACGAACAGTCGATCGAGGCGCCTCTCTCGACCTTCTCGGCGCATCTGAAGAACCTGCGGGAGGCGCTCGCGGGTGCCGACGCCTCGTCGCTCGTTCTGATCGACGAGATCGGGAGCGGAACGGACCCGGTGGAGGGAGGGGCGCTCGCGCAGTCGATCCTTCTGGAGCTCACCGGCCGGTCCTCCTTCACCGTCGCGACGACCCATCTGGGCGCGCTCAAGCTCCTGGCCTCGGACGATTCCCGGATCGTGAACGCGTCGCTGCAGTTCGACTCCGACCGACTCGAGCCGACGTACCGGCTGGTCAAGGGCGTGCCCGGCAGATCGTACGGCCTGGCGATCGCGCGGCGCCTGGGTCTGCCGCCGGAGGTTCTTCAGGGTGCGGAGGACGCGCTGCCGCAGGGAGAGCGCGATGTCGGCAGGCTGCTGCTCGACCTGGAGGCGAAGGAGCAGCGGCTGACGGAGCTCGCCGCCGACCTCGACACACAGCTCGCCAGGGCGACCGGGAAGGCCGATGATCTGGCGTCGCGGGAGCGCGATCTCGAGCGTCGTGAACAGGACGCCGAGCGCCGGGCACGGCAGCAGGCCCGCGATCTCCTGATGAAGTCGCGCAGCGAGGTGGAGGCGGCGATCGAGGAGGTGCGCGGGGCGGCCGAGGGTGCGGCTCTCGACGAAGCGGCGCGCGCCGCACGGCGGCGAGTCGAGGAGGCCGCGCGCCGCCAGCGCGAGCGCACGCCCGACACGCCGAAGCCGAGGGGTGCGCCGAGGGCGGTGGAGGCCTTCGAGGTCGGCGCCCGTGTTCGGATCGAGTCGCTCGGGCGCACCGGGACGCTGCTGGAGCTGAGAGACGCCCGTGCCGTCGTGGACGCGGGCGGAATGCGCCTCCAGCTATCGATCGACGATCTCCGCATGCTTCCGCCCGGCGACCAGAAGCCGGAGGGTCGCAGCGCGTCTGCCCGACCTGCGGGCGGCCGGATCGACGCGGACATGAACGCGTCGCCGGAGATCGATCTCCGCGGGCTGCGCGTCGACGAGCTCGACCTTCGCCTCGCACGCGGCCTCGACAACGCCCTGATGGCCGGCCTGCCCTCCTTCCGCATCATCCACGGAAAGGGCACCGGCGCGCTCAGGGCGGAAGTCGAGGAGCTCCTGAAGAGCGATCCGCGGATCGCCAGCTTCCGGCCGGGGGAACGCTTCGAGGGCGGGACCGGCGTCACCGTCGTGGAGTTCGGCTGACGATGGCGATCCCCGACCACCTCATCGAAGAGGTCCGCGCCCGCGCCGATCTGGTAGAGATCGTCTCCGAGGCGACGCAGCTCAAGCGCTCCGGCCGGACGTTCCGGGGTCCATGCCCGCTCCATGGCGGGGAGGGCCCCAACTTCTCGGTCGATCCAGCCAGGAACATCTTCAAGTGCTTTACGTGTGGCGAGAGCGGTGATCTGTTCTCGTTCCCGATGAAGCATTTCGGGATGAGCTTCCTGGAAGCGGTTCGATGGATCGCGGCCCGCGTCGGCGTGGAGATTCCCGACGAGGACCGCGACGGTCCCGAGGAGGATCCGCATGCCGAGCTGCACGAGGCGAACGCTTTCGCCGCCGAGTGGTTCCGGGCGCGGCTGCTCGATCCGGACGAGGGGCAGGAAGCGCGCGACTACCTCGTCCGCCGCGGCATCACCCCCGAGATCAGCGAGCGCTTCGGGATCGGGTGGGCGCCGGAAAGCTGGTCCGCCCTGGCCGACGCCGCCGCCACCCGCGGCATCCGCCGCGAGACGCTCCTCGGCCTCGGCCTGCTGAAGGAATCCAACAAGGGTGGGCGCGAGCCGTACGACGCCTTCCGCGGCCGCGTCGTCTTCCCGATCGAGAACCTCGCCGGCCGCGTCGTTGCATTCGGCGGCCGCGTCATCGGACAGGTCGAGGATCACGTACCGAAATACCTCAATTCGCCCGAAAGCCCGGTCTACCACAAAGGCGACGTTCTCTACGGCCTGCGCTGGAGCCGGGGTGCGATACGGAAGCAGGAGGCTGCGCTCGTCGTGGAGGGCTACATGGACTACGTCTCCCTCGCTTCGCACGGCATCGAGAACCTCGTCGCCCCGCTCGGCACCGCGCTGACGCAGCAGCAGGCCGAGCTCCTCGCCCGCTACGCGCCGCGTGTCATACTGCTCTATGACAGCGATACAGCCGGCCTGAAGGCGACGTTTCGGGCCGGTGACGAGCTGCTCAGGGCCGGCGTCGAGGTACTCGTCGCCACGCTACCCGACGGTGAGGACCCCGACTCGCTGGTCCGGAGCGGGGGTGCGCCCCTCCTGCGGCGGTACATGCACGACGCGGTGGACCTTCTCGAGCGCAAGATCCAGATCCTGGAGCGCAAGAACTTCTTCTCGACGATCGCGGGGAAGCGAAGGGCGGTCGACGCACTCCTCCCGAGCGTACGCGCCGCCTCGGACGAGGTGTTGCGGGGTCTCTACGTGGATCGGATCGCGGAGCGGACGGGTCTGCCGAAGGAGACGATCGCGCGCGAGGTGGAGGCGGGGGATGGGCGGCGGGGGGGGCGGCAGGGCGACCCGCGTCGCCAGCAGGCGCAGCCCGTGCCCCCGGGCGGGCGTGGTGCGCGCGAATCGTTCGAAGCTCCGCGGCTGGGCGCCGAGCGCAACCTCATCCTGCTCCTCCTGCGGGACGAGCAGTGGCTCGAACGGGCCGCGGAACGGCTGGGCGAGGCGGACTTCCTGGATCCCGTCTACCGGCAGATCTTCAGCGAGCTTCTGCACCTCCATGCGGAGGGTGGCAGAGGGCAGGGCACGGATTGGCTGCACTCGCTGGATCCGGCGGTCGCCAGCCGGGCGGAGGAGCTTCTCTCGGACCCAGAAGGGTGGCAGCTCGCACACCCGGACCGATTCTTCGAGGAGAACCTCAGGGAGATGGAATCGCGTGGTCAGCGTGGCCAGTCGGCGCAGCTCGACAGGGAGATCCGCGCGACCGAGCAGGGCCGGCAAAGCGAGGCGCTCAATGAAAAGCTCGCGCTGCGACGGTCGGTCCAGCAGTCTGGAGGTCTCTGGAAGGCGCCCCGGACCGGGGAGCGGGGTCCGGCCGACGATGTCGGAGAATGATGGGCCACCCGCTATGCGGCCGTGATTTCGAGGTTCGGGCCGGTTGCTGAGCGTCGATCCGGGCATCTGCTCGAGCTGCCTGCACGCGCGGGTGCTCGAATCCCGCCGCGGGTCCAGCTTCCTGCTCTGTGAGCTTTCCGCCGTGGACGACCGCTTTCCGCGATATCCGCCGCTACCGGTTCTCTCGTGCGCCGGGTGGGAGTGGCGGGAGATCTCGGGGTCGGGCGGGAGCGCACCCGCACCCGGCTCGTGAGGATCTGGGACGTCGATCCACCCGACGAGCAGCTCAGCATCCTGCGGGAGAAGCCGTGCTCATGCCCGCGGGAGAGCGTGTGACGAGCGCCGGATTCGGGTCGCTTCATTGCTTGCCCGGCCGCTCCGCGGCGGCTTACCTTTCCGGCCATGCCAGCCACCTCCGTCCAGTTCCCGACAATCGCATCCGTGCGCCCCGAGTGGCTTCTCGCGGACCCGCCCGACCCGGCGGCAGTGTCGTCTCTCTGCGCGGAGCTGGGCCTGCCGGAGCCGATCTGCCGGCTCCTCGTCTCCCGCGGATACGCCGACCCGGCCCACGCCCGCGCCTTCCTGCGACCGAACCCCGCTCAGATCCACCCGCCGCACCTGCTGGCCGGGATGGGGGGCGCCGTGGAGCGCCTGGCTGTCGCAGCCGCTCGCGGAGAGACGGTGCTGATCCACGGCGATTACGACGTCGATGGAATCTGCGCGACGGCGCTGCTCGTTCGCGCCTTCACGATGATGGGTCTCCGCTGTGTCCCCTTCGTTCCGCACCGCCTGCGTGACGGCTACGACCTGACCGATGCCGGAGTAGCGGCCGCGCAGCGCGCCGGTGCGACGCTCATCGTAACGGCTGATTGCGGGATCGTCGCCGACGAGGCCGTGCGGCAGGCGAGGCTCGCGGGCCTCGACGTCATCGTCACCGACCACCATACTCCGGGAGCGTCCCTTCCGGACGCCTTCGCCGTGATCAACCCGAGCCGACCGGACTGTGATTATCCGGAGAAGGGTCTGGCGGGGGTCGGAGTCGCGTTCAAGCTCGCCGCGGCGCTCGCCGACCGGCTCGATTTCCCGTCCGAGCGGCTGACGTCCTTTCTCGACCTGGTCGCCATCGCGA
Source organism: Gemmatimonadota bacterium (assembly GCA_040905395.1). Taxonomy (GTDB): domain Bacteria; phylum Gemmatimonadota; class Gemmatimonadetes; order Longimicrobiales; family Longimicrobiaceae; genus WHSP01. The sequence continues at coordinate 46,126 of JBBDRR010000168.1, forward strand.
CCATTGCGGATCTCGCCCCGCTAACGTCGGAGAACCGGGCTCTCGTCCGGTGGGGGCTCGCGGTGCTCGCGCGGACGCCGAACGTCGGACTCCGGGCGCTCATCCGCAGCTGTGGACTGGGCGATCACGAGGAGATCACCGCCGGGCAGATCGGTTTCGTCCTCGCGCCGCGACTCAACGCCGCCGGCAGGATGGGCGATGCAATGCGGGGAGTCAGGCTCCTGTTGACAGACGATCCGCGGGAAGGGGAGGCCCTTGCGGCGGAGCTCGAGCTGGAGAATCGTCGTCGCCGCGACCTCGACGAGGAGACCCTCGCCGACGCGTTGCGGATGCTGGAGAACAGCTACGATCCGGAGCGCGACTTCGGACTCGTTCTCGCGTCGGACCGCTGGCATCCGGGCGTCATCGGAATCGTCGCCTCGCGGGTGGTCGAGCGGATTCACCGGCCTACCGTCCTCGTCGCCCTCCGCGATGGCGAGGGGAAGGGGAGCGGCCGGTCGATACCCGGCTTTCACCTGCAGAAGGCGCTGGTGGAATGTGCCCCCTTCCTACTGCGCTACGGCGGACATCGGGCGGCTGCGGGATGCTCGGTCGCCCCGGAGCGGCTGAGTGAGTTCAGAATGGCATTCAACGCCGTAGCCCGGGGAATGCTCGAGGAGAGGCGGCCCGTTCCGACGCTGCGGCTCGACGGCGAGATCCCGCTGTCCCACGCGAGTCGCGACCTCGTCCGGTTGCTGCGCCATTTTTCGCCGTTCGGGATCGGCAACCCCACGCCGGTCTTCGCCGCGTACGGCGTAGCGATCGCCGGCGTCCCCAGGATCGTCGGCAAGGGTCACCTGAAGATCGTCCTGGCCGCCGACGACAGCAGACTGGACGCGATCGGCTTCGGGATGGCGGATCGCATCGACTCGTGCACCGGCCGACGTATCGATGTCGCGTTCAAGCTCGAGGAGAACAGCTGGCAGGGGCGCGACGGGGCAATCCGCACCTCTGTTCAGGCACGGCTGGTGGACTTCAGACCGGCGCAGTGAGAATCATCGGTGGAGAGTGGGGCGGCCGGAGGATCAGCGCCCCGGCCGGACGTGACACGCGGCCGACGACCGACCGGGTTCGCGAAGCATGGATGAGCGCCGTGGCGCCCTGGCTTCCGGGTGCCGACGTGCTCGATCTGTATGCGGGTTCGGGGGCGCTGGGAATCGAGGCACTCTCCCGCGGAGCGGCCCGCGCTACCTTCGTGGAGACGGCGTCGGCGGCGGCCCGCGTCATACAGGCGAACCTGTCGGCGCTCGCCGTTCCAGCCGATCGGGTTCGGGTGATCCGCACCGATGCCTTACTCTTCGTCGCCGGCCTCGACCGCTGCGAATACACGGTGGCTTTCGCCGATCCTCCGTACGGCACCGGGGCCGCCGCCCGGCTGGCTGGGATCTTCCGCGCGACGCCTTTCGCACGGGTGCTGACGGTCGAACATTCCCGTGACGAGTCGATTCCACCGGCCCCCGACCTCCGGACGCGCCGCTACGGCGACACAACCCTCTCCTTCCTGACCGCCGACGATGACAGCGACTGAACGGATCGCGATCTGCCCCGGCTCGTTCGATCCCATCACCCTCGGGCACCAGGACATCATCGAGCGCGCACTGCGGATCGTCGATCGTGTGGTCGTGGCAGTCTCATGGAACTCCTCTCACGTCAAACAGGGGATGTTTACCGTAGAGGACCGCTTGACCATGATCCGGGAGGTGTTCAGCGGCGAACCGCGGGTGGAGGCTGCCGAGTTCCAGGGGCTGCTGGTGGACTTCGCGCGAACCCGAAGCGCCGATCTCGTGGTCCGCGGGCTCCGCGGAGTCAGGGACTTCGAGTACGAGTTCCAGATGGTGCAGATGAATCGGACCCTCGATCCGACCATCGAGACTCTCTTCCTCGCGCCGGCCGCCGACGTATCGCACATCTCATCATCGCTCGTGCGGGAGATTTCTCGACTCGGCGGCGACGCAGCCTCCTTCGTCCCGGAGCCGGTGCTGCGCCGGCTCGAGGAGCGCTCTCGAAGCGCCTAGCCGGGCTGCCGCGCGACGGTGCAAGCATGCCCGCCGCCACCGCCGGGTCCACGCTTTCGTTCCGGCGCCAGTCATGGCACACCGCTTGCCGCCGTCGGTACACTCTCGAGGTTCCCAACTTACGTGTTAGCGGAGGATTCATGAGCTTCCATACGTCGCAGGAAAACGGGGTCGTGGTGGTGGATGTGGACGGTCAGCTCATCGTGGGCAACCGGCAGGAGCTCAAGCAGAAGGTGCTGGACGAGCTCGAAGGTGGGGAGCGGAAGTTCCTGATCGACTTCGCGAACACGGGCTACATCGATTCGTCGGGCCTCGGCGTTCTCGTGAGCCTCTCGAAGAAGATCCGGGAGCAGGGTGGCGAGCTGCGGCTGTCGAATCTGAATGAGGACCTGCGCACGCTCTTCGAGCTGACCAAGCTCGACACGCTCTTCAGCATCGCCGATTCGCGGGAAGAGGCGCTCTCCAGCTTCTGATCCCGACGGCCATCGTGGGTCTCACCCGCCGCTCTCGCCCTCGATGAACGACGAGAGCGCCTTCGCCGGGTCGGAAGGCGCCGAGAGTCGCCCGGCGGAGTTCACCCTCGAGCTGCCCAGCGATCTTCGGATGATCGAGGCGGCCGTCGGCTACCTCGTCAGCCGATGCCGGGCCTTCGCCTTCGAAGGCCCGCGGCTCGATCTCAACTTCCGTGTCGGCGTCACCGAAGCAATCGCCAACGCGGTCCTCTACGGCAATTCGAGCGATCCGGACAAGACCGTCCGTGTGGACGTCTCGCTGGACGACCAGCGCGTCGTTATCTGTGTCGCGGACGAGGGCGAGGGCTTCGACCCCGCCGGCGTTCCGGATCCCACCGCACCCGGCAACCTCGATTCTCCCGGCGGACGCGGGCTCTTCCTGATCCGCAAGCTGATGGACGAGATCGAATACAACGATCGCGGCAATGCCGTGCGCATGGTGCTGGTGCGTACGGTGCCGGCTCGCCGGTCGGGAAAGGGAAAGCGATGAACCAGACAGTCGAGTCGCCGACGGCCACCACCGACGAGCTCCGGCAACTGCTGGACAGCTACGCGCAGGCGCACGGCGTCGACGTCTGGTTTTGGCAGCGTCTGGAGGACGGCTGGTCCGTCACCGCCTCCACCGGAACGCCGAGATCGGTCGAGCCGCGTCCCGACGCAATCCGGATCGACTTTCCTCACGGCCCCGAGAGCCGGATCGAGATCAGCTCCGGAGAGGAGGGCGCTTGTCGATTCCTCGCGACTCAGCTCGGCCGGCTGCTGAGGCACCAGGCCGAGAGCCGCTTCTTCGGTCGGGAGCTTGCCGAGCGTTATGAGGAGATCACGCTTCTCTACACGATCAGTGAGATCCTCGGCTCCGTGATCTCCCTCGAGGAGGCGGCGACCACCATTCTCGCGGAGGTGGTCGATACCCTCGCGGTTCGGCGCGCCGCACTCTGGGTCCACGACGAGGAAGCCGGTATCCTCGACCTGATCGCGGCGGTCGGAGGTCCCGGACAGCCCGGCCCGATCGTGGTCGACGACGAGACTTCCATCACCGCGACGGTCTTTCGCAACCGGCGCCCGATGATCCTGGAGCCGGGCGAGGTCTTCCCACGCGACGAGCGTTCGACCGGCGGTTCCAACCGCGAATCGTTCCTCTCGGTCCCCGTCAGCTACACCCCCCCGCGCGGAGAGTCGCGCACCATCGGCGTCATCAACCTCGTGGGGCGGACGGCCGAAGAACCCTTCTCCGCGGGCGATCAGAAGCTGATCACCGCCATCGCCAGTCAGATCGGCGCCGCTGTCGAGAACAACCGACTCGTCGCCGACAGCCTGCAGCAGGAGCGAATGGTTCGAGAGATGGAGCTCGCGCACGACCTCCAGCTCAAGCTCCTCCCCTCGACCGAGCAGTTCCGCGATCACGCCGAAGTCGCCGCCCGCTGCGCCCCGGCCGACTCCGTCGGCGGCGACTTCTACCATCTCTTCCGCCTCCCGGGCGGTCGCCTCGGCGTGATGATCGGCGACGTCTCCAGCCACGGCTTCGCCGCGGCGCTCATCATGGCGCTGACGATGAGCGCCGTCGCCATCCACGCCTCGGAGGGCGACCAGCCCGCCGAGGTGCTCCGCCGCCTCCATCGGGCGCTGATCGACGAGCTCGAGACCACCGAGATGTATCTCACGCTCTTCTACGGCGTCATCGATCCCGTCAACGGCACCCTCACCTTCGCGAACGCGGGACACTCCCCGGCCTTCCTCATCCCCGGCGAGGGGCCCCCACGACGGCTCCGGGCGACCAATCCCCCGTTCGGAATCGTCGATCTCGACAACTACGGCGAGGAGACCGTCCCCTGGACGCCGAAGAAGGACACCCTGCTCCTCTTCACCGACGGCCTTTCCGACGCGATCAGCGCCTCCAACGGGGAGGAGACGATCGTCCGTCTCGTCCACGGTCGGCGCGGCGATTCGGTCGACCGACTGCTCTCGGCACTCTTCACGCTCGAGCAAGCCGACGGAGACGTACCGTCCGATGATCGCTCCGCCGTTCTCGTCCGCGTCTGAGCCTCGTCGTGGCAGACCTTCGCAGAGACTCGCATCGCGCGAAGAAGTCGCTCGGACAGAACTTCCTCATCGATCCCAACCTCCAGCGAAAGATCGTGGAGGCGCTCGCCCCCTCGCCGGACGACGAGGTCCTGGAGATCGGACCCGGACACGGCGCTCTGACCTCGCACCTCGCCGGCACCGTCCGCCGCCTCATCCTCGTCGAGATCGACCGCGACCTCGCCAGCCACCTCGCGACAAAATTCGCCGACCGGCCCTCCATCGTCGTGCTGAGCGCCGATATCCTCGAAACCTCGCTCGACGAGGTCGCCGAGGACCCAGCCCGCCTGAAGGTCATCGGGAACATCCCGTACAACATCACCACTCCGATCATCTTCCACCTCCTCGAACGACGACCCCGTCCGACCTCCATCGTCCTGACGGTGCAGCGAGAAGTCGCCGATAGGCTTCTCGCCCGCCCCGGCGGCAAGGAGTTCGGCGCGCTCGCCGTCGGCGTCCAGTCCGTTGCTTCCATCGAGCGGATCACCCACGTCGGCCGCTACGCTTTCCGCCCGATCCCCGACGTCGAGTCCACCGTCATCCGCATCACTCCCTTCCAGCCCCCCCCGCTCGATCAATCGACGGAACAGGCGCTACGGTCCCTCTCCCGCACCGCTTTCGGAATGCGCCGTAAGCAGTTCCAGCGAATCCTCCGCGATGCCCTGTCCCTCTCCGCCGAGGAGGTCGGCAGACTCGGTGACACCACAGGCCTCGATCTGAGCGCCCGCCCGGAGACGTTCGACGCACTGGACTTCATCCGCCTGACCCGGGCCCTCATCGACGCCGGCCACCCGCCACCGTGACCGCGCGCCCGTCGTTGACTGGCGGTCGGCGATCGCGTATCTTGTGAATGTTTTCACAAGGTGTTCCCCTGGCCGTTGCGGGACGTGGCGAAGAAAGAGCGCGTGGCCGACGAGAGGTCGGCGAAGATATCCGAGTCGGCAGTACGTCGGCTCTCTATCTACCTGAGGCTGCTGCAGGAAGCGGATTCGCTCGGGCAGGAAACTATCTCGAGTGAAGAGCTGGCGGAGCGCGGCGGGACGACTGCGGCGCAGGTGAGGAAGGATCTGTCGCTATTCGGGTCGTTCGGGAAGCGGGGACTGGGATACGCGGTCGGAGAGCTGCTGCGGGAGCTGCGGGAGATACTGGGGCTGGACCGGAGCTGGCGGGTGGCGCTCGTCGGGGCGGGAAAGATCGGTTCGGCGCTGATCTCGTATCGGAATTTTCAGCTACGCGGATTCAACATCGAGGCGGTGTTCGACACGGATCCAGAGAAGGTGGGGCAGAGCTGGGGAGCCGACACGATACTGAACGACGCCCGTATGGAGCTGGTACTGGCGGAGAAGGAGATCGACATCGTGGTGCTGGCGGTTCCCGCGGACGCGGCTCAGGCGGTCACGGACCGGGTCGTGAGCAGTGGAGTGTCGGCGATCCTCAACTTCGCACCCGTCCGGCTGCGGGTGCCGGAGGGAGTATCTCTGCGGAATGTGGACATGGTGGTGGAGATGGAGGGGCTCGCCTTCTCACTGACGAGCGAGCTGCGCTAGCCTGTCGGTGGGCCTCCGCCTATCTTGGAGGCCGATGAATACCCCTGAAACGATTCGCCCGAGCCGGGTTCGGGTCAGCTCGGAGATCGGCTCTCTGCAAGCGGTTATCTGCCACACCCCCGGCAGCGAGCTCCTCGCGGTAACGCCCTCCAACCGCGAGCAGTTTCTCTACGACGACATCATCGATCTGGAGCAGGCGCGGCGGGAGCACCACCGATTCCGCGCCGTGCTGTCACGGTTCACGGAGGTGTACGAGCTGCGGGAGGTTCTGGAGGAGATCGTCGACGAGTCGGAGGTCCGGGAGTTTCTGACGGAGCGCGTGCTGCAGGTCTCCTCGTCGGAGCCGCTGGCGGGCGAGCTGCACGACATGCCGGGTCCCGACCTGATCTCGTTGTTCATCGAGGGCAAGGAGGCGCCGCAGGGGCCGATCGCGAAGCTCCTGCACAAGGTCGGCTACGAGCTACCGCCGCTTCCGAACCTCTATTTTACGCGTGACGCCGCGATGGTGGTCAACGGGGGCGTGATCATCGGCGCCATGAAGTACGCGGTGCGCTGGTCGGAGGAGCTGCTGATGAAGGCGCTCTTTCGCTACCATCCGCGCTTCGGCAACGACGGCTTCATCTACGACGGCGCCGAGGAGTACCGCAGCGACTTCACCATCGAGGGTGGCGACGTGCTGATCCTGCGGCCGGACGCGGCGATGATCGGCCTGTCGGAACGGTCCAGCCCCGCGGCTATCGAGCTGCTCGTCCACGGCCTGCGCGAGCGGGCGGGCGTCGAGCACATCATCGTGGTGGTCCTTCCGAACCAGAGCCCGGCCATCCACCTCGACATGATCCTGACGATGGTGGACCGCGAGCACTGCGTCGTCTATCCGCCCTACTTCTTCGGACCGGGGCGCCTGCCCATCCTGCACTACAGCAAGGCGGACGGGGTGCGCGAGCACGCCGATCTCTTCAGCGCATTGAAGGCGGTCGGCGCACCGCTCTCCGCGATCCGCTGTGGCGGCGATCATCCGGTGACGCAGGAGAGGGAGCAATGGGCGAGTGGGTGCAACTTCGTCGCGGTCCGCCCGGGCATCATCCTCGGGTACTCGAGGAACGAAGCGACGATGCGCGAGCTGGAGAGTGAGGGCGGTTATTCTGTCATCGATGCGATGGATTTCCTGACCGGGGACGTGCAGCTGGACGAGGGCGAGCGGGCGGTCATCGCCTTCGACGGTGCGGAGCTGGTGCGGGGGGGCGGCGGGGCGCGATGTATGACGCTTCCGGTTCTGCGAGAGGACGTCTGGTGAGCGCGGCCGGGAACCACCCGCCGCTGCCGGGCACCGAGCTGCGGCCGAGCGGGAGCCTCGTGGAACGGGCCCTGGCCCAGCTGGTGGATGGGCCCGTCAAAACCGAAGCCCTCGCGGCCGAGGTGCTCGCCCTCCGAGGGAACCCTCGCGCCGCCGCCGCGGCCGTATATGCCCTCCTCGGCTCCGACGCCCGCGTGAGCGTCGATTCGTTCGGCGTCTGGAGTCTCGCGGAGCGCCCCGAGACGACGGCCGTCGAGCCGCTGTGCGAGCAGGAGTGGGTGGTCGTGGACATCGAGACCACCGGCGGCTCGGCTGCCCGCGGCCACCGGGTCATCGAGATCGCTGCCGTTCACGTAGCCCGTGGCGAGATTCGGAGCGAGTTCTCGAGCCTCGTGAATCCGGGCAGGCCGATCCCCCGAATGATCACCTCCCTGACGGGTATCGCGAACGACATGGTCAGCGACGCACCACGCTTCGACGAGATCGCGACGCGCTTCGCGGACGTTCTCGGCGGCCGGGTCTTCGTCGGCCACAACGCTGCTTTCGACTGGGGCTTCGTATCGGCCGAGATGGAGCGATCGCTCGGCCAGCGGCTCGACGGCCGCCGCTTCTGCACGCTTCGCGTCGCACGACGCCTGCTCCCCCATCTCCGATCCCGCTCCCTCGGCTCGCTCGCGGAGCACTTCGGCATCCCGATGGAGGTTCACCACCGCGCCCTCGACGATGCGATCGCGACGGCGCGGCTGCTGCTCCGCTTCCTCGACGACCTGGAAGGCGAAGGGGTGGCGGACTGGGCTTCCCTGGAGAACTTCTTTCAACGGCGCAGGCCCCGCCGCCGCCGCACGGCGATGCCCGCTCCCATGGAGCGCGTATGACGGACGTCTCAGCACCGCCCCGGCGGGCCGAGGATCTCCCCCTCGTGCGTTCGTTCGAGGTCGGTGACCTGCGCATCCACGCGATCGAGGCGGGACTCCAGCGGCTGGACGGCGGCTCGATGTTCGGCGTCGTCCCCAAGCCGCTCTGGGAGCGCCGCATCCCGCCCGACGAAAAGAACCGCATAACGCTGGCGATGCGATGTCTGCTCGTCGAAACCGCGGACGAGCTGGTTCTGATCGAAACCGGTCTCGGCAACAAGGAGAGCGATAAGTTCGTCCAGATCTACGGCATCGAAACGGCGCCGCCCGCTGGCTCCCCCGGCGCCGATCGGCTCCAGGCCGGCCTCCTCGAGCTGGGGTACTCGCTCGACGAGATCGGGGTGGTGATCAATACCCATCTCCACTTCGATCATGCCGGAGGGAACACCTTTCGCACCGAGGACGGCGAGATCCGGCTCGCGTTCCCGCGGGCGAGGTACGTTGTCCAGCGCGGAGAGTGGGACTACGCGCACCGGACGAACGAGCGCACCCAGGCGAGCTACCTGCCGTACCACTACGACCCTGTGTTCGAGGCGGGTCGATTCGAGCTGCTGAACGGCCCGAGCGAAATCGTCCCCGGGATTTCCGTGGTGATGACGCCGGGCCACACGCCGTACCATCAGTCGGTGGTGTTGAGGTCAGGGGGCGTGACGGCATGCTTTCTGAGCGATGTGGCGCCCACCATGTCGCACCTCCCCCTCCCCTGGATCATGGGTTACGACGTGGAGCCGCTCGTGACGCTGGAGTCGAAACGAACGCTACTCACGCGGGCGGCCGCCGAGGATTGGCTCCTGGTGTCGGTCCATGACGCCGTTCATCCATGGGGCCGCATCCGCATGGAGGGCAGGTCGGTCGAATTCGAACCCGAGTAGAGCATGAACAGACAATCTTCACACGGTGATCCGCGCAACACCGCGGTCATCGTCAGCGCGGTCCGGACGCCGATCGGCCGCTTTCTCGGCGGACTCGCACCGCTGTCCGCACCCGAACTCGGCGCGATCGCCGTGCGGGAAGCGGTCGGACGAGCCGGGGTTCGGGGCGACGACATCGACGAGGTGATCCTCGGGAACGTGGTTCAGGCCGGCACGGGCCAGGCGCCGGCGCGGCAGGCGGCGGTCCGCGGCGGCGTGCCCGCCACGGTGCCGGCGCTCACCATCAACAAGGTGTGCGGCTCGGGCCTCAAGGCGGTCATGCTCGCCGCCCAGGCGATCCGCGCAGGGGACGCGCGGGTGCTCGTCGCCGGGGGCATGGAGTCGATGTCGAACGCGCCGCACCTCCTTCGCGGTCTACGCGAGGGTGTGAAATTCGGCAACCAGACGCTCATCGACGGTCTCATCCACGATGGCCTCTGGTGTTCGTTCGGCGAATGCCATATGGGTGGCCACGCGGAGTATACCGCGAACAAGGCCGGCATCTCGCGGCAGGCGGCCGACGAGTTCTCCCTCGAATCCCACCGGAAGGCCGTCGCGGCGATGGAGTCCGGCAAGTTCGACCGGGAGATCGTTCCGGTCGAGATCGCGGGCCGGAAGGGCACGACGACGGTGGATCGGGACGAATCCCCTCGCGCCGATACGTCGGCCGAATCGCTCGCGAAGCTTCGTCCGGCCTTCAGGAACGACGCACCGGACGACATCGACGAGCTGGTGGTCACGGCCGGGAACGCGCCGGGGCTCAACGACGCTGCGAGCGCGCTGGTCGTCACCTCGGAGGAGTACGCTCGCACCGAGGGCCTCGAGATCCGAGCGCGCATCACCGGGTACGCTTCTGGCGCCACGGAGCCCCGGGACCTCTTCTTCGCCCCGGTCGTCGCCGTCCGCAGCCTCCTGGAGCGTGAGGGAAAGGCGATGGACGACTACGACCTGATCGAGGCCAACGAGGCGTTCGCGGTGCAGGCGCTCGCGGACGGCCAGGAGCTCGGCTGGGATTGGGACCGCGTCAACGTGCACGGCGGCGCCGTGGCCCTCGGTCATCCCATCGGAGCGTCCGGGGCCCGCGTGCTGACGACGCTGCTCCACGCCATGGAGAACCGCGACGTCACCACGGGGATGGCGACGCTCTGCCTCGGCGGGGGCAATGCTGTCGCCCTTTCCGTCGAACGTGTTTAATCGGATAGTAATTCGTCACGCATCATCATCCGGACAACTCAGCACCTGAGACCATGTCTATCGAACGTAGAGAAGTATCGGTCTGGACCCGGCTCGAAGCCGTGGGAACGCCGCGCGCCCGTCGCATCGTCGGCATCGTCACCTTCGCGGTGTTGACCGCTCTCGGGGCGAAGCTGGCCGTCCCCATCCCCGGCACGGCGGTGCCGTTCACCCTGCAGCCGCTGGCGGTGATCCTTACGGGGGCTCTGCTCGGCGCCCGACTCGGTGCAGCGAGCCAGACACTGTACCTGCTCGCCGGCGTGGCGGGTCTTCCCGTCTTCGCGGCAGGTGCGGGCGCGGCATACCTGCTCGGTCCGACCGGCGGGTATCTCCTCGCGTACCCCGTCGCCGCCTTCGTGGTCGGCGCCATCGCGGGGGGAGGTGCCCTGAGGACCCTCGTGGCGATGCTCGCGGGGCTCGGCGCCATCTACGTCGGCGGTGTGGCGTGGTTGACGATCCTCGGCGGCTTCTCCGCCGCCGTGGCGCTCGGGCTGCTCCCCTTCATCGCCGCCGACCTGGTGAAGGTGGTCATGGCCACGGTCGTCAGCCTGCGGGTCCGGGATCGGAGCCTGGAGCTCTTCGGCGGGTGAGCCGGTCCGGCGCGGAGCCGGGGGCGCGGTGAACGCTCGAGCGGAGTGGCTCGACAGGCTTCTCTACCGCGACGGGCGAGTACGTCCGGGATGGCGGATACTCCTCTTCTTCGCCGTATTCGTTTTTCTGTCGATCGCCGGCCAGTTCCTGATCGTGGTGCTGCCCCGGCACCCGCTCGAATGGGGAAGCCTGATCGTCACGACGCTCGCCGCACTGGCGGCCGGCTGGATCGCCATCTCGCAACTCGACGGCCGGCACTTCGGTGCACTCGGCTTTCCGCTCCATGCGCGCGTTCCCCGCGAAACGCTCATCGGGATCGGATTCGGCGGCGTCCTCATCGGCGCCGCCGTTCTCCTTCTGCTCCTTACCGGCGCCGCCGGCTTCGCGCCCGACGCCGGGTCGATTCCAGGCTACCTCTTCTTCGTCGCGTGGACATTCCTCTTCTTCGCCATCGCCGCGACGTGGGAGGAAGCCATCTTCCGCGGGTACCCCTATCAGGTGCTCGTCGAGTGGATCGGCGCCTGGCCGGCCACACTCCTCGCTTCGGCGCTCTTCGCCTTCCTGCACGGGCAGAATCCCAACGTCACTTCCCTCGCGCTGGCGAACATCTTCCTGGCAGGCGTCCTGCTCTCCTTCGCCTACCTGAGAACCCGCTCGCTCTGGTTCGCGACCGCGGTCCACCTGGGCTGGAACTGGGGCATGGCGACTCTCTTCGACTTCCCGGTGAGCGGCCTCGTTTTCGATACGCCGCTCTATACAGGGGTGCCCCTCGGGAACGACTGGTGGACGGGGGGCCCGTTCGGGCCTGAGGCCGGCGTGGCCGGCACGATCGTGCTGGCCGCGGGCACCCTCTGGATCATCCGTACCAGGCGGATCGAGGCGGACCCCGAGATGAAGCGACTCGAACCACTCGTCGATGCCAGGCTGAAAGGAGAAGCCCCGTGAGCCGCCCATCCGTGTTCTGGACGAGCAGCATGCTCGTCGCGCTGACCTTCGCCGGTCTGTCGTCCCTCCTGATGCCGTACGAGGCGCTCGGGATCGACACCGGGCCCGACCGGCAGCAAACCTGGCTGCTCACCCTGTGGACCTCCGGGGTAATGGCGATCTGTTTCGGTGTTGCCGGGCTCCTGACGAACATCTCGCCGCTGGGCTTCCGCGACGTCCACGACAGCGGTTCCGTGACCGCCGCGCTCGACGCACGGCGGGAAGAGTCGCAACGTCAGCGGGCGAGCGGAATCTACAACTTCGCCGGATGGACGATCGTCACCGGCGCGGCGCTGATCCTGGTCTACTTCGGGGCCTGGTGGTCAATCGGGCGTTGAGCCCGCGAACAGCGAGAGACAACGATGACGGATCGGATGAAAGTGGCTGTGGTTGGCGCGGGAACGATGGGAAACGGTATCGTACATCTGCTCGCCGTCCATGGTCACGATGTGACGATGATCGACGTTCGCAAGGAGGCCCTGGAGAAGGCCCTCGGCACCATCGCGGCGAACATCGACCGGCAGATCAGGAAGGGCGATCTGGAGGCGGCGGAGAAGGAATCGGCGCTCGGCAGGATCCGCACGGAGCTCGAGGTCGCAGCGGCCGCGGGGGCCGATCTGGTCGTTGAGGCCGCCTCCGAGAACCGCGAGTTGAAGTTCCAGATCTTCCGCCAGCTCGACGAAGTGGCGCCGGCCCGCGCGATCCTCGCCACCAACACCTCCTCCATCTCGATCACCGAGATCGCCGCCCAGACGGCGCGTCCCGAGCAGGTCGTGGGGATGCACTTCATGAACCCCGTACCCGTCATGAAGCTCGTCGAGGTGATTCGCGGGCTGTCGACTTCGGACGAGACCGCCCGCGTGGTGACGGAGCTGGCGGAGTCACTCGGCAAGACGGTCGCCGCGGCCGAGGACTATCCGGGCTTCGTCTCGAACCGCATTCTGATGCCGATGATCAACGAGGCGGTCTTCTGTCTGATGGAGGGCGTCGCCGACAGGGACTCGATCGATACGGTGATGAAGCTGGGAATGAACCATCCACTGGGCCCGCTCGCGCTCGCCGACCTGATCGGCCTCGATACCTGCCTGGCGATCATGGAGGTGCTTCACGACGGCCTCGGCGAGGACAAATACCGTCCCTGCCCACTGCTGCGAAAATATGTCGCCGCGGGCAGGCTGGGCCGGAAGACGGGCGAGGGGTTCTATTCCTACCCGTGACCTGTTCGGCCGCCCGCACTTCCCGCGTCACTGATCGTGCAGATCCCTCGTTCTACTCGGGATCACGGAAGTCGAGGCCCATGGCGCGCCCGTTGCGGCTTGCCGCGCCGCGCGGCAAGAGCGCGATTCACTGATCCGCATACACGATGGAAATCTTCGAGCTGATAAGTGAGCACGGGCACGAACAAGTGGTCCTGTGCCATGAGCCCTCGTGCGGCTACAAGGGCATAATCGCCATCCACGATACCACGCTGGGGCCGGCGCTCGGCGGTACGAGGTTCTGGAACTACGCCACCGACGGGGAGGCCTTCATTGATGCGCTCCGGCTCTCGCGGGGGATGACGTACAAGGCATCCGTCGCCGGTCTGAATCTCGGCGGCGGAAAATCCGTAATCATTGGTGACCACAAGACGAAGCGGCGCGAGCCCGTCTTCCGTGCGCACGGCCGCTTCATCGAGAGCCTCGGCGGGCGCTACATCACCGCCGAAGACGTCGGGACGTCCGTGACCGACATGGACTACGTCCACATGGAGACGAACCACGTCACCGGCCTGCCGGGAACCTCCGGGGATCCGTCGCCTCTGACGGCGTACGGTACGTACCGCGGGATCAAGGCTGCCGCCCTCGCCAAGTTCGGCAGCGACCAGTTGCGCGGCAGAACGATCGCCGTCCAGGGTCTCGGCAACGTCGGCTATCACCTCTGCGGCCACCTCGCCTCGGAGGACGTCGAGCTCATCGTCACCGACATCGACGAGGGGCGGGTCCGCAAGGTCGTCGAGGAGTTCGGTGCCGAGTCGGTCGCCCCGGACGCGATCTACGGAGTCGAGGCCGACGTCTACGCGCCGTGCGCCCTGGGCGCCACCATCAGCGACGAGACGATCCCCCGGCTTCAGGTCGAGATCGTCGCCGGCGCGGCGAACAACGTCCTCGCCGAGCCCCGTCACGGAGACGTTCTGCACGAGAAGGGGATCCTTTACGCACCCGACTACGTGATCAATGCGGGTGGCCTGATCAGCGTGTACGGCGAGCTGAAGGGGTGGAGCGGCGAGCAAGCGATGCGCAAGGCGGCCGAGATCTATACGACGCTCAACAGCCTCTTCGAGCTCGCGAAGCACGAGGAAATGCCGACGTATCGGGCCGCGGATCGGATCGCCGAGCGCAGGATCGCGGAGGTGCGGCGAATTCAGAAGACGTGGGTCTGAGTCCGCGGCTGTTTCCTCCGCATGGCGCTGCTGCTCCGCTAACGCGCGGCGGGCCAGTGACGTGTTCGGACTGAAGACGGGAATGGTGGGCCGATGCCGGCGGGACTTCCACAACTCTCACGGGGTTGCCTCTATGCAAGTCAGGTCATGGATACGGTTTTCGGTGTTTACCCTGCTCTTCCTTCTGATCGCCCGGCCGGCCATCGGTCAGTCGGGTTCCGTGACGGGAATCGTGAGGTCGGCTGAGACGAACTCGCCTCTGATCGCGGTGGTCGTGCAGCTGACGGGGGGGGACGGGGAACGCTTCGGCTCGACGCTCACGAACCAGACCGGCCGCTATCAGATCAGCGGCGCCCCCGCCGGCACCTACGAGGTGGTCGTGACCACGACCGGCTTCGCGACGGCCCGCCAGACGGTCACCGTCGCACCGGGGCAGGCGGCCGCGGCCAACTTCGACCTGATCCCGCAGGCGATCGACCTAGACCCGGTCGTCGTCTCGGCCTCCCGGCGGGAGGAGCGGGCGCTCGACGCGCCGGCTCGGGTGGAGGTCATCGGTCCCGAGCTCATCGCCGAGCGGCCCGCCGTGCAGCCGACGGAGCACCTGCGCGGCGTCGCGGGCGTCGACATCGTCACACAGGGCCTGCAGTCGACCAACGTCGTCGCCCGGGGCTTCAACAACGTATTCTCCGGCGCGCTGCTCGCCCTGACCGATCACAGGATCGCGGCGATCCCGTCCTTGCGCGTGAATGCGCTCTACATGGTCCCCGCGACGAATGAGGACATCGAGCGGATGGAGGTGGTGCTCGGACCGGGATCGGCGCTGTACGGCCCGAACACCGCGAACGGAGTGCTGCACATGTTCACCCGCTCGCCGCTGACCTACCAGGGCAACACCATCTCCCTGACCGGAGGGGAACGGAGCGTTTTCCAGGGGACGGGTCGCACATCCCACCTGATAACCGACAATATCGGGGTGAAGCTCTCGGGGCAGTATTTCCGAGGAGACGAATGGGAATACATCGACCCCGTGGAACAGTCGGCCCGGGAGGAGGCACTGCCGTCCAACCCGAACACTCTCATCGGATCGCGTATGTTCGATACCGAGCGCTGGGGCGTCGATGGCCGCGTCGACTGGCGGATCACCGACAACTCGACGGCAATCCTCTCGGCGGGTCGGAGCACGACGGTGCAGGGCGTTGAGCTGACCGGACTCGGGGCCGCTCAGGTACAGGACTGGACGTACGACTACTTCCAGGGACGCTTCAACAGTGGCGGCCTCTTCGCGCAGGCGTATCTGAACACCTCCAGTGCGGGCGATACGTATCTCCTGCGTGACGCCGCCTCGATCGTAGACGACAGCAAGTTCTTCGTGGCTCAGGTCCAGCACGCGGTCTCACCCCGCAACTGGCAGGATTTCACGTACGGTATCGACTATCTCCGCACCATGCCGGAGACCGGGGGAACGATCCACGGGATATTCGAGGATGAAGACGAGTTCACGGAGATCGGTGCCTTCCTGCAGTCGGAGACGACCTTCGCGAACCGCTTCGACCTCGTTATGACCGGGCGCGTCGATCGGCACTCGGTGGTGGACGAGACGGTTTTCTCGCCCCGGGCGGCACTCGTGTTCCGGCCCGACCAGACGCAGACCTTCCGCGTCTCCTACAATCGCGCGTACTCGAACCCGGGCTCGGTTCAGCTCTTCCTCGACCTCGGCGCCGGACCCGTTCCCGGCCCGCTTGGCGCGCTCGGCTACAACATCCGCGCGCGGGGGACTGGAACCTCGGGCTTAACCTTCCAGACGGAGAGCGGGGACTACGTGATGCGCTCCCCGTTCGGCGGCAACCCCAGCGAGATGCAAGCGATCACCGTCGCGAATTTGTGGCAGATGCAGGTACAGGGGCTGGCGGGGGCGCTCCGACAGCAGGGCATATTCACAGAGCAGCAGGCCAGCCAGTTCGTTGGCTTCATGTTGTCAGAGCAGCCGTCGGCGACCATTTCCACCCTCAACCCGATCACCGAAGGCGTCGGAGACTTCGTTGGTCCCGCGGACGTTCCGGGCATCCGCGAATCGAACGTCACCACCTACGAGGTGGGTTACAAGGGTCTTCTCGGCGAGCGACTCCTCCTGGCGGCCGACGTATGGTATGCGCAGCGCGACAACTTCATCTCGGCGCTCGTGCCCCAGTCGTCGTTCGTCCTGCTGAACCCGCAGCAGGTCATCGACCACTCGACCCCACGAATTCAGGGCTTCCTGATGGCCGGTGGAATGTCACCGGCGCAGGCGCAGGCTACGGCCCAGGTGATCGCCGGACGGCTCGCGCAACTTCCCGGCGGCGTCGTCGCATCACCCGACGTCACGGCCGGCGGCGCCGATCTGCTGGTCAGCTACCGCAACTATGGTGATGTCGACCTCTGGGGCGGCGACGTTTCCGCTACCGCCCTCTTCGGCCCGTGGACGGTGGGTTTGTCAGCGTCGCTCGTCAGCGACGACTACTTCCGCACGGAAGGGGAGATCGTCACCCTGAACGCACCCGAGCGTAAGGGCAGTGCTACCATCGGCTATCGCAACCGGAATCTCGGATTCAATGCGGAGGGGCGGGTCCGTTACTTTTCCGGGTTCCCGGTCAACTCCGGCGTCTTCGTCGGGATCCAGTGCATCGAGGCGGCGAACCCGGTCCAGTGTGTCGAATCGAACACCCTCGCCGACCTCACCGTGGGCTACGACGTCCCGCAGCTTCCCGGGGCCACGCTGCAGCTGACGGTGCAGAACGTCTTCGACAGCGACTACCAGAGCTTCATCGGCGTCCCCGAAGTGGGCCGGCTGGCGCTGCTTCGCCTCAGATACGACTTCTGACCGAGAGATCGTCCCGGGAGCGGGGGCGGGGGGGGCGGCCGGCGTCGGCCCCGCTCCGCTTTTTGACGGAATCATGGTCGCCGATTGGCGCCCGGGTGTGCGCGCCGCCCGGCGATCGTCGGGGGGTGTCCGAATCGGTCGAATCGACCGGGCTGAACCCTCGACACTCAGCCTTCCCGGGGTTACCATTCGGCCCTGTTCCGCATCAATGAACCGGGTGACCAACAGATCCATGGAATCGCTGACCAGAACCGACCCGGAGATCCACCGCCTGATCGGCGAAGAAGCCGCGCGGCAGGGGGATCAGCTCGAGATGATCGCATCGGAGAACTTCGTGTCTCCGGCCGTCATGCAGGCGATGGGCAGCGTCCTCACGAACAAGTACGCCGAGGGCTATCCAGGCAAGCGGTACTACGGCGGCTGCGAGGTGGTGGACGAAGTGGAGCGGCTCGCGCAGGAGCGCCTGCTGGAGCTCTTCGGGGCCAGCCACGCCAACGTGCAGCCGCACTCCGGCGCCCAGGCGAACATGGCGGCGTTCTTCGCCCTCCTCGAGCCCGGCGACACGATGCTCGGGATGAACCTCTCCGAGGGCGGTCACCTGACGCACGGGTCCCCGGTGAACTTCAGCGGGCGCCTCTACGACATCGTTCCGTACGGCGTCCGCCCGGACGATCACCGGATCGACTACGATCAGCTCCGCAGCCTGGCGCAGAAGCACCGGCCGAAGGTGATCATCGCCGGGGCGAGCGCCTATCCCCGCACGATCGACTTCGAGGCCTTCGGCGGCATAGCGACGGAGGTCGGAGCGAGGCTGGTCGTCGATATGGCGCACATCGCCGGGCTCGTGGCGACGGGGCACCATCCCAACCCCGTCCCGTTCGCCGACATCGTCACCTCCACGACCCACAAGACGCTGCGCGGACCCCGCGGCGGTCTGATCCTGACGACCGAGGAGCTCGCCAGGGCCGTCGACAAGCAGATCTTTCCGGGCATTCAGGGCGGTCCGCTGATGCACGTCATCGCTGCGAAGGCCGTCGCGTTCAAGGAGGCGCTGCAGCCGGACTTCAAGGACTATTCGGCCCGCGTCATCCGGAATGCGCAGGTACTCGGCGAAGGACTTCTCGAGCGCGGCTTCGATCTCGTCTCCGGAGGGACCGACAACCACCTCCTGCTCGTGGACCTCAGGAGCAAGGGCGTGACGGGCAAGGATGCCGAGAAGGCACTGGAGCGGGCCGGCATTACCGTCAACAAGAATACGGTGCCGGGCGAGACCGAGTCGCCGTTCGTCACCTCCGGCGTCCGGATCGGCACCCCGGCGCTGACGACGCGCGGCTTCGGTGAAACGGAGATGCGCGAGATCGCCGTCCTCATCGACCGCGCGGTGACCGGTCGCGGCGACGACGGCGAGCTCGCGGCGGTACGGGGCGAGGTCAGTGAGATCTGTGGCCGGTATCCACTATATCGCGAGCTGGCGGCCGTCTGAGCCGCCGCTCCCGCCGGTTCCAGAAACCCGGTCGGAGCGGCGGGGTACCACGCGACTCACGCCGGCTGAAGCACCTCGTACGGACGTTCGCAACCTCGTGGCAGGACCTGAGATGAAGAAAGCCTTTATCGAAACGTACGGATGTCAGATGAACATCAGCGATACCGAGCTGATGCATGGCATTCTTGCGGAGAGTGGCTACACGGCGACCGACACACCGGAGGACGCCGACGTCATTCTGGTCAACACCTGCGCGATTCGAGAGCATGCGGAGCAGCGGGTCCTCGGCAGGGTGGGGCAGTTGCAGCAGTATCGCGAGACGCGGCCGGACGTTCTGATCGGCGTCACCGGCTGCATGGCCCAGCGTATGGGGGACGACCTTCTTCAGAAGGCCGGCGGCGTCGACCTCGTCATGGGTCCGGACGCCTACCGGACGCTTCCGGAAGCCCTCGACCGTCTGCGGCCGCCGACGGAGCCGGCCCCGGTGCAGGGCCGCGCGCTCCCCGTCGTCGGTACGAATTCGGTGCCCGCCACCGGCGGCCTGACCGTCCTCGACTTCGATCCGTTCGAGAACTACGAGGGGATCGCCCCGCGGCGGACCTCCGAGGTCTCCGCCTGGATTCCCGTTCAGCGCGGATGCAACTATCGCTGCACGTACTGCATCGTGCCGTACGTGCGGGGGGATGAGAAGAACCGTCATCCTGAACAGATCCTGGACGAGGTCCGCGGTCTCGCCGCTTCGGGCGTTCCGGAGGTGACTCTCCTCGGCCAGACTGTGAACTCCTACGAGCACGACGAGTGGGACTTTCCGGCGCTCCTCCGCGCTGTCGCCAGGGTCGACGGCATTCGGCGCGTCCGCTTCACCTCGCCTCATCCGAACGACTTTACCCGCGAGCTGGTAGCGGTGATGGCCGAGGAGCCGAACGTCTGCAAGCAGCTCCACCTTCCGGTCCAGTCCGGGAACAACCGCACGCTCAAGAGGATGCTCCGTCGATATACGGTCGAGGGCTACCTCGAGAAGATCGACTGGGTGCGCGAAGCCGTTCCCGATATCGCGCTGTCCACGGATGTCATCGTGGCCTTCCCAGGCGAAGCGGATGACGAGTACGAGGCGACCCTCGACCTGATGCGCCGGGTGAGGTTCGACGACGCGTTCCTGTATCGATACTCCCTTCGCGACGGGACGCCGGCGACCCGACTGCCATCCGAGGATTTCATCGCAGACGAGGTCGCCCAGTCACGGCTGGAGCGGCTGATCGAGCTCCATCGCGGCATCCAGCTGCAGATAAATCAGGCGCAGGTCGGCCGCGTCGAGGAGGTGCTGGTCGAGAGGATCGCGAAACGCGGCGGTCTGCAGGGCCGCACCGAAGGGAACAAGGTGGTGGTGTTCGACGGCGCCGTCGAATCGATCGGCAGCTTCGCGCACGTGCGCCTCACATCCACTACCGGCGCCACCTTTGCCGGTCGCCTCCTCTCGACGGCCGAGCAGCGGGTCGCATGAGTCGAGGCAGAGAGGGCAGCGGTTGGAATACAGAGAAATGAGAGGCCGGCGCGATAGGGGCTGGGGACGGTGGGCTGCCGTAGGCGTACTCGTCGTCGTCGCCGCCTTCTTCTCCTTCCTCAACGCGGGTGAGCGGGTCAGCCTCGATATCGGCGTGACGACGCTCTACCGCGTATCGCTGGTCGGACTCGTTTTCGCGGTCTTCCTGCTCGGCATGGTCGCGATGTTTCTATTCGGTCTCCGCCACGACCGGCAGATCCGTGACGCGCTGAAGTCGAGCGAGCCGCTCCCGCCGCCGTCCGAGATCTATCCCTTCGAACCCCCACCCGAACCGCCTGTGTGAACCATTTCAGGCGCCCCCTCGTGGTGGCGCTGCTCGCCTACCTCGCCGGTCTCCTCACCGCTCTCCGCTTCGCTCTCCCGGCCACGCCCCTGGTTCTGCTCTCCGGCGCGATCCTCGTCGCGCTACTCATTTCCCGGGGGGGTGCCGCGGTCCGGCGGCTGCCGAACGACGCCCTCCTGCTGGTGCTCTTCGCGGCGAGCGGCGCCGTCGCGGGGACCTTCGCACGCCAGCAAACCGTGGCGGACTGCCGAGCCGGCCTCGCCGACGGACAACACATCTCGGTAGCGGGGACGCTCGCCGCGGCCCATCGGCCGGCGGACCGCGGCGCCCGGCCACCCCTCCTCCCACTCGACCCGGTCCGCTCAGTGGAAGACGCGGTGTGCTCCGAGGAACTGCGCGTTCGCATGCCTCCGGAGCAGGCTTCGCTCCGACCCGGAGCCCACCTGGAGATCGCGGGGACCTGGCGGACATTCACACCACCGCTGGTGAGGAGCCCCTGGCCAAGGGATCCGCGCTTCCTCGGTTTCCTCCTCGTGGATTCGGTACGGGTCGGCCCCGCGCGATCGGGCGGATTCGGCGGTTTCGCGCTCGGCCTCCGTGCCCGTGCCGACGAGCGGCTGCAGAGGCTGTTCCCCCGGCACATCGAGCTCGTCGAAGCACTCGTCCTCGGCCGTCGCGAATACGTGAGCACGGAGCTGCGGGACCGATTCTCCCGTGCCGGGCTCTCGCACCTGCTGGCGATCTCCGGGATGCACGTCGGCCTTCTCGCTGCGGCGGTCCTTCTTCTCGGATCCGCGGCGAGACTCTCCCGCCGCCGCTCGATCGCACTCACCTTGGGACTGACCTGGCTGTACCTGCTGGTGATCGGCGCCGGTCCTTCGGCGGTGCGCGCGGGCATCATGATCTCGCTCGCGCTCGCCGCGTCGCTCCTGCAGCGGCCGGCTGCTGCGGCTCCGATCGTTGCCGCCGCGGCATTCGTCATCGTCGCGACGAACCCCTTGGCGATACTCGACCCAGGCTTCCAGCTCTCGTTCGCCGGCGTTCTCGGCATCATCCTGCTCCGTCCGCCGCTACTCACCCTCACACCCGATCAACTACAGCACCGGTCGATCTACCGATCGGCGGTCGACGCCGCCGTCGTCGGCATAGCCGCCTTCATCGTGACGGCGCCGATCGTCGCTCACCACTTCGGCATCGTCGCGCCCGTATCGATGCTCGCCGGGCTTCCCGCCGTCCCCGTGATGAGCCTCGCCCTCATCGGTGCGCTCGCGGCACTCCTGACCGAACCCGTGCTGTCGCCTCTCGCCCATCTGTTCTCTGCGGGCGCGGCACTCGCGCTCGATCTGCTCGATGTGATCGCCACCCTTGCCGCCGCCCTTCCGTACGGCAATGCGGCCGTTCCGCGGCCGCCCTGGTGGAGCTGGTCGATCGCCGCCGCGGCCGGCGTCGGAGCATGGAGGTCCGCCGCCAGCGGCGGTGTTCGCCTCAGGTGGATCAACGGAATTGGCGCGACGCTTGCCGTCCTCACCGTCTGGCCTCTGGCGGCGAGGGGCGCAGATGACCGCCTCGAGATCCATTTCATAGACGTCGGGCAGGGCGATGCCATCGCCATTCGAACCCCCGGCCGTCGCTGGCTCCTGGTCGACACCGGTCCCGCATCCGCGGAATACGACGCCGGCGAACGCCGTGTGCTCCCCTTCCTCCGCGACCGGGGGGCACGCCGCATCGAGGCGCTCGTCCTCTCGCATCCCGACCTGGACCACATCGGCGGCGCCGCGGCGGTTCTCCGGGGCATCCCGACCGACATCGTCTTCGATCCCGGCCTCGCAGTCGGCAAGGACACCTATCTCGATCTGTTGCGAGGGATGGATCTCGAGGGTACCCGCTGGCGAGCGGCGCGCTCGGGGCGAACGATGGAGCTCGACGGGGTACGCTTCGATTTCCTCTGGCCGGACCCGGAAACAGTTGACGTTGCGGAGGATGCGAACCAGATTAGCGCGGTGCTGAGGGTCACTTTCGGTGACTTCGTCCTCCTCCTCACCGGTGACGTCGGGTCCGCTGTCGAGGACCTGCTCGTCGATCGCCACGGCGCCGCCCTCGACACGGACCTGCTCAAGCTCGGGCATCACGGTAGCGCGACGTCGACCTCGGAGCGTTTCCTCCGCGTCACCACGCCCGAGCTGGCGATCGTTTCCGCTGGACGACGCAATCGGTATGGTCATCCCGCACCCGCGGTCGTCGAACGGGTAGCGGCTGAGGGGATCCCGATCGCCCGAACCGATCGAGAGGGGAGCGTGTCGATAGAGGTCGAAGGTGGCGGGCGCGCATGGAGGCGGCGCGAGTGGTAAGATGATGGAGATTCTGCGCGCAGCGGTGCTTGGACAGAAGCTGGGAGACTCCCCGGATCTACCCGACGGGCAGGTGCCGCCCACCCTCGTCCTGCGCCGCGGGCGCCTGATCCCGCTGATCGGTGGGTTGTTGGCGGGAATGAACCGCTCCGCGGCGGCCGTGACGCTCCGCAGGACGATAATCGTCGCCCCTGACGTCGAGCTGACGCCTCGCCTGCTGGCTCACGAGCTCGCCCACGTCAGGCAGTGGGAAGCCGATTGGCTCTTCCCACTCCGCTACTCGCTGGCTACCCTTCGTCACGGGTACCGGGATAATCCATACGAGGTAGAGGCGCGCGAGGTAGAGGCCTCCGTCCGCCGAGCCCAATCCGGTGAGGACACGACCGAATGGAGATGGAGAGATCCGTCGTAACGATCGAGCGGCACATCATGGAGGAGGAGCGGCAATTCCCGGAGGCGACGGGTGCGCTCAGCAATATCCTCTACGATCTCGCGCTGGCTGCCAAGCTGATCACCCGTGAGGTCCGTCGCGCCGGTCTGGTCGACATCATGGGCCAGACGGGCGTCGTGAACGTCCACGGCGAAAATGTGAAGAAGCTGGACGAGTACGCCGACGACGTCATCTTCAAGGCACTCGATCACTGTGGCCATCTCTGCGTCATGGCATCCGAGGAGGCCGAGGAGATCCTCGAGGTCCCACCGAAGTTCAGGACCGGCAACTACAGCCTGCTCTACGATCCGCTGGACGGCTCGTCCAACATCGACGCCAATATCTCCGTGGGTACCATCTTCTCGATTCATCGGAAGGTCAGCGAGGGGCCGCGCGGCTCCCTGGAGGACTGTCTTCAACCAGGTTCGCGACAGGTAGCCGCCGGCTACGTCCTCTACGGCTCCTCGACGATGCTGGTCTACACCACCGGCAACGGCGTTCACGGGTTCACGCTCGATCCGTCCATCGGCGAATTCATCCTCTCCCACTCCTGGATGAAGATCCCCTCTCCCGGCCAGAGGATCTACAGCGCCAACGAGGGCTACTACCGGGACTGGTCGACGGAGCAGCGGCAGCTGGTGGATCACCTCAAGGGGCTCGACGACGGAGACCGGAAGCCGTTCTCGTCCCGTTACGTCGGCTCCATGGTCGCAGACGTCCACCGAACGCTGCTCTACGGCGGGCTTTTCATGTATCCAGGCGATGCGAAGCATCGGCGCGGGAAGCTGCGGCTCCTCTACGAGGCCTCGCCCATGGCGATGATCGTGGAGCAGGCCGGCGGCCGAGCGACGGATGGGAAGCGCAATATCCTCGACATCCAGCCCACGGATCTGCACGAGAAGACCCCGCTCTACCTCGGATCGCCCGAGTGCATGAAGCTGGTCGATCATTACATCGCTCGGGCGGAGGAGCCTCTCGAGGCGGTATCGGCGAAGGTTTCCTGAGTTCCCGCCCCGGGGGTCGGGTCAACGAAGAAGGGCCCGTCGGAGAGACGGGCCCTTCTTCGTCGGGGTAACGCGCTCGCCTATGCCCCGGCGCCGACCGTAGCCGGCTCCGTCGCGGTCACGCCCGGCTTCGTCTGCTTCGCGGAGTTGATCGCGATGTGGGCAGCGGCCAAGCGTGCGACCGGCACCCGGTACGGCGAGCAGGACACGTAGTCGAGCCCGATCCTATGGAAGAAGTCGATCGAACGCGGATCGCCACCGTGCTCTCCGCAGACGCCCACCTTGAGCTCGGGCCGGGCTTCGCGCCCCAGACGCGTTCCGATCTCCACCAGCTTCCCGACGCCGTCGACGTCCAGGCTCTGAAAAGGATCATGCGGCAGGATTCGCTCGTCGACATACATCGGCAGGAAGCTCCCGGCGTCGTCACGGGATAGACCCAGGGTCGTCTGCGTGAGGTCGTTCGTGCCGAAGGAGAAGAAGTCCGCCTCGAGGGCGATCTGGTCGGCCGTGAGCGCCGCCCGGGGCAGCTCGATCATCGTGCCGATCAGATGCTCCACGCTCGCGCCGTGCTCGGCGAGGACCTCCCGACCCACCTCCTCGATCACACTCCGCTGGCGCCGCAGCTCCTCCACCGTGCTGACGAGCGGCACCATTATCTCCGGAATCGGCTTGATCCCCTCTTTCTGCACGTTGATCGCCGCCTCGAAGATCGCGCGGGTCTGCATCCTGGTGATTTCGGGGATGGAGATGCCCAGCCTCACGCCGCGGTGGCCGAGCATCGGATTCGCTTCCCTGTGCTGCTCGACGAGGTTGCGCAGCTTCGCCGGGTCGATCCCCATCTTCTTCGACAGGCTCTTGATCTCTGCGCTGCCGACCGGCAGGAACTCGTGCAGCGGCGGATCGAGCAGCCGGATGGTGACCGGCAGGCCGTCCATCGCCCTGAAGATCCCTTCAAAATCCTCGCGCTGCATCGGCAGGAGCCTGTCCAGCGCACGCCGGCGCCCAACGCCGTTCTCCGAAAGGATCATCTCGCGGACGGCGTCGATCCGACCCTCCTCGAAGAACATGTGCTCGGTGCGGCACAGACCGATGCCCGCCGCTCCGAACTTTCGCGCCTTCTCCGCGTCCTTCGGCGTGTCCGCGTTCGCTCGAACCTTCAGGACCCTGAGGTCATCGGCCCACCTCATCAACGTCTGGAAGTCCTCGCCGAGCTCGGCCTCCACCGTCGGGACTTTCCCGCGTATCACCCGGCCGGTCGCCCCATCCAGGGTGATCCACTCGTTGTGCTTGACCGTCTCGTCGCCGACCGAGAAGCGGCCGTAGGCCTCGTCGATCTGGATCTCCGTCGCCCCGGCTACGCAGCACTTGCCCATTCCTCGCGCCACGACGGCAGCGTGAGACGTCATTCCGCCTCTGCATGTCAGCACCGCCTGCGACGCGACCATCCCCTCGAAATCCTCCGGCGACGTCTCGCGCCGGACGAGGATCACGGCGTCTCCGGCAGTACCTCGCTCCGCCGCCTCTTCCGGGTTGAAGACGACCTGACCCGAAGCCGCTCCCGGGGCAGCCGGAAGTCCCGTCGTCAACACCTGGACCGCCGCGCTGGGATCGATGGTCGGATGCAGCAGCTGATGGAGCTGGTCCGGCTCGACGCGCAGCACGGCGGTCTCTCGGTCGATCACACCGTCTTCCATCATCTCCACAGCGATGCGTACCGCGGCGGCGGCGCTCCGCTTGCCGGTGCGGGTCTGAAGCATGTAGAGCTTGCCGCGCTCCACGGTGAACTCCAGGTCCTGCATGTCGTTGTAGTGCGCCTCGAGGGTACGTCCGGCTGCGACGAGCTGCTCGTATGCCTCCGGGAAGACCTTCCCCATCTCACGGATCGGCAGTGGATCCCGGATGCCGGCCACGACGTCCTCGCCCTGAGCGTTCACCAGGAACTCTCCGAAGAACTCCTGTCTGCCGGTCGACGGGTCCCGAGTGAAGGCGACGCCGGTGCCCGAATCGGTCCCCAGATTGCCGAAGACCATCGCCATCACGGTCACCGCCGTACCGAGATCGTCGGGGATGTCGTTGATCCGCCGGTACGCCTGCGCGCGCGGCGTGTCCCAGGAATCGAAGACGGCCCGTATGGCGCCCCAGAGCTGCTCCGCGGGCTCCTCCGGAAACGGGTTGCCGGTCTCCTCCCGCGTGAGCTCCTTGAACTGCGCCACCAGGTCCCGGAGGTCCTCCGCCGTCAGATCGGTGTCCTCCTTCACTCCCGACGCTCGCTTCCGCTCCTCCAGCAGGTGCTCGAAACGGTCGCCCTTGATGTTGAGGACCACGTTGCCGTACATGTGGACGAACCGGCGGTACGAGTCGTACGCGAACCGCTCGTTGTTCGAGTCGCGGGCGAGTGCCTCCACCGTTCGGTCGTTGAGTCCGAGGTTGAGGATCGTATCCATCATTCCCGGCATCGAAACGGCCGCGCCGGACCTGACGGCGACGAGCAGAGGAGCCACGGTGCCGCCGAACTCCTTGTCCGACGCCTCCTCCATCCGCTTCAGGTTCGCCTCGACATCCTGCACCAGGCCGTCGGGGATCTCGTTGTGGCGCATGTACTGACGACACGCTTCGGTCGTTATCGTGAAGCCCGGCGGGACCGGCACGCCGATCCGCGTCATCTCCGCCAGATTCGCGCCCTTGCCACCCAGCAGGCTCTTCTGCTCACGGGTGCCATCGGCTCCGCCACCGCCAAAGAAGTACACCCACCGCTGCGACGACATATTCTCTCCCTTGCGAAATTGAGATCGGTCCCGGCCGTCCGTCCGCCCGGTTTCCTATGCCTCTTCCATCGACGGATAGGTGAACGTCTTCGGAGTCGAGAACGTCTCCTTCACCGTGCGCGGGCTCACCCAGCGCTGCAGGTTCAGAATGGAACCCGCCTTGTCGTTCGTACCGCTCATCCGCCCGCCGCCAAACGGCTGTTCGCCGACCACGGCACCCGTCGGTTTGTCGTTGATGTAGAAGTTGCCAGCGGCGTTGCGAAGACCGCTGTACGCCTCGGCGATCGCGGCCCGGTCACGTGCGAAAACCGCGCCGGTCAGGCCATATGGTGTCGATTCGTCGATCACCTTCAGGGTCTCGGGCCACTCGGCATCGCGGTACACGTGGACGGCGACGACCGGCCCGAAGACCTCCTCGCACATCAGCCGGTATCTCGGATCCGTCACTTTCACCAGCGTCGGCTCGACGAAGAAACCCTTCCGATCGTCGGAACCGCCGCCCGCGAGGATCTCCACGCCAACGGCATTCTTCGCGTGCTCGATGTACCCGGTGATCTTGGCGAACGATGTTCGATCGATCACCGCACCCATGAAGTTCCGGAAGTCCCGCGGATCGCCTGCCTGAATCTCGCTCATCATCTCGAGCGTCAATGCCTTCACCTCAGGCCAGATCGACTCGGCGACGAAGATCCGCGACGCCGCACTGCACTTCTGCCCCTGATATTCGAAGCCACCGCGTACGATGCCCACGGCTACAGCGGCCGGGTCGGCGCTCGCATGCGCGAGAATGAAGTCCTTTCCGCCCGTCTCACCCACCAGCCGGGGGTACCCGCGGTAGCGCGTGATCCGGTGGGCCACCTCTTGCCAGATCGATTGGAAGACCGCAGTCGAACCCGTATAGTGGATTCCCGCCAGCTCCGGGCTTTCGAGCAGGACCTCCGTCACCTTCGGTGCGTCGCCCGGGACGAAGTTGATCACGCCCGGCGGCAGCCCCGCCTCCTCGAGCAGCTTCATGACGTAGTAGCCGCTGTAGACCGCCTTGTCCGACGGCTTCCAGACGGCGACGTTGCCCATCAGCGCCGGCGCGGTCGGGAGGTTCCCCGCGATCGCCGTGAAGTTGAACGGCGTTATCGCGTAGATGAAGCCTTCCAGGGGCCGGTGGTCCATCCGATTCCAGAGGCCGGGCGCCGAGTTCGGCTGTTCGGCATAGATCCGGGCCGCGAAGTGCGCGTTGAAGCGGAGGAAGTCGATCAGCTCGCATGCGCTGTCGATCTCCGCCTGGTGCGCCGTCTTGCTCTGTCCGAGCATCGTGGCCGCGTTCAGCCGCGCGCGCCACGTCGTCGCCAGGAGCTCCGCGGCCCGGAGGAACACTGCTGCACGGTCCTCCCAGGGCCACGATGCCCACTCCCGCTGCGCCCTGATCGACGACTCGATGGCTGCTTCGACCTCCCCCGGACCTGCCCGATGGTACGTCGCAAGGACGTGCCCGTGGTCGTGGGGCATCACCGATTCCGCGGTGTCCCCGGTCCGGATCTCCCGGCCGCCGACGATCACCGGAATCTCCGGGCGCTCGCCGGCCATGCGGTCGAGAGTCTCCTTCAACTCCCGTCGTTCCGCGCTCCCCGGGCTGTAGGACAGCACCGGTTCGTTCCGGGGCGCGGGTACGCTCGGGATGCTGCTCATCTCTCTGCCTCCAGACGGTAATGAAACGCTGATTTTACCATTCGTCATACGCTGCCGCTAGCTTTGTTGGCACTCCCTGGCCTGATCCGGGGTAAACCTGAAAGCGCCAACATCTTCGGGGTTGCCTGGCTTGACCCTCTTTTTTCCGCCGGGTAGATTGCGACACAGCCATGCATACGACATCACCGACCGATAGCGAGATGACGATTTCGGCACGGATCGAGGGCGCTCTCGAGACGATCCGCCCCGCCCTCCAGATCGATGGCGGGGACGTGGAGCTCGTGGGCTTCAGCGACGCGGACGGGATCGTGCAGATTCGCCTCGTCGGTGCCTGCGGCGCCTGCCCGATCTCATCGATGACCGTCAAGCACGGAATCGAGCGTCGGATCAAGGCTGCGGTTCCCGAGGTGACGCAGGTCGCGGTAGTCTGACCGGCTGCTGATCCTGGCCCCATTGGCTCGGATCGGAGCGGCCGATACCGCACAACCGGCGCGATCACGGCGTCGGTTTTCTTTTTTGTCCATACCTGGAATCGATTTGACTTCCGAGCAGCTGCTCCGCCGTGTCGCCGCGGCTCTGACCGAAGTGGTCGACGCATCCGGTCAGGACGTCGTCTCCTCCGGGCGCGTCCGTGAGCTGACCGTGGAAGAGGCCGGCCTCGTTCGCTTCCGCTTCGTCCTCCAACCGGACGATCCGGGAACCCTCGTCCGTCAGGCGCGGGCAGCCGCGGAGCGTATCGGGGGTGTGGAACGGGTCAAGATCGACGTCAAGCTGCCGGCCGTGTCCGGAGGTTCCGCGCCGGCCCCGAACCCGAAGCACGGCAAGGGACCGCTCCGACCCGGAACGGTTCCCGCCCCCACCCCCGACCCGAAGCTGCTGACGCAGGTTCGTCATATCGTCGCGGTAAGCTCTGGCAAGGGCGGTGTGGGGAAGAGCACGGTCGCGGTGAACCTGGCGGCGGCTTGGGCGGAGACCGGCCGGCGCGTCGGTCTGCTGGATGCCGACATCTACGGCCCCAACGTGCCCATGATGTTGGGCGAGAAGCGCCGTCCGCGAGTGACCGGCTCCAAGGGGTCGGAGATGATCGAGCCTCTCGAGGTGCACGGAATCCGGGTGATGAGCCTCGGGCTCCTCCTGGAGGAGGCACAGCCCGCGATCATGCGCGGTCCTCTCATCTCGGGCATCCTGAAGCAGTTCGTCGAGCAGGTCGATTGGGGCGAGCTGGACTATCTCATCGTCGACATGCCCCCGGGCACCGGCGACGCTCAGCTCTCGCTGATCCAGACAGTGCGGGTGGATGGCGTCGTGATGGTTACCACGCCGCAGGACGTCTCGACCGGCGATGTCCGCCGGGCCATCAAGATGTTCGAGCGCGTCGAGACCCCGATCCTCGGTATCGTCGAGAACATGAGTGGCTTCGTCTGTCCCTGCTGCGGCACGACGTACGACCTGTTCGGCAAGGGTGGGGGACAGCAGCTCGCGTCTGCCTCCGAGCTGCCACTTCTCGGCGAGGTCCCGCTGGAGCTCCAGGTCCGCGAAGGCGGTGACTCGGGAGCCCCGATCGTCCTGGCCGCACCCGACTCAGGCGCGGGAGCCGCCCTGCGGCTCGTCGCGAGACGGGTTCTTCTCGAGATCGAAGCCGACGAGCCGGCGCAGAACGGCGAAGCGGCCGCCGCGCCGCAGTAGGATTCGGATGGGAGAACGGCAGAGGGGGCCCGCGACGTCGCG
>JBBDRR010000168.1:76815-106172 GCA_040905395.1 Gemmatimonadota bacterium
CCCCCCCTCTGCCGTTCAGGACGCGAACGGTTTCCGATCGGTTCCCCGCTTCAGCTATCCAGCCATCGCTGGTCGGTCGCGGAGATCTGCCGTTTCGACCGCGATCGGTCGACGAGCTTCAGCACGACCCATCCCACGAGGAGGATGGGCGCGACCTTGAACAGCAGGAAGCCGACGATCCCGAAGGTCACCGAGAGCACTGCCCCCACGATCGCGAGAACGATGCTCAGCGCGACAAGGCCCAGGAAGCCGGCGATTAGAAGGGTCAATAGTGTTCCGACCATCTGGTCCTCCTTCATGTTGTGTGTCAGTCCGGCACTGGCCGGTCTCTGATCCTGCTCGATCACGCCACGTCGATGGGGCCGTCGCGGCGCCCGCGTCCCGGTCTCAATCGATCCAGTCGATCTCTATCGATCCGAACGCTGCGCTCACATCGATCGTGAGCTGATTCGAAGTCTCGCCCCAGTTGGCGCTGTAGTAGCTCTCTCCGCGACGCTCGAGGCCCGGTGCCGTGAAGCTCGTCAGAAACGAGCTGCGGTCGAGCCGGATTCCATGGCTTCGCGGCAGCCGGAGCGTCACCGATCCGATTCCCATGTCGACCGACGCTGTGGCGCTGCCCTGCCACTGGCCTCCGAAATCCAGCACGGTGGCACCCACGCCGCCGTGGAACTCGATCCGGGACGCACGCGTGTTGCCGAGTCCGATGACCCGGAGATCCGCGGCGCCCGCTTCGATCGTGATCCGTTCGGCATCAACCGGGTTCGGCTCGCTGAAGGAGACGACCGTTTCGCTCGCCCCCGTCGAAAGCTCGAGGCCCCGCAGCGGTATCCCACCCAGCTCGATCTGCGCCTTGCCCGCTCCGAACTCGAGGTCCAGATCCATCGGGACCTCGCGGCCCAACCGGATCGTGGCCGTGGAGCCCTCGCGCATGGTGAAGGATTCGCGGTTGCCGCGGATCGACTCCACCCCGAGTCGCAGTTCCCGTTCGTCCTCGTCGTACTCCGCCAGAGGCGTGAACGCCTCCTCATCGTAGCGAATGTCCATCTGGTAGAGCATCGGACTTTCCGCCGTTCCGACCGTCAGCGTCCCGGCTCCGTACCGGATGTTCACCTCCATTGGGGCCGTATCCCAGACCTGTCTGGCAGACGTCATCGTCCGCCACGTCTGGGCTTCGACGGAGATGTCACCGAGGAGGCCCGCGGCGGCGGCCGGTCCCCACAGCGCGATCAGGCAGATGACCTTACGCATGGCTCGACCTCCCCGTCGGCTCGTCGCCGAACAGGTCGTCGTCCAGGACCGACTCGGGCGGCGGGGCGACGAACGTCCGGCGAGTGCCGGCACGCGACAGGATCACCGCTCCGAATCCCACGGTGGCCGCGACCCAAATTGCCATCCAGGTGACGACCCGCAGCAGCGTCCCGATGAACCCGAGGAACCCTGTCATCCCGATCAGGTGTGCCGCCAGCAGCGGGGTGAGCAGCATCCCGAGCCCGGTAAAGAGATAGGCGTAGGAGTTCCGATAGCGGAAGTCCAGACCTTCCCGGGTCTGCTCCGCCGTCCGCTCGCCGACCGCGTGGGCCAGCGCGAGCAGCCCGAAGACCGCTCCGGCGAAGAGCGCGAGCGGATAGGCGGGGATGGCGATCAGAAGGAACGGAATCCCGACGATCGAGACCGCCAGCGCGACGATGAGAACCACGAAGGCCGGCACGGCGAGGAAGCTCGCCGCCAGACCCGTCGCTGCGGAGCGTACCCCCGAGCTGCGGATGGTATCGCTCACGATCTCGAGATACGGCCGTCCGTAGAAGACCAGCACGGAGCCGATGCCCGCGAGCACCAACCCGAGCGCCAGCGTGGAGATGAGCCCGGCGAATCCACGACGGATCGGATCGTACCAGGCCGACTGGCGCCGCTCGCGCCGCTCGGAACGAACCACCTCGCGCTCCACGTCGACGGTCCCACGCGTGGCTTCGGCGATTCCGGCACCGGACAGCGCTCGCTCGATCTCCCGGGCGATGTCCAGATTTCCGCCCTCGATCGCCCGCATCTCACCGCGGACACGGCCACCCTCGTTGATCAGCTCGCCGCCTGTCACCAGGGCGTCGCCGTCGACCATCCCGCTTTCCTCCAGGATCAGGTTGCCGCCGATGACCACGGCGTCACCGCTGATCTCGCCACGGACGCGCAGGTCACCGCCCAGCACCACGATGTCATCGACCACCTCGCCGACTTCCACGGTGCGGTCGCCCGTCACCACCCTGTCCTGGACGGCCGACCGAGCGGCCTGGATAGCAGCCGCGGCGCTGTTCTGGGCACTCAGGCCCGGCGTCGTCAGCCCCATGAAGACCAGCGGAAGCAGCAGGGCCGGGACGCGCATCTCTCTAGTTCGCATAGGTCACATTCCCACCAGGGGTGCGCGTGAGACGGATCAGCCCCCAGACCGAGAGGGGCATCGCGACCGCCAGGAGGGCGATCGCCCCACCCAGGGCGCTGTCGGGAACCGTCTGAATCGTCGCATATGAAGTCTCGGCCCAGCCGAACAGGTTGGAGCCGAACGCTCGGTCCAGCAACCAGGCGGAACCCGTCTGGGCTGTGGACTGGATTCTCAGGAGCGCCCACTGCGTCACCGTAGCCGGCGAGAGCAGGGGCTGTGTCAGCAGCCAGAGCACGAGTGCGATGAGCGGCACCGCCGGCGCGGTGACGGCGACGCTGATGAACGCCCATCCGCGCCGCGTCGTCGGGATCAGGCGCCGCAGCAGCGCTAACGCCCGGCTCTCGTGCGCCGTGATCTGGACCCGCGCCATGACGGCGTCGGCGAACACGGGGGAGGGAGCGAAACGGGGGAGCTCACCGAGCATCGAGAAGAGGCTCCGGAACGCGTCCACCTCGGAAGCGCACCGCTCGCACGCCTCGACGTGCGAGTGAGCAGTTGCCGCCTCGGCGGCGGGAAGGACTCCCTCCGCGAGCTGCTCGAGCGTTTCTGTTGTCGGGTGCGCCGGTGGTCCAGGCACGGAGTTTCTCCCGGTTACGTGTTCGTTCATCTCGAACTACGGGATCTGGGTTGGTAAAGTTTCACGTTTCGATCCGCAGGTGAGCCAGTGTTTCGCGAAGCTCGCTCCTGGCCCGGTGTATGTATGTCTTCACGGTCCCGAGCGGTACTTCCATGATCTCGGCGATCTCTTCGTACGGCCGGCCTTCGACGTGCCGGAGCAGGATTGCCGTTCGGTATTCCGCTCTGAGCTGTCCGATCGCCCCCTCGATCTCCTCGCCGAGCTCCTTCGCCTCCAGGAGCTCTTCCGGGTTCTCGTCTTCGGAAGCCACGGAGATCCGGGAAGACTCGACCTCGTCCGGCGTCCGAGCATGCCGCGAGCCGTCGAGTGACACCGTGTTCAGTTCCTTCTTGCGAAGGCAGTCGATCGCCAGGTTGCTGGCGATCTTGAAGATCCAGCTCGAGAACTTGTACTTCGGATTGTAGCTCTCGATATGGTTGAACACCTTGACGAATGTCTCCTGCGCGAGATCCTCGGCGAGCTCCCGGTCGCGAACCATCCGGTAGACGAGCGAGAACACCGGCCGCTGGTAGCGGTCGAGCAGCTCCCGGTAGGCCTTGTCGCTACCCGTCCGCGCGAAGGTTACCAGCTCGTGGTCTGTCGAATGGATCAGATCCAAGGCGTTCAATCGTTGTCCCCGTGGCATGCTCGATCATCTCTACGAGCCGCGTCGCACTGAGGTTTCACGGGGTTGACGGGGCCGTGCTCGCCTTGCTCCGGCCGATGGGCGTGGATACCTTCCGTTCCCTATTTTACGGGCTTTTCCCCCACGTTGTCACGAAAGTAGTCTGACCCGACGATGACCCTCCGCTCGAGCGCTCTACCGGCGGACGAGGAGAAGGCGGCGCATGTACGACGCATGTTCTCCTCGATCGCGCCACGCTACGATCTCCTCAACCACCTCCTGTCGCTCAACATCGACAGGCTCTGGCGGAGACGGGCCGTGGACCTCCTCGGCTGGGAGCGCCGTCCGGACGGCCGATACCTGGACAACTGCGCCGGGACGCTCGACCTCGCCGCGGAACTGGCGGGCCGCGCCGCTTTCTCGGGGACCGTCGTCGGCAGCGATTTCACCTATCCGATGCTAGAGGCGGGCGAGCGTAAGCGCCTCCGGCTCTCGATCGACCCGATATGCGCCGACGCCCTCCGGCTTCCGTATCGGGACGGGAGCTTCGATGGCGCCACGGTCGGCTTCGGCATTCGCAACGTGGCCGACCTGGACGTCGGTCTGGACGAGATGTTCCGGGTCCTGAAGCCCGGTGCACAGCTCGTTGTGCTCGAGTTCACGACGCCAGCGTGGCAGCCCTTCCGGGCTCTTTACTTCTTCTACTTCCTTCGGGTCCTACCGCTGGTCGGAAGGCTCGTTTCGAAGCACGGCTCGGCCTACAGCTATCTCCCGGAGTCGGTACTGCGCTTCCCCGAACCGCCCGAGCTCGCGCATCGTCTGGAGGCGGCGGGCTTCTCGAGCGTCGGCTGGAAACGCCTCAGCGGCGGCATCGTCGCACTGCACTGGGGGACCCGGCGATGACCGTCGCGCTCCTGGCGACCGCCCTCGTCTACTCGTTCATCACCTGCTGCGTCGTCTCCGCGGCGCTCCAGGTCCTGGCCTGGTCCAGGCATGCGAAGGAGGGCGCCCCGATCACCGTCCGCGCCCTCTGGCAGCCCGAAGGATACTTTGACGAGATCGGCCTTCAGCAGATCCGCCTCGCCCGTCGTCTTCTGACGGTTGGCGGCCTGGCCTACCTCGCCTATGGTGCGCTGATGCTGACGACGAACGTGGCCGCCGCGGGCTGAGTACGCACGCTCCGCTGTCCCGGCGTAAAGCGCTCCCCGTCATCCCGGCGACCGACGACCGACGACCCCCTCTCACCACCGCCGATGCCCGTTTTTCAGAACCTGCGCGAATTCATCGAGCACCTCGATCGCACCGGTGAGCTCGTCCGTATCACGCGCCCGGTCTCCATCGACCTGGAGATCGCCGAGATCGCCGATCGGACGATGAAGCTGCCCGGGGGCGGACCGGCGCTCCTCTTCGAGCACCCGGTCCAGATGGACGGCTCTCGAAGCCTGGTGCCGGTGGCGATCAACGTCTTCGGTTCCTGGAGTCGAATCACGGCGGCGCTGGGAGTGGAGGATCTTCGCGAGCACGCGGAGCGTATCCGGCAGCTCCTGAAGCCCGAGGTGCCGAAGGGGCTCTGGGCGAAGATGCAGATGCTGCCGAAGCTGGCCGAGCTGACGAAGGTGCCGCCGCGGAAGTACCGGGGCTCCCCCCCGTGCCAGCAGATCGTCCTCAGGGAGGGCGAGTTCGACCTCACGAACCTCCTTCCGGTCCTCAGGACCTGGCCGCAGGACGGTGGCCCGTTCATCACCCTGCCGATGGTGATGACACGGGATGCCGAAGGTGGACCGCAGAACATCGGCATGTACCGGATGCAGGTGTACGGGCCCGATACGACCGGAATGCACTGGCAGCAGCACAAGGGCGGTGCCGCCCACTTCCGATCCTGGAAACGGAGCGGCAAGGGCAGAATGCCTGTCGTCGTCGCGCTGGGCGGCGACCCCGTTACGATGTACACGCCTACGGCTCCGCTGCCCCCGGGCATCAACGAATACCTCTTCGGTGGATTTCTGCGACGCGAGCCGGTCTACATCACCACCGCTCTGACCGCCGACATCGAGATCCCCGCGGAGGCCGACATCGTCCTCGAGGGGTACGTAGACCCCGAGGAGCCGATGGCGATCGAGGGGCCGTTCGGCGACCATACAGGTTTCTATACGCTGGAAGATTCCTACCCGGTCTTCCACGTCACGACCGTCACCATGCGGAAGGATGCGATCTATCCGGCCACCCTGGTCGGCCGGCCGCCCGTCGAAGACGTCTACCTCGGCGGCGCGACAGAGCGCATCTTCCTTCCGCTCGCTCAGTTGACGATGCCGGAGATCGTGGACTACCACATGCCCCCGGAAGGCGTCTTCCACAATCTGGTGTTCGTGTCGATCCGGAAGGAGTATCCCGGTCATGCCTACAAGGTGATGAACGGGCTCTGGGGGATGGGCCTGATGTCTCTCGCGAAGGTCATCGTGGTGGTCGACGACTGCGTCAATGTGCAGAATACGCAGGAAGCGTGGTGGTACGCCCTGGGTAACATCGATCCCGAACGCGACGTCCGCTTCACCCGCGGCCCGGTGGACGACCTGGACCATGCCTCGCAGATCGCCTCGTTTGGCAGCAAGATGGGGATCGACGGCACCCGGAAGTGGCCGCAGGAAGGGTTCACGCGCCGCTGGCCGGACCTCATCGAGATGGACGACGAAACGAAGGGCCGCGTCGACGCGTACTGGCGCGAGCTCGGGATCGACTGAGATGCAGATTGGAACCTGAATGCACCTTCACGAGCTGATCGCCGATCGAACGACCGAATGGGCAGCTGAGGGTTACCCCAACGAGGCGTTCCCCGCAATCGGCGAGATCCTGGACTTCCAGCGGGAGGAATCGGGGACTAGCCGATTTCTTCGCGAGCCGCAGCTCAAGGCTGATCCGTCGCAAGGACGGTCGTTGTCTCATTGTCGAGATCAAACGCGAACGTGAGAGGGATCATCCCATCGACGGCCAGAACGGGAGGAAGGCACTCGCCGCGCGACGACTCACGGGCCTCGACCCTGACCGTATTCGCTATGAGATGCTGTTCACCGATGAAGAGATCCTCCCGATGGACGAGCTCCGAAACGCTCTCGCCTTTCTCCCTGCAGCCGAGGAGGTGAGATCGTGAAGCTGGACCTGTCACACGAAGCTATCGCCGATTTCTGCCGCCGCTGGCGGGTCAGCGAGTTCGCGCTGTTTGGCTCGGTGCTGCGGGACGACTTTAGTCCCGACAGCGACGTGGACGTTCTGGTGACGTTCGACGCCGATGCCGATTGGAGTCTTTTGGATCACGTGCAGATGCAAGACGAGCTCAGCGTGTCATTTGGCAGACCGGTCGACGTCATCACCCGGAAAGGGCTCGAGCGGAGTCGCAACTCCTTGCGGAGACAGGAGATCCTTTCGTCCGCCCGGCTGATCTATGTCGCGTCGTGACCTCGGTTTTCTCCACGACATGCTCGACGCTGGGCAGGTGATTCAGAACTTCCTCGAAGGAGCGGATCAGGCGCGATTCGAATCGGACCTCCTGCTGCAGGCGGGAGTGATCCGATATCTCGAGATAATGGGTGAGGCCGCCAAGTATGTAAGCGATACGACTCGCCGCCGGGCTCCGGAAATCCCCTGGCGAGCTATCGCCGGAATGCGTGACGTGCTCATCCACGCCTACCGGACCGTCGATCCGGATGAAGCTGGAGGCGAGACCCGACGAGGATCGCGCCGTTCTGGTGATCTGCCTCGGCAAGGAGCAGGCGGCCGACGTTTGGCTCGAGGAGTGGAATCGCCTCCGAAAAGGCGAGGGCGCCATCAACCGGATCCGAGTGATCGAGCTTCGCACAGATCCGCGGTACGGCAAATTCATCGTACACTCGCCCGCCGAGGCGCATGTGGAGATTGGCCGGGAGAGTGGTAGAGTACATGTCGAGATCAAGGGCTTCATCTCACCAACCGTCGTCGAGCGCCTCGAGATGGATGCTCCGCTCTTTCGTGCGAAGATCCCCGATTGGCGCAGCATGGTCGATTGCGTGCTGATAGACCGCGCCTACGACGGCGAAGTGTTCCGGGTCCAGTTCGCGGACGTACCATCGAGAAAGGATGAGCTGGTGGACGGCCGGTACGACTTTCGCGCGCCTGACGAAGAGATTACAGTCGCGGTCAAGATCATCGATATGCTCGGCGAAGAAGTGCTCGTCCAGCGGAAGGTGTAGACCTGTGTCGCACCAGCATACACTCGAGGGACAGACGCTCAGCGGGCGAGGCCGGCTCGTCGACTATTCGAACCTGGTCAAGCTTCCGCACACCGTCTTCGCGCTTCCGTTCTGCCTCGTCGGCGCGATCCTGGCTTCGTACGTCGCGCCGGTGCGCTTGACCGATCTCGGCTGGATCCTTCTCGCGTTCACCAGCGCGCGATTCGCCGCGATGGGTTTCAACCGGATCGTCGACCGGGCATTCGACGCGCGCAACCCGCGGACGATGGGCCGCGAGATTCCCGCCGGCAGGCTGACGGTGAAGGAGGCGTCACTCGCCGTCGCCCTGTCCAGCGCGATCTTCCTCTTCAGCGCGGGGATGCTCAACCGGATCTGCCTGGTGCTGGCCCCCTTCGCGCTCGGCTGGATCTTCTTCTACTCGTATTCGAAGCGCTTCACCAGTTGGGCCCACCTGGTTCTCGGATTCGCGCTCGCGATCGCTCCCGTGGGCGCCTACCTGGCCATCGCCGACCGCTGGAGCGACCCGCCCGCCGCGCTGCTGGTACTCGCCGGCGCGGTGCTCTGCTGGGTCGCCGGCTTCGATGTTCTCTACTCTCTCCAGGACGAACTGTTCGACCGGGAACAGGGCCTCCACTCGATACCCGCCTCACTCGGGGGACGGCGGGCGATTCTGGTGTCTCGCCTGCTCCACGTCGTCTGCGTCGCGCTCTTCGTGACCAGCGCCCTCCTCTTCACCGGAGCCGGTCCGATCTTTCTGACGGGCGTCGTGGTGATCGCCCTGATGCTCGCCTACGAGCAGAGCCTGGTCAGCGCCGATGACCTGTCGAAGATCGATGCAGCCTTCTTCAACATCAACGGAGCGATCTCGCTGCTCTTCTTCGCGCTCGTCCTGGTCGAGAGGCTCCTCGCGTGAGCGTCGCTCCCGACGCGCCAGTAACCCTCGGGATCACCGGCGCGTCCGGCGCTCCCTACGGAGTGCGCCTCCTGCGTGCCCTCAACGAGACCGGGACGCCGACCAGGCTGATCGTCTCCAGCTACGGAATCCGGTTGCTGGCCGAGGAGGCCGGAATCGAAGGGCTCGATGCCCTGCGCGAGGCCACGGGCGACTGGAGCCGGGTTGAGCTGTACCAGTCGAGCGATCGCGGCGCCACCCCGGCTTCGGGCTCCGCACCCTCACGCGGAATGATCGTCTGTCCTTGCTCCATGGGCACTCTCGCGTCCATCGCCGCGGGAGCATCGCGCAGCCTCATCGAGCGGGCCGCCGACGTGACGCTCAAGGAACGCCGGCCGCTCATCCTCGTCCCGCGCGAGACGCCGCTCTCCCTCATTCATCTCGAAAACATGACGCGGCTCACCCGCGCGGGCGCCACGATCCTGCCAGCCTCGCCCGGCTTCTATCATCGCCCCGAATCGGTCGGCGACCTCATCGATTTCGTCGTCACACGCATCCTCGACCATATCGGCGTCCACCTCCCGGGCCCCCGCTGGAAGAGCGGCGAATCCGGGTGATTCTCGGCCTCATCTCCGATACGCACGGCCTCCTCCGCCCTGAGGTGTTCCGCGTCTTCGAAGGCGTCGAGCGAATAGTTCACGCTGGAGACGTCGGAACGCCCGACATCCTGGACGAGCTGGAGGCGATCGCTCCGGTCACCGCTGTGTGGGGGAATACGGATGGATTCGACGTGCGGCGGCGCCTGCCCGAGACGGCGGATCTGGTGCTGGAGGGTGTCGCGATCAGGCTCGTGCACGGACAGCAGTTCGGCAGGCCGAGGGCGAGAGACGTCGCGGCGGCGAATGAAGACGTCGGGCTCGTCGTGTTCGGGCACTCGCACGCTCCCGAGATCGAGCGCGTCGGTGAGGTCCTGGCGGTCAATCCCGGGAGTGCGGGGCCTGTGAGGTTCAAGCTGCCCGTCACCGTCGCGCTCGCCGAGATCCAAACGAACGGCGACGTCACCGCCAGGCTGATCGAGCTGGTCAAGCGATAGAGCAGGGAAAGCCAGACCCTCAGAGCGTGTCGGCGCTCTGCGATTGGAACTGCTCCAGCAGCGAATCGGGGACGGTGCTGTCCGTCGTGTCGGCCGGAGCCGGAGGCTGATCACCGACGAGCGTCAGGATGGGGACCTCGGGAGGTGACCCGAAGCGGAGAGGGAGGTAGCCGTAGCCGACGCCGCACGTAATCAGAATGGTACTGCCTTCCACCCGGAAGAGCCGGTCGACTCCCTCCACTAGCCCACCGGGGAAGATGTCGTTGCGGAGGGTGGCGAGTCTGCGCGAACCCGGCACCTCCAACTCGCCGCAGAAAGTATCTCCGCCGAGCACGACGGGGTATCGGTAATCGGGTGCTCGGGCGGCGAGAGCGGGCGAATGGGCGAGCAGTAGCGGAGTTCGGCCGGGCACGCCGAGCGTCGCCAGGATGTACTGCTGGTCCGCGGCCGACATGCTGAGAAGCTCCGGATCCGCCCCCGCAATCCAGGCGGTGTCCCCATTCATCACGACGGGGTTCGCGGTGTTGCTCAGCACCTGAACTCCCGCCCGGCTGAGCGCGGAGGTGATCCGGGCCGCGAGCGAGTCGCTGCGGATGTCTCGCTCCCCCAGCACCGCGAACGCCGGCCGACCGCGGATCGGCGCGAGAACCTGCTCCAGGCTGGTGACGTCGTTCCCCTCGGAAATGAAATCCCCCAGCAGGACGATCAACTCGGGATTCGCCTCCACCGCTCGCTGCATCGCCGCGAGCGCTACGTCCTGATTGCCATCCCACACGCCCAGGTGGAAGTCGGAGAGGATCGCGATTCTCGCTCCGTTCCAACCGGCGGGCAGACCCATCACCTCGAGCTCGATCCGCGGCGACCACAGATTGTCCTCCGGGGAGGCCCCGTAGAGCTCCTCCGGCGGGATCTCCGCGAGCGGGTTACCCGGCTGCACGGCAGGCGGCTGCACCGTGGGGGCGGGCAGTTCCGCGTCCGATCCGCAGGCGCCGAGCGTGATCAGTGGCAGCATAGCCAGCAGGATGGCCCGCAAGGGCCGGTTTCGCTTTGTCGCAGGCACCGCGTATCTACTGTCTGTGAGTTGCGGAAACGCGCCGATCGGGCGCAACCGCTATGCCAGGGCCATACGGTCGAGCCGCTTCGTCAGCGGTAGGCGGGTCCAGTCGGCCTCTCGATAAGCGCTTTCCAGCTCGGCGGGCCGGGTCCGGAACCAGTGCGCCACGAGAAGCATCTCGTCGATCCGTTGCGGCGACGCGATCTCACCCGTCGGCTCGGGATCACGATAGTGCTTCTCCGCGTCCCGCAGCAATCGGCGTCGCTCCGCTGCCGTACGCGGCGCATCGTACACCTGACGGATGGATCCGCTGCGGATCGCATAGACCCGGTGCTCGGCCTCGAAACCCGGCAGAACATAGAGGAAGGATAGCTGCTCGATCGTTCCGCGCAGTCGCAGGAACTCCGACCTGAGCATCTCGAGGCGCTGTATCCGATCGCGGAGGGAGGCGGCGTGCTCGAACTCCATTCGGCCCGCCGCCGCCTCCATCCGGCTTTCCAGCTCGCGGAGTGGACCGTCCGCATCACCCTGGAGGAACGCCGTCGCCTGTCGGACGCGGGCCTCGTACTCCCGCTCGGTGCAGCGGGCGGCGCAGGGGGCGGCGCACCGCCGCAGCTCGAAACGCGCGCACAGAGGCGTCAGCTCGACTGCGAAGAGGTCCGCCTGGTCGGCAAAGTTGATCGGCGTGCTCCGGCGGCAATCCCTCAGCAGCAGCACATCGTTCAGCTCCTTCACCGCCTCGCGGATCCGCTGCCCCCCTCGGAAGGGTCCGAAGTACGTAGCGGGTTCGTCGCCCGGCCGCCGTACCACGTTCAGCCGCGGCGCCGGCGCTGCCGACAGCTTGAGAAACGAGAAGATTCCATCCCGCTTCTGACGCACGTTGTACGGTGGGCGGAGACGCTTGATCAGCTGTAGTTCCCGGAGCAGCGACGCGAACTCACTCGGCGAATACTCCCAGTCGATCGCGTTCGCCTCCCGAACGATCCGCCACGCCTTCTCCTCCCGCTTCGCGCGAAAGTACCCGAGAAGGCGCGTTCGCAGCCGCTTGGACTTGCCAACGTAGATCACCACTCCGTTCCCGCCCGTCATCCGGTAGACGCCGGGTCGGTTCAGGACTCCCGCTCTGACCTTCTCGCGGAGCGGAGTGAGCGGCGATTCCGTGACGGTGGGCATGCGTTGGCGGGGGGGTGAAGAAAAACCGAAACAAGGCCAGTATATGGCCCGGTCGGCTTCCGGGAAAGGTGGCGTTCGCTATCGCTGGCAGCCCGGACAGTAGAAGGTCGACCGGCCGCCCTGTACGATCCGGCGAATCGCGGTGCCGCAATGGTGGCAGGGTTCGCCCTTGCGGTCGTAGACTCTCAGGCGGGCGGCGAAACTGCCCTGTTCGCCGCCCGCGTCGCGGTAGTCGAGAAGCGTCGTCCCTCGGAAGTCGATCGCCTCCTGGAGAACCGAGCGGATGGAATCGTGCAGCGCCTCCGCCTCGCGCCGTAGCAGGCGCCGCGCCGCCTTGCGTGGGCTGATTCGCGCCCGGAAGAGGGCTTCGCTCGCGTATATGTTACCGACCCCCACGACGCGCCGCTGATCCATGAGCCACGTCTTGATGGGGGTCCGCGAATGGCGGCTGAGACCGTACAGGGCTTCGGCGGTGAAGGCGTTCCCCAGGGGCTCCAGCCCGAGCGAGAGATCGCGCTCGTCCCACGCCTCCGCACCGAGCGCCTCCAGCCGCCCGAAGCGGCGCACGTCCTGGTAGAGGACGACGCGACCGTCGAGGAGGCCGAAGCGGGCGCCGAGATGCCGTGGCTCCTCCTGGTCCCCGTCGCGGACCAGGACTCGACCCGTCATCCCGAGGTTGATGACGAGCCGCTCCGCGCCTCCGGCTCGGGGGCGCAGGCGGAAGACGATGTTCTTCGCCCGCCGTGTCACCTCCTCGATACGCGCCCCCCGCAGGCCCTCCTCGAAGGACTGGACCTCCCCCTCGACGAGATCGGGGCGGAGAACGTGGACCATCCGGATTCCGGCG
Source organism: Gemmatimonadota bacterium (assembly GCA_040905395.1). Classification (GTDB taxonomy): domain Bacteria; phylum Gemmatimonadota; class Gemmatimonadetes; order Longimicrobiales; family Longimicrobiaceae; genus WHSP01. The sequence continues at coordinate 89,767 of JBBDRR010000168.1, forward strand.
CCGGTGACCAGCCGGCGGAGATCTCGTACGATCGTCTCGACTTCCGGTAGCTCCGGCATTTCAGCCGACCTCCGGCGGCCCGGGGGGAGGCGGTGCTCCGGCCGGGCTCAGCGCCCGATCTCGCGCCACGCGATGTCCCTCCGAAACGTTCTCCCCTCGAACTCGATCCGCTCCGCCGCCGCGCGGCTGCGCGCAGCCGCCTCGGACACGTCCCGCCCCAGCGCCGTGATCGCGAGCACGCGGCCGCCCGAGGTTTCGAGCCGCCCGTCACAAATGTGCGTCCCCGCATGGAAGATGAAGACGTCATCGGTCTCCACGTCTGGCGGGATGACGATCGGGACGCCCGTCCGGTAATCGCCGGGATATCCTCCGGAGGCAAGCACGGTGGTGACGGCCGCAGCCTTCTTCCAGCGGATCGGCTCGAGCTCCGAGATTGGCCTGCCGTTCGCCACCGCGCCGATCACGTCCAGCAGCGAGCTCTCCATTCTGGGGATGATCACCTGCGCCTCGGGATCGCCGAATCGGCAATTGAACTCGACGACCTTCGGCCCCTCGGAGGTGAGCATCAGGCCAGCGTAGAGCACGCCCCGGTACGGGTGGCCGTCCGCGGCGAGCGCCTCGATCGTCGGAACGAGGATCTCGCGCTCGACCCGCCCCATCAGCTCCGGCGTCGCGATGGAGACGGGGGCGTAGGCCCCCATCCCCCCCGTATTGGGCCCGGTATCGCCCTCTCCGATCTGCTTGTGGTCCTGTGCCGAGCCGAGCATCAGCAGCGAGATCCCGTCGGTAACGGCGAAGACCGAAAGCTCTTCCCCGTGCATGAACTCCTCGATGACGACCCTCTCGCCCGCGGCGCCGAAGACCTTCTCCGAGAGGATCGCCTCGACGGTGGCGATCGCCTCCTCCTCGGTCTGGCAGACCACCGCTCCCTTTCCCGCCGCCAGGCCCGACGCCTTGACGACCACCGGGGCGCCGAGCTGCCGCACGTACGCCGCCGCGGGCGCCACCTCGGTGAAGACTTCGAAGCCTGCGGTGGGGATCCCGTTCCGGTGCATCAGGCCCTTCGCATAGGCCTTCGAGCTTTCGATCTCCGCGGCCGCACTGCTCGGACCGAAGATCGCCAGGCCCTGCGACGAAAAGTGGTCGACGATGCCGACGGCCAGCGGCACCTCGGGACCGACTACCGTCAGATCTATCCCCTCCCGCAACGCCCACCCCGCCAGCGCCTGGATCTCCGTCGGCCCGAGCGGAATCGCCGTAGCGAGCCCCTCCGTTCCGCCGTTCCCGCGGGTGATGTAGAAGGCGGCGTCCGGTGCGTCCTGCGCGAGCTTCCAGAGCATCGCATGCTCGCGGCCGCCGTTGCCGACGATCAGTATCTTCTTCGTCACCGCTATACCTTTGCGAGTGCCTGCTGCAGATCCTCCAGGAGGTCCTCCACCTCTTCGACTCCGCACGAGAGGCGGACGAGCCCGTCCGTGATCCCCATCCGCAGCCGGCGATCCTCGGGGACCGAGGCGTGCGTCATCATCGCCGGATGCCCGATCAGGCTTTCCACCCCGCCGAGCGACTCGGCGAGCGAGAAGATCCGGACCGCTTCGACGAAGCGCTTCGCCCTCTCCTTGGAGCCGAGCTCGAGCGAGATCATCCCGGTGAAGCCGTCCATCTGCGCACGAGCGAGATGGTGCTGCGGGTGTGATGCCAGCCCCGGATAGTAGACCCGCTCCACCGTCGACTCCTGCTCCAACCAGCTCGCGATCCGCTGACCGTTCGCGTTGTGCGCCCGCATCCTGAGGTGGAGCGTCTTCGTCCCCCGCAGCGCCAGCCAGCAGTCCCAGGGCCCCGGAACAGCGCCAGCGGCGTTCTGGAGGAAGCCCAGCCGGTCGTGCAGCGATTCGTCCTTCACCACCAGCAGCCCTCCGACCATATCGGAGTGCCCGTTGATGTACTTCGTCGTGGAGTGCAGCACGATGTCGGCGCCGAACTCCAGAGGGCGCTGGTTGAACGGTGAGGCAAAGGTGTTGTCGACGCTGAGGAGAGCGCCCGCCTGGTGCGTGATCTCGGCGGCCCTCCTCATGTCCGTCAGCCGCATCATCGGATTCGTCGGCGTCTCGATGTGCACCAGCTTCGTCTCCGGCCGGACCGCATTCGAGATCGCGTCCAGATCCCCGGAGTCGACGAAGGTGAACTCGATGCCCAGCCTCTGGAACACCTCGGCGAAGAGCCGATAGCTTCCCCCGTAAATTCCCTCCCCCGACACCACGTGGTCACCCGCCGAGAGCAGCTTGCCGACGGCGTCGAGCGCCGCGAGCCCGGATGCGAATGCAAGCCCGAAACGGCCCCCTTCCAGCGACGCCACGTTGGCCTCGAGCGCCTCCCGCGTCGGATTGTGGGTCCGTGCGTACTCGTAGCCGAGGTGGCGGCCGAGCTCCGGCTGCACGTACGTCGACGTCTGGTAGACCGGCGTCATGATCGCTCCGGTCACCGGGTCCGGCCGCTGCCCCGCGTGGATCGCCCTCGTCCCGAACCCGCGGCTCTCGTCCTCGTCTCTTTTGACCATCGTTGCATCTCATCGTGCCACGCCCCCCGCGTCAGCGGCGGACTCGCACGACTGTAGGTTGTTTGTAAGCTCCGTGCCGGGAGCGGCCACGACCGTCGGCACGATCTCGTTCTCTCGCTGCGGACCGGAGTGCGCGTAAACCACGGCCGCCGCGATCCGCGGATCGGCTCTCAGCACCCGGCTGATCGCTTCAGGAGCGACGTTGAAGCCGCTGCGGGTGAACCGTCCGGAAACTGGCTTGCGGTATGGATTAAGCGCTCTCCCAGCATCCTCGTCGTCATTCTGTTCAGCGTGCGCGATTCTTGCTCCCGCAACTTACCCTTCCCGCCGTGGACCGGCAAAGCACCGGCTTGCTGCCGTTCCGGACGGGATCTTACATTCGGTCCCGGCGCCCGGAGGGCCGGGCGGGAAAGCGAACTGAGGGGAAGCGTGCTCGATACCACCAACCTGATGGTTAGCGTCTCCGGAGTCCGGGGGCGTGTCGGTGAAGGCCTCACCCCGGAAATAATCTCACACTTCGCGGCTGCGTTCGGTGCCTACTCCACCGGGGAGACGGGCCGTCGTACCATCGTGATCGGCCGCGACTCCCGTGTCTCCGGGCCGATGTTCGTCAGGGCTGCGACCGCTGCGCTCCAGTCCGTCGGGGCCGACGTCGTCGACGTCGGGGTCGTCCCCACCCCCTCCGTTCAGCTCACGGTCGAGCACCTGGAAGCGGCGGGCGGACTGGCCGTCACCGCCAGCCACAACCCGATCGAGTGGAACGCCCTGAAGTTTATCGGACCCGACGGGATGTTCCTCGACGCCGAACAGGGCACCCGGATGCGAGCGCTCCTGGAGGGTGGCGTGCCCCGCGCCACCTGGCAGGAGCTCGGCGGACACCGGACCGACGACGAAGCGGTCGAGCGACACCTCGAGCGAATCTTCACGATCCCCTTCCTCGATGTCGAGCGGATCCGTTCGCGACGGTTCAGCGTCGCGCTGGACTGCGTCCGCGGTGCCGGCGGCAACATCTTTCCCCAGCTCCTCGAACGGCTCGGCTGTGAAGTCGCGGCCATCAACCTGGAGACCGACGGGCTCTTCCCGAGGGAGCCCGAGCCGGTCGCCGGCAACCTCGGGGAGCTGGAAGATCTGGTGCGGAAATCGGGCGCCGTCGTGGGCTTCGCCACCGATCCCGACGTGGATCGGCTATCCCTCGTCGGCAGTGGAGGCGAGGCGTTGGGTGAGGACTATACCCTCGCGCTTGCGACCCGCCTCGTGCTTCGCCACCGCCCCGGCAAGGTCGTCACCAACCTGTCGACGAGCCGCCTCCTCGACGACGTCACGAGCGCCGCGGGCGCCGAACTCGTGCGTGCTGCTGTCGGAGAGATCCACGTGGCCCGCCGGATGCAAGAGCTCGACGCCACGATCGGTGGCGAGGGCAATGGAGGCGTGATCCTTCCCGACGTCCACCTCACCCGCGACGCGCCGGTCGCGGCGGCCCTGATCCTTCAGCTGCTCGCCGAGGAGGAGCGGCCGCTCGACGAGATTGCGGCGGAGATCGGTCGCTACGAGATCGTGAAGGAGAAGGTGGCGCGGCCCGCCGGCTCACTGGACGATGCCTACGACACGCTCGCCGAACGGCTGGGTGCCCCGCAGATCGACCGCCAGGACGGCCTCAGGCTGGACTGGCCCGCGGAACGAAAATGGGCCCATCTGCGCCCCTCCGGAACCGAGCCCATCGTTCGGATCATCGCTGAAGCGCCCAGCCTCGACGAGGCGAACGGGCTCGTAAAATCGCTGCGCGAGGCGCTCCCCGCGTAAACCAGGCTGAAACAGAACATGTGCGGTATCGTCGGATACATCGGTGACAAGCAGGTCGCTCCGCTGCTGATGGAGGGGCTCAAGCGCCTCGAGTACCGAGGCTACGACTCCGCCGGCGTGGCGGTGGTCCGAAACGGCGACATCCAGATCCGTAAGGAAGCCGGAAAGATCGCAGAGCTCGAGAAGCGCCTCGAGAGCGATCCCGTCGAGGGCGTCTACGGCATCGGCCATACGCGCTGGGCTACCCACGGGGCGCCGACCACGAAGAATGCGCATCCGCACGTGGCCGAGAAGGGTGACTTCGCTCTCGTCCACAACGGCATCGTCGAGAACGCCGATGTGCTGCGCCGCCGTCTCACCGAGCGCGGGCACAAATTCACTTCCGATACGGATACCGAGGTTCTCGTCCACCTCATCGAAGAGGTGTACGAGCAGGGCAACGGCCGGTCGGGGGATTCCCTGGAACGCGCTGTCGAGTCGGCTCTACGCCAGGTCGAGGGCACGTACGGCATCGCCGTCGTCTCGACACGGGATCCGGAGAAGATCGTGGTTGCCCGCCTCGGCAGTCCCCTCCTGATCGGGGTCGGCGAGAACGACGAGACCTTCGTCGCGTCCGATGCCGCGGCCGTGATCTCCCACACGCGCGACGTCGTCTACCTCGACGATGGCGATATGGCGACGATCACGAGGAACGGCTACATCGTTCACCGCGGCGGCGTCGGGCCGGTCGAACGGCCCGTCAACCGGCTGGATTGGGACCTCGGCCAGGTGGAGCGATCGGGCTACCCGCACTTCATGCTCAAGGAGATCATGGAGCAGCCGCAGACGCTGCGGGAGACGATGCGTGGCCGGCTCCTCGAGGACGACGGCAACGTCAAGCTCGGCGGTCTCACCGGCATGGACGAGGAGCTTCGGGCGGCCAATCGCGTGATCATCCTCGGCTGCGGGACCTCCTGGCACAGCGGACTGATCGGCGAATACCTGCTCGAGGACATCGCGCGATTCCCGACGGAGGTCGAGTACGCTTCCGAATTCCGCTATCGGCGGCCCGTCGTCGAGCCGGGCACGCTGACCATCGCGATATCCCAGTCGGGGGAAACGGCGGACACCCTCTGGGCGATGCGCGAGGCGAAGCAGCAGGGAGCGACCCTGCTCGGCATCGTGAACCAGGTGGGATCGACGATCGCACGGGAGACCGACGCCGGGATCTACCTGCATGCCGGGCCGGAGATCGGCGTCGCTTCGACGAAGGCGTTCACCTCGCAGGTCGTGGTGCTGGCGATGCTCACCGTCCACCTGGGCCGGCTGCGCGGAACGCTCTCGGCGTCGCGTGGCCGCGAAATCGTGCGCGCGCTGGGACGCCTGCCCGAGCAGGTCGGCGCCATCCTCGAGCTCGACGAGTATCTCCAGGAGCTCGCGGAAGCGTACAAGGAGCATCCGAACTTCCTCTACCTCGGCCGCGGCTACAACTTCCCGGCGGCGCTCGAGGGAGCGCTCAAGTTGAAGGAGATCTCCTACATCCATGCCGAAGGCTATCCCGCGGCCGAGATGAAGCATGGACCCATCGCGCTGATCGACGAGAACATGCCAGTCGTCTTCATCGCGCCCAAGGACGCGGTATACGAGAAGGTCAAGTCGAACATCGAGGAGGTGAAGGCGCGCGGGGGCAGGGTCGTCGCCGTGGTGACGGAGGGTGACAACGAGCTCGACCGATTCGCCGACCACGTCATCCACATCCCCAAGACCCACGACTCGCTGACGCCGATCCTCGCCACCGTTCCGCTCCAGCTCCTCGCGTACCACATCGCCGTGCTCCGCGGCTGCGACGTCGATCAGCCGAGGAACCTGGCCAAGTCGGTCACGGTGGAGTGACGGCCGGCGCGTCCACCACGGAACCGCCTCGCGGCCTACCTGGATGAGGGCCGTCGTTCAGAGGGTCTCCCGCGCCAGCGTGACGGTCGGTGATCGGGTGACCGGGACGATCGGAACCGGCCTGCTGGTACTCGTCGGATTCACCGGCAACGACACGTCGTCCGAAGTGGATTGGATGGCTGAGAAAATCGTCGGGCTCAGGATCTTCTCCGACGCGGAGGACAGGATGAACAGGTCGCTCCTGGACGTCGGCGGCGCCGTTCTCGTGGTCTCTCAGTTCACTCTCTACGGCGATGCCCGCAAGGGTCGGCGTCCCAGCTTCGTCGACGCGGCACGGCCCGAAGCGGCGATCCCGCTCTACGAGAGCTTTCTGAAGGCGCTCCGCGGTTTCGGCTGCGAAGTCTCATCGGGCGAGTTCGGCGCCATGATGGAGGTCGAGCTGGTGAACGACGGCCCCGTCACTCTGATCCTCGATCGCTGATTTCCGGCCGCTGCCCCGCGCGGTGGCGGCCCCACTCTCTCCCCCCGCCATCCCATGTCAGTCTCGCCGTCTCTCATCCTCGCGTCGCGATCGCCGCGCCGAGCCGAGCTGCTGCAGCGCCTCGGCCTCGAGTTCGCGATCGTCCCGGCCGAGATCGACGAGACCTATGTCGACCACGAGATGCCCGCCGACCACGCCGAGCGCCTCGCCCGCGAGAAGGCGATCACCGTCGCCGCGCGCTACCCGGACGCATTGGTCATAGGGTCGGATACCATCGTCATCCTCGAAGCCGATGTCCTCGGCAAGCCCAAGAGCGCCGCCGATGCGGTGGAGATGCTGAGCAGGCTCTCGGGGCGAACCCACGAGGTGTACACGGGGGTGGCGATCGCATCGCCGGGTGGAGTGATTTCGGGTCTCGAGCGGGTCTCCGTGCGCTTTCGTACGCTCGATCGGCGGGAGTGCGAGGAGTACGTCGCCACGGCCGAGCCCCTCGACAAGGCCGGATCGTACGGCATTCAGGGCTTCGGTTCGGCGCTCGTCAATTCCATCGACGGCGACTACTTCGCCGTGATGGGGCTCCCCGTCGTCCGCATGCTCGCCCTTCTGAGGAAGCTCGGGTGGCGTTATGCATACTCCCACGGGCTCCAACCCATCGCGCATGCCGCGACCGCTTCGCAACCGCGACGAGAGGACTTCGAACCCGGAGAACGATGATACTTGCGATCGACGAAGGTACGACGGGCGTGACCTGCCTCGTGATCGACCGTGACGGCCGGGTCCGCGGGCGCGGCTACCGCGAATTCTCGCAGCACTTTCCACGGCCCGGCTGGGTCGAGCACGACGCGGAGGAGATCTGGCGCGTCGTTCGTGAGGTCGCGGCCGAGTCGGCGGCGGACGCGGGCACTGCCCTCGGCGCAATCGAGGCGATCGGGATAACCAACCAGCGCGAAACGATCGTGGTGTGGGACAGGGCGACCGGGCTGCCCGTTCACAACGCGCTCGTCTGGCAGGACCGCCGCACAGCCGATCTCTGCCGGAAGATGAAGGAGGACGGTGGCGAGCGCGATCTTCGAGAGCGGACGGGCCTCCTCATCGACCCCTACTTCAGCGCCACGAAGCTGACGTGGCTCTTTCGCGAGCGTCCGGATCTCCGCGCCCGCGCCGAGGCGGGTGAGCTCGCGGTCGGTACGATCGACAGCTGGCTCGTCTGGAAGCTCACCGGAGGAACGGTCCACGTAACCGAGCCGACGAATGCATCCCGGACGCTGCTGTTCAACCTAGAGACCCGCGGGTGGGATCCGGTCCTGCTCGAGCGATTCGGTGTTCCCGCCGCCGTCCTCCCCGACGTCCGCTCCTCGAGTGAGGAGTATGGCGTCAGCTCAGGTGAGGCCTTCGGGGCAGAGCTGCCGATCGCGGGCATGGCTGGGGATCAGCAGGCCGCTCTCTTCGGCCAGGGCTGCTGGGCGGCCGGCCTCGGAAAGAACACCTATGGAACCGGAGCCTTTCTCCTCCTCCACACGGGCGAGCGCCGCGTCGTGTCCACGAGCGGTCTGCTTACGACTGTAGCGTGCGGACCGCGCGGTGAGTACTCCTTCGCCCTCGAGGGTGCCATCTTCATCGCGGGCGCCGCCGTCCAGTGGCTGCGTGACGGCCTCGGAGTGATCGACTCCGCACCCGAGACGGAGGGGCTCGCCCGCTCCCTCGAATCCAACGACGGCGTGTACTTCGTCCCGGCGTTCACCGGCCTGGGCGCACCGCACTGGGATGCCGACGCGCGCGGGACGCTCGTCGGCCTGACGCGCGGAACCGGCACCGCGCACCTCGCCCGTGCCGCCCTCGAAGCGATGGCGTATTCGACGGCCGATGTCGCGGAGGCGATGCAGGCCGACAGCGGAGTCGAGATGCGCGAGCTGAGAGTCGACGGCGGCGCCGCCGCAAACGACTGGATGATGCAGTTCCAGGCGGATGTTCTCGGCACTCCCGTTCGGCGCCCCGCAATGATCGAGACCACCGCGTTCGGCGCCGCGGGTCTCGCCGGCCTCGCGACGGGGTTCTGGTCCTCTCCGGACGACTTCCTGTCGGCCCGCACCGACGATACCCTCTTCCAGCCCTCCATGGACGATGACACCCGGGAGCACCTCCTCGCCGGCTGGCGTCGCGCCATCGGCGCCACCCGATACTGGTCCCAGGAGCAGACACGATGATCGCACAGACGCTGCTCGCCGCCAGCCTTCTCACCGCTGTACCCGAAGCTTCTCCCTTTCCCTGGTTCGGCGAGGACAAGCTCCGCCACTTCGTCGCCAGCTTCGTGGTCAGCAGCCTCTCGGGAAGCGGCGCCCGGCTGGTCGGGCTGGACCAACGCGAGAGCATAGCGGTCGCTGCCGCCGTCGGAACCCTCGGTGGCGTCTACAAGGAGGTCCGGGATGTCAGGCTGGGTGGCCCCTTCTCCGGCTACGACCTCGCCTGGGACGTCCTCGGCACCGGCTCCGCCGTGCTGCTTCTGAACGCCTCCCGCTGAAGCACCTCGACGCGGGAAACTCCGGCCCCGCGTCCCCTTGACACCGTCTGAACGCGCGGCTTATTCTGGCGGGGTATCTAGCAAAACGACGCGCGCGCACACCCTTCGCTTCGCAGACGGCATCCGGCCGCGCCCGCCGGGATCCTCCTGTTCTACGAACGGACGTATCGCGCGAATCTCAGCTCTCACCGATCGCGCTTCCGGTGACTTCGGTTCCGGTTGCGCCTGGTATTCGACCCTCGCTGGTCACCCGATCCGAACCCCGTCGAGCACGGGGAAACTCACTAGGAACCCAAGCGTTCGGCCTCAGTCGTAGGCGAGCGCCGAAAGGAGGATGTCGCGGATGAGCGCGATCTTGCTTGCGGTCATCGGACTATTCGGCTTCATCACCGGATACCAGGTCTACTCCAAGTTCATCGCGGAGAAGATCTTTCGTCTCGACCCTGACTTCCGGACGCCGGCGCACGAGTTCGAGGACGGTGTCGACTTCGTCCCGACGAACAAGTTCGTCTTGTGGGGGCACCACTTCACCTCCGTCGCCGGTGCCGCGCCGATCGTTGGCCCCGCGATCGCGGTGATCTGGGGCTGGCTGCCCGCCTTCCTCTGGGTGGTTCTCGGCACCGTCTTCTTTGCCGGCGTCCATGACGCCGGCGCGCTCTGGGCCAGTACGCGCAATCGCGCGAAATCGATCGGCGCTCTCACGGCCGTCGTCGTCGGGCCTCGGGCCCGGAACATCTTCATGATCGTCATCTTCCTGCTCCTCCTGATGGTGAACGCGGTCTTCGCGGTCGTCATCTCGAATCTGTTCGTAAGCCAGCCGTCGTCCGTATTCCCATCCTGGATCGTGATGCCGATCGCCATGGCGATCGGGCTGCTCGTCTACCGGCGCAACGTGGCGCTTCTCTGGCCCACGATCATCGGCATCGTGTTGCTCTACGCGGCGATGTACGCGGGTGAGTTCATCCCGCTCGCGCTGCCGGAGCAGGTCGTGGGTATGTCGCCCAACGTTCTCTGGATTCTGATTCTGTTCGTCTACGCCGGCATTGCTTCGATGCTGCCCGTCTGGCTTCTGCTGCAGCCGCGCGATTACATCAACGGCATGCAGCTCGTCGTGGCGCTGGCCGTGATCTACGCATCGGTTCTACTCGGTAATCCCACCGTCGTCGCGCCCGCCTGGAATGGGACTGCCGCCGTCGCGATGGGGGCGCCGCCGCTCGTCCCGCTTCTCTTCGTTACGATCGCGTGCGGCGCCATTTCCGGCTTCCATGGACTCGTCGCTTCCGGCACCACGTCGAAGCAGCTCAACTCGGAAAAGGACGTCCGCTTCGTCGGCTACCTCGGGGCCGTCGGAGAGGGAACTCTCGCGCTGGCGGCGATCATCGCATGCACCGCGGGTTTCGCGACGGTCGGTGAGTGGAACGCGTACTACAGCTCGTTCGCGGCAGACGGAATGGCCGCATACATCAATGGCGGTGCGCTGATCGTGAACAACGCGCTCGGCCTTCCGATCGCCTTCACCACGACGCTGCTCGCGGTGATGGCCGTCCTCTTCGCCGCTACCACCATGGATACCGGCGTTCGGCTTCAGCGCTTCATCGTCCAGGAGTGGGGCGAGATCTACGGGATCAAAGCTCTGCAGGGCCGGGGTATCGCCACCCTCATCGCCGTCGGTTCGTGCTTCCTCCTCGCCTTCGGCGCGGGTGGCGGTGGAGCCGGCGGAATGATCATCTGGCCGCTGTTCGGAACCACGAACCAGCTCCTGGCTTCGCTGACCCTGCTCGTGATCAGCGTCATCCTCATGAAGCTCGGCCGGCCGGTCCGCTACACGCTCGTTCCGCTCGTCTTCGTATTGGTGATGGCTACCTGGGCCCTGGTGATCCAGCTCCGCACCTTCTGGGAGCAGGGCAACTACCTGCTCATCGTCATGGATCTGCTAATTCTCGGTGCGACCATCCTCGTCGCTCTCGAGGCGGTCGGCGCGCTTCAGCGGGCCCGCAGAGACGGACCCGACGACGGTCCGATGCCGCCCGCGAGCACGACGACCGAGGCCGCCAGGTCAAGCTAGCTGGCCGATGCTCCACGAGCTTCTGAGCTATCTGCGTGATCGAGCGCGTACGATCGGCTCCCTGGTGCGTGAGTTCTATATCGCTCCGCACCGGGGTGTCGTCGCACGGGCGAAACGGGATGAAGACGACCTCTTCATGCTCCTCATCTTTTCGGAGATGATGGGCGTGCCCAACCCGGCGAGCTACTACACGCTCGAGCTCCAGCCCGTCCTCTACGACCGCTTCCACGAATGGCATACCCGGATGGGGATGGAGAAGTCACCGCTTGACGGATTCCGCTGCTGCTGACGCCGGTCTGACCCTCGGAGGGCAGCGGATCCTCTTCGTGGGGGGTAAAGGCGGGGTGGGGAAGACCACCACGGCCGGAGCCCTCGCACTCCGGCTCGCCGACCGTGGCGACCGCTGCCTCCTCGTCTCCACCGACCCGGCTCACTCCCTCGGAGACCTGTTCGACCGCCACGTTGGCGACTCCGAGCTCCAGCTCGCCCCCAATCTCTGGGGACTGGAGATCGACCCGGAGGCGCAGGTCGAGCGCCATCTCGATACGGTCAAGGCCACCATGCGCGACCTGGTGAAGCCCGATCTCTACCCCGAGATCGAACGCCAGATGTCGCTCACCCGGCTTTCTCCAGGCGCCGTCGAAGCCGCGATGCTCGAGCGCATGGCCGAGCTGATGAGCGAGGGCCCCGAGCGCTACGATCGAGTCATCTTCGACACGGCTCCGACGGGGCACACCCTCAGGCTCCTTTCTCTGCCAGAGATCATGGCCGCCTGGACCGACGGTCTGCTCCGTCATAGAGACCGGTCCGATTCGTGGAACCGCGTGCTGAAGAAGATCGGGCCGCGCCCGGGCGTCGGTGATGACATCTCCTATATCGAACCGCCGACCGAGCCGGAGGACGAGCGCTCGACGAAGATCCGACAAGTGCTTCTGGAACGCCGCCGAAAGTTCTACCAGGCCCGTCGCGTCCTGCTGGAGAAGGGAACGAGCGCGTTCATCCTGGTGCTCATCCCGGAGAAGCTGCCGATACTCGAGAGTCGCAAGGCGGTGGATGCGCTGAACGAGTTCGAGGTACCGATCCTCGGGCTGGTGATCAATCGCGTCCTGCCGAGCGAGCCCCTCGGCGCGTTCCTCGAACAGCGCCGCGAACAGGAGGCCGAGTACCTGGCGCAGATCGAGCGCCTCTTCCCTCGCCTCCATCGGCTGCAGGTGCCGCTCCTCCCGCGGGACGTGGAGGGCTTCGAAAGTCTCAGAACGATCGGCGAGTTTCTGCTCCCGGACGGGTGATCACCCGCTAGGAGTCGCAGTCGGTACGCTGGAATATGGTCGATTCGACTCGTCTGCGAATCCGATGCAACCTTTCCGGCAATGTCGTGTAAGATGCGGCGCTGGCATCGCGATGGTGCGATCCAGAGCCCGCCGATGGCCAGGCGCGAATCTTCGGATCCGCCACTGGCCTTTGGATTTCCGGGCTTTTATTTTTGGCATCTGGAGAGCTGCGGCTGTACCCGCGATCTGGCGTCGAATAACAACTGGAGAGACGACGATATGAAACGGACGGGAGGGATATTCTGGCTCGCTGCGCTTCTCGCGTTTGTCCTGGTCCAGCCCGTACAGGCCCAGGCCGGTGGTTCGGCCACCGACCGGACGATCTGGGACGGCGTGTATACGGACGTTCAGGCGACGCGCGGTCAGCGTGCGGTTCAGCAGAACTGCAACAGCTGCCACTCGCCGACGACCGAGTGGGCCAATTCGCTTGTCTCCTGGTCCGGCCGGTCGATCAGCGACCTGCACAGCCAGCTGCGCAACACCATGCCGATGGATTCGCCCGGCCGACTGACCCGTGAGGAATATGCGGACATTGTCGCGTACATCCTGAAGCTCAACAAGGTGCCAGCCGGTGCTCATGAGCTGCCGAGCGACGAGGCGGCGCTGAAGCACATCAGCGTGACACGCCGCGCCACCCGCTAGGCTCTCGCCCGGCAGCCGACTGCGGTCGTCTGCATCTTCGGCTCTCTGTGGACGCGCGTCCCCCCATGCGGCGGGGTCGCCGCGGCCACTATGCGCCCCTTCTTCGGCGCGGCGGCTGTCGCCACTCTCCTCCCGACGATGCTCCAGGCACAGCAGCCCTTCACCAGCCCCGCGACCAATTCGGGACGCTCGACCGTCTACGCGCCGAACGCCGTCCTGGCCACGAGTCAGCCCCTCGCTACGAGCGCAGGCCTGGAGGTCATGCGGCGCGGCGGAAACGCAGTCGACGCGGCCGTCGCCGCCGCCGCTGTCCTCAATCTGACGGAGCCGCACATGACGGGGATCGGCGGCGACATGTTCGCCATCCTCTGGTCCGCCGCGGACGCAAAGCTCTATGGCCTGAATGCCGCGGGGCCCGCGGGATCGTCGATCTCCCGCGAAGAGCTTCTCAGCAGGGGGCATGACAGCATGCCAGGGAGTGGCCCGGAGTCGATCACGGTCCCCGGGGCCCTGGCCGGTTGGTCGGCCCTCCTCGATCGGTTCGGCAGCATGGCGCTCGCGGAAGTGTTCGAGCCTGCGATACGGCTGGCGGACGGTGGTTTCCCCGTGTCGCCCATCATCGCTTCCGACTGGGCACGCCAGGTGGAGAAGCTGCGGCGGGATCCCGGATCCGCCGCGACCTTTCTTCTGGACGGGGACCGAGCGCCGACGGCGGGCGAATGGTTTACCAACCCCGATCTCGCCCGGTCGTACCGGCTGATCGCGACCCGCGGACCGGCCGCGATGTACGGCGGCGAGCTGGGCCGGCAGGTGGTCGATAGAGTCAGCGAGCTAGGCGGGTTCCTGACGTACGACGACCTGGAGGCCGTGAAGGTCGAGTGGGTCGACCCTGTCGGAGTCGACTATGGCGAGTACCGGCTCTACGAGCTCCCGCCTCCGGGGCAGGGTGTCGCGGCCCTCCAGATGCTCAGGCTCCTCGAGGGGATCGATCTCGTGGCGATGGGTCACAACTCGCCGGCGTACCTCCACCATCTGATCGAGGCGAAGAAGATCGCCTACGCGGACCTCGCGGGGCACGTCGCGGATCCGGACTACATGCGGATCTCCGTGGATCAGCTCCTGACCGACGACTACATCTCGCGGCGGCGGGCCCTCCTGGACCCGGGAATGGCCGCGGAGAGAGTCGAACCCGGACGGGGATTTACCGAAAGCGAGACGATCTACCTCGCCGTTGCGGATGCGGATGGCAACATGGTCTCGTTCATCAACAGCATCTTCGGGTCCTTCGGCTCCGGAGTAACCGTGCCCGGGACCGGTTTCATGTTGCAGAACCGCGGGGCGGGGTTCACGCTCGAGGATGGTCACCCGAACACCGTAGCGCCCGGCAAGCGGCCGTTCCACACGCTCGTGCCCGCGTTCGCCACGCGGCTGACGCCCGACGGGGAGGAGCCGTGGCTCGCCTTCGGGGTAATGGGCGGCGGGATGCAGCCGCAGGGCCACGTACAGGTGCTTCTGAACATGATCGTCTTCGGCATGGACCCGCAGGAGGCGAACGACGCCGCGCGGTTCCAGCACACCGGTGGAGGGCGCGTCGCCTTCGAGCACCCCATAGGTCCCGACGTTCTCGCGGAGCTGGAAGCGATGGGTCACCACGTCAGCAGCGGCGGCGCCTTCGGCGGGTCTCAGATGGTAGTGAAGCTCCCGCGCGGCTGGGCGGCTTCGTCCGACGTACGCAAGGATGGCCACGCCGCCGGCTTCTGACGTCATCTGCATTCGGGAGCTCGAGGGCTCCCTTCACGTTGCTACCGCATCGGGATCTCGAGATGATGGATCGTCGGAAGTTCATCAGGACGGCGAGTCTTCAGTCCGGCGCGCTCATTGCCGCGGGCCGTGCGTCGGCGACGGCGGGGCCTGGCGGCCCGGGTATCCGGACGGCCGGCGCCGTGCCGGAAATCGTCGTCGTCGGTGCCGGCGCCTTCGGCCTCTGGACGTCGCTCCACCTGCAGATGCTCGGCCATCAGGTCACCCTCGTCGACCTCTACGGGCCGGGCAACTCCCGCGCGACATCCGCGGATGAGACGCGTGGAATCCGGACCGGGTATGGTGACAACGAGCTCTGGAGCCGGTGGGCGAAGGAAGCGATCGGACGCTGGGAAGCGTGGGACGCGGAATGGGGCACCAGGATGTTCACCAGAACCGGTGACATCTGCATGCGCAGCGATTGGGCGGGATTCCTCGCCGCCACGACCGCGACGTGGGATACGGTGGGAGTCCGCTACGAGCGCGTGACGGCCGACGAGGTCCGCTACCGCTATCCACAGATGAATGTGGACGACTTCAACGTGGGCGTGTACGAGCCCGACGCCGGAGTCGGTCGCGCCCGGTACACCTGTCTCACGCTGGCGGAGCAGTTCCGCAAGCTGGGGGGGACCATCAGCCTCGGTAAGGCCGAGCTCGGCGCCAGAGCGGGGGACCGGCTCACGGACATTACACTCCAGCCGGGCGGGCGTCTGTCGGCGCAGACCTTCGTCTTCGCCGTCGGCCCCTGGTTCCCGAAGCTCATGCCCGATCTGATGGGCGATAAGATCCGCATTCCGATGGGACACGTATATTATTTCGGGGCCCCTCCTGGAGACATGCGCTTCAGCGCCCCCAACTGCCCGAGCTACAACTTCCCGGGCGTCACCGGCTGGCCGGTTCTCGACTTCGACAGCCGGGGCTTCCGCGTTCGGACCGGCGGCCAACCCGGAGAGGACCCGGACACCTCGGTCCGCTGGATCGACGAACAGTTCCATGAACCGGCCCGACGCGTGCTCGTAGAGCGCTTTCCCGACCTGGCCGACGCCCCTCTCGTCGAGACCCGGTGCTGCCACTACGAGCTAAGCTCGACGGGCAACTTCATCATCGACCAGCATCCGGAGCTCAGCAACGTCTGGATCGCGGGTGGCGGATCGTCGGAGGGGTTCAAGTTCGGACCGATGATCGGCCCGTACGTGGCCGACCTCGTGACCGGGCGGAACGTCGATCCGGTACTGCGGGAGACGTTCAGCCTGCCAGTCGAGGTGGCCAGCGGCGTCTGATCGAGGGGCTGCCGATTGACTCGATACGCGAAGGCGGCGCCGGATCTCAGATCCGGCGCC
>JBBDRR010000169.1:0-4535 GCA_040905395.1 Gemmatimonadota bacterium
GTCTAAGGGAGGAACACAAATGCAGAGGCGAGCAGCGTCGGGCTGGTAGATGGTTTTGTGTGTGGAGCCCATCGTCAGCTTCAGGAATTCCTGTCGCATCGACCTGAACAGGAGAACCAGATACTCGGGGATAAGATTCGGTCCAGGCACCCAGTTCCAGAAGTCCTGGGATGTAGCCATTTGGACCGGCATGATTCCGGAGAATCCGACCGAAGCGGTTCGCGAGAGGACAACGGTTCCGGCTGGTAACAACTCCGCGGATGAATTGGCAAGGCCAACTTGGCTGATCCTCTCTTTGGTTTCGCCGAGATAGATCCGGCGCCCGTCTCGGAGTTGCCAAACGTCGGCGAGAGTGAACCACGGTATCTCGCACTCCTCCCAATATCCGGGCTCGCTTCGGGTCGGCGTGTGGCCGGTTCTCAGCAGAGCAAACCGTCGGAGATGTCCCGTATCCCAATGCTCCGGCACCTCCCCGAGCCAGTCGATGCCGGAGGGCTTGAGGTTGGGGTCGGGATCGAGGCCGGCGTGGGTGGCAGCGTCGGGCGGGAGGCCGCGGGTGACCGTGCGCGAGATGAGCGCTGTGCGCTTCTCCTTCAGGCGCTCGATCAACGTCCGCTTCCTGGCCACCAGCGTGTCGATCTTCGCCGTCTCGCGGTCGAGGAAGTCGGCGATGGCGCGCTGCTCGTCGTGCGCCGGGAGCGGGATGGGGAGCGTGCCGATTTCAGAGGCATTCACCGCCGGATAGCTGACGCCCACGGAACGAGCGACGATGGCGTCGACTAGACCCGGCTCGCGTAGTGCGTAAGACATGAACACAGAGGTCAGCTTCCGAGGTCGAACAACTGCGAACCCGGTCGAGACAATCGTGTTCGGCTCGGGGTCACGGATGGGCGCAATTGCCCGGAGGTACGTACGCACGGTCGAAACGATGGTGTCTCCGTCGCGTACGATGCGACGCGCTCTACTGGGTGCGTCCTCGAAGACCATCTCCTGACGGTGGGTGATTCCGCGGATGGCGTCTACGCTACCGATGTCCACGTAAATCAACTCGAACGTAGGATCCGTTGTCTCCGGCAGAGCCTCATCATTGATCGAAGCCGTGTACTTCAGCCGCTTCACCTCCCAGTGCTCCGGCACCTCCCCGAGCCACTCCACCCCGCTCGGCTTGTAGCTCGGATACGGCGCGAGCTTCATGACGCCACCTCCTCGAGCGGCTCCTCGGCGTCCCACTCCTCGGGGCCCTCGTCGTAGCGCTCGGGCACGACGCCGGCCCGGAAGAGTTCTGGCTCGCGGGCGATCGTCTTGCCGGTGGCGGTCTCGATGCGGGCGAGCAGGGCTTCGGCGCGGGCGGCGTAGAAGTCCCAGAAGCGGTCGGCGCGCAGCGATTCGGGGGGGGTGCAGTGCGAGGCCAGGATCTCGTCCATGCGCGCAGCGTCGATGCCGGCGGTCTTCTCCACCGCGGGCAGGTAACGCGACGGCGCGCGGCCGCCGATCTGGCGGTTGGTGCGGGCCGAGATGGCGGTCTTGTTGATGACGCTGTTGTAGGTGGCGGGCTCGATCTTCGCAATCTTGCACCACTTCTCGGGGAAGATGTGGTGGATGTCGATCTTGTCGTCGAAGAAGGTCTGGGCCTCGATCGGCTCGCCGGTGCGGAAGTCCCGCCCGCCGTCGCGCATCAGGAGCGCATAGAGCCCCTTGTAGGCGGCGCTGTTGCGGGTGCGCAGAGTGAGCAGGCGTCCCGCCTGGAAGTTCGACTCTTGGACCGTCGTCGGCTCTGCTACCTCGCCGCGCACGCGGGCCACGACCTCGGGCAGGTCGCGGGCGAAGCGGGTCTCGATCGCACCGCCGTATAGTTCGCCGAGCACGCCGCACCAGTACCAGCGGGCGATCTGACGGCGGGCGCCCTCGGTCTCGCCGTCCTGGGCGAGGTCCACGAAGATCGCGGCCAGCGGCACGAGCTGGGTGCGGTAGGGCAGGTCGCGGGCCTTGAAAATCTTCTGGCCGTAGAGGAAGCGCGCGGCGCGCACGAAGCCGGCCTCGACGCGGTCGGCCCACGCCGTCCAGTCGGCGACCTCGAGCTTGAGGATGTCCTTGCGCTTGCAACTGATGCCGGGCGCTTTGTCGGTGGGCGCTCCGGCGGCGATCGCCGCGCGGCGGCGCGCGTGGGTGGCGAGCAGCGAGATGGCCTGCAGGAAGTCGTCGTTCTGCATGCCCCGCAGGACCGGGTGGCCTTCCTTCAGGCGCTTCTCGCGGGCGTTCCAGTCGTCGCGGAGCTGGAAGTCGTCGGCGGCGAAGGCGGCGGTGAGCAGCTCGAAGACCGTGAGCGCCACGCCGCCGGTGTTGACGCGCTCGAAGACCAGGCAGACCGCTTCCTTCGGCGTCTCCTTCTTCAGCTCGATCACGGGCAGCTGGTACTGCTCGAAGCGCTTGATCACCTCGCGCTCGAAGTCGTTGAAGAGGCGCATCTTGTCGCGGTCGAAGTTCCAGTGCTCGCTGTAGGCCTGGCGCCAGTCGGCGCTTCCGAAGATGCGGTTGACCGGGAAGAGGTCGAGGGCGCACTCGCGCTCGGGGGTCGTGACGTCGAGCGTGATCTCGCCGCCGAAGGCTTTGACGAGCCGGTCCTCGGGAACGCTCAGAACCGCGTCCTCGCGATCCGCCTCGGGGCGAACCGCCTGCTTCATGTCGATGTAGTACCAGCGCCGGATCGCCTTGCCCTTGGCGTCCTTCGTCTCGACCGGCTCCCGGCCCATCAGCGCCTGGTAGAGCGAGGTCAGGCGTTGCTGGCCGTCGAGGACGAGGGTTTCGGGCGCGACGTCGCGCAGCCGCTGTGGGCTGCCGGCGAGCGGCCGGGGCTTGAAGCGGATGTGCTCGCCGCCGGTCTGGAGCAGCATGACGGCGCCAATGGGAAAGGACACCGAGACGCTCGCCAGGAGGCTGCGGATGCGCTCGTCGTCCCACACCCAGCCGCGCTGGAAGTCCGGGAGCTGGAGGCTCCCGGTGTCGGCCCGGGTGAGCAGATCCTGGAGCGGGGTCTTGGTGCTGTCGAAGCTGGCGCCGATCACTGGGTCACCTCACTGCTGCCGGTGACCTGCCCGAGCAGGTCGAGGATCTCGCGTTCGAGCGCCTTGATGTCCGCTTCGATGACCTCGAGCGGCCGGGGCGGCTCGTATTGGTAGAAGTGTCGGTTGAGCGGGATCTCGTAGCCGATCCTGGTCTTGCTCTCGTCGACCCAGGCGTCGGGCACGTGGGGCAGCACCTCGCGCTCGAAGTACTCGGCGATGCCCTCCTTGAGGGGGACGCTTTCGGTGTCGCGGAGATCCGGATCGGGCTCGGGATTGCCGTGCTTGTCGCGGCAGATCTCGGCGGTCTCGTCACGCTCACCCAGCGCGCCCAGGATCCCCTTGAGCTCGGAAGCCTTGAGCCGCACCCCCGCTGCGCGATCGATCTCGCGCAGGTCGGTGAGGAAGGCCTTGCGGTCGCGATAGAGGGTCTCGCCATGCGTCTCGGCGAATTTCGCGAGGAGCCCACGGATTTCATCCTGCCGTTCTTGGCCGGCCTCGATCTCCGCCAGCCGCGCCTTCTCGTTCTTCTTCCTGCTGGTGGCGAGGTTCGCGAAGGCGCGCTCGGCCTCGAGGCAGGCGATCCGTTCCTGGGTGGCCTGGAAGTTCAGGCGCAGCGGCCGCTCCACCGTGATCTTCTGGAAGCCGAAGTCGGCGTTGTCGAAAACCTTGCTGACGACGCGCACCTTCTCGAGCGGCTGCTTCGTGACCGGATCCTCCTCCGGGAAAGCCCGTGTCTCCTCGGCCTCGAAGTTGCCGAAGATGCGGGTGACCTCACCGATCTGGTCGGGCTCACTCGCCCGGTCGGCCGGGTCGCCGAGCTTGTGGCGCTTGTTGCCGAGGCTCTTCGGCATCTTCACGAAGAAGCGACGAGCGTCGATGAGCTGGACCTTGCCCTTGCGGCGGCGCTCCTTCCTGTTGGTGAGCACCCAGATGTAGGTCGAGATGCCGGTATTGTAGAAGAGCTGGTCAGGCAGCGCGACCACCGCCTCGAGCCAGTCGTTCTCGACGATCCACTGGCGGATGTTACTCTCGCCGCTACCCGCATCGCCGGTGAAAAGCGGCGAGCCGTTGAAGACGATGCCGATGCGGCTGCCGCCTTCCTTGGGCGTGCACATCTTCGCGAGCATGTGCTGCAGGAAGAGCAACGAGCCGTCGTTGATCCGCGGCGTGCCCGCACCGAAGCGGCCCTCATAGCCGAGCGAGTCGCGTTCGCGCTCGATGTATTTCCGCTGCTGCTTCCACTCCACCCCGAAGGGCGGATTGGCGAGCATGTAGTCGAAGGTGCGCTTCTTCCCGTCGGCGTCGCGGTCGAAGCCGTCCTTCGTGAAGGTGTCGCCCAAAATGATGTTGTCCGCGTCCTCGCCCTTGATCAGCATGTCGGCCTTGCAGACCGCCCAGGACTCGTCGTTCCAGTCCTGGCTGCGCATTCCGACGAAGTGGCCCACCCAGTCCAGCGGAAATGGCCCGGGCATT
>JBBDRR010000170.1:0-15420 GCA_040905395.1 Gemmatimonadota bacterium
CATGCCGCCGAGCCAACGCTCCGTGACGTGGAACGAGTTCGACCGCTCGGCCTCGCTCTGAATGATCGGCCGCAGCTGCCGCTTCGTGCAGACGAAGAGGACGCGCTCGCCACGCGAGATCACGTCCCGCACCAGCGCCTGCGCCAGATCGATCTGACGCGCGGTCTTCTTGAGGTCGATGATGTAGATGCCGTTGCGTTCCGCGAAGATGAACTTCCGCATCTTCGGGTTCCACCGGCTCGTCTGATGGCCGAAGTGAACACCGGCCTCGAGGAGTTCCTGAATCTGGGGTGCAGCCGCCATTGTCGTACTCTACTCTGGAATTGGGTTGTGTCTACCACCGCCTTCATCCGCCCCGCTTACCACTTTACGGTGGCACCCGCGGGCGCGTCGAGCGATGTGATTTTTTGGCTATCAGCTATCGGCTCCAGCATGGTGGCCATCGGGAGATCCTCCCAACTGATAGCCGATAGCTGATAGCCGATAGCTTCTCTCGTCCTACCGCTTCGAAAACTGGAAGCGCTTGCGCGCCTTCGGACGGCCGGGCTTCTTGCGCTCGACCTCGCGGGCATCGCGGGTGAGGAGCTCCTCCGAGCGCAGGCGCCGACGGAATTCCTCGTCGACCTTCAGGAGCGCGCGGGAAAGACCGAGACGAACCGCGTCGGCCTGCCCGTGGAGGCCGCCGCCCGCGACCCGGACGAACACATCGTACTGGCCCTGCGTCTCGGTGACAACCAGCGGCCGCACGATCGACTGCTGCAGAATCCCACGGGGGAAATACTCCTCGAGCGTGCGGCCGTTCACCTTCCAGCTACCCTCGCCCGGACGCAGCGCGACACGTGCTACAGCCGTCTTGCGTCGGCCCAGCCCGTGGATTCGGTCCGATGTCTTCGCGGTGGACGCCTTCCGCTCGCCAGCAGCCGGCTTCGGAGTGACGGGGGTCGGCTCCTGCGCCTCGGCGCTCTCCGTGGTCAGTTCCTCGTTCGACATTCAGTTACACGTGAAGTGGTTCCGGCGCCTGAGCCGCATGCGGATGCTCGGTGCCCGCGTAGACCTTGAGCTTCGAGCGCATCTGGCGACCCAGCGCGTTTTTCGGAAGCATTCCCTTCACCGCGAGCTCTACGACGCGCGCGGGGTGCTTCTCCAGCATGCGGCGGTAGGGAATGAACTTCTCTCCGCCCATGAAGCCGGAATGCCGGAAATACGTCTTCTGATCGGCCTTCGCGCCGCTCAGCTCGATCTTCGAGGCATTGATCACGATCACGTGATCGCCAGTGTCGAGATGGGGGGTATAGATCGGCTTGTGCTTGCCGCGGAGGACCCTGGCCACCTCCGTCGCGAGCCGCCCGAGGATCTTGCCCTCGGCATCCACGACGTACCAGCGTCGCTCGATCTCCCCCGCCTTTACTGAGTACGTCTTCATCAGAATCTCACTCGAAAAAAACCGCGGCCCGCCCCGGCAGCGCCGCGGCGGAATACCGTCGTCAAGGCAGTCAGTGACTATATCCGAAGCGAGGCCGAGTGTCAAGCCGGACGGGACGGCGCTTTCGGGCGGGAGCCCCGGGTCGAAACGAGGCGAAAAAGCGGGCGCCGGCTCTAAGTCAGGAAGGTCTCGAGGAATCGGGCGCGCGATTGATGTCGCAACCTCGACAGGGCCCGCTCCTTGATCTGGCGGACGCGCTCGCGCGTGATGCCGAAGCGCTCCCCGATCTGCTCGAGCGTCAGGGGGTCGGTCTCCCCGAGGCCGAAGTAGAGACGAAGGACCTTGGCCTCGCGCTCACTGAGCGTATCGAGCGCATCTTCGATGGAGCGGGCGAGCGCCTCCGAGTACAGCTCTTCGTCGGGGCCGGGAGAGAAGTTGTCGCAGACATAGTCGAGGAGCTGACCATCCTCGCCGGGAACGAGGGGCGCATCGAGGGAGAGGTGGGCCTGGGCCATGGCGAGGGTATGCTTGATCTCCTCCTCCGGTAGCTTCAGCTCCTCCGCGATCTCCTCGAGCGTCGGCTCCCTGCCGAGCTCCTGCGTGAGGAGCGACGAGCGTTTCCCGATCCGGTGGAGTGTGCCTGCCCGACTCAGCGGAACTCGCACGATCCGCGACTGCTCCGCCAGTGCCTGCAGGATCGCCTGCCGGATCCACCAGACGGCATAGGAGATGAACTTGATTCCCTTCGTTTCGTCGAACTTCTGCGCCGCTCGCATCAGCCCGATGTTGCCCTCGTTGATCAGGTCCGCGAGGGATACCCCTTGATTCTGATACCGCTTTGCGACGGAGACGACGAAGCGGAGATTCGACCGTACCAGCTTGTCGAGGGCCCCGTCGTTGCCGGTGCGGATCTGCCGCGCGAGGGTCGCTTCCATTTCCCGGTCGATGAGCGGATAGGCGCTGATCTCACGGAGGTACTGGTCGAGCGACTCGGATTCGACTGTGAGCTTGCGGACTGAAGTGCCATTCATGAGGAATGCCGTGGAGCCATGCGGAAGGAGCCGAGGGTACGGAGCACGGGGAACGCTTCGTCGACGTGCCGCGGTCCAGAGGGGAACGAGCCGCGGGCTGGAGAGACAGTCAGGGCGGAGGGCCCGTCATGGAAACGGGAGAAGGGTCGCCCCTGGTTTGATTCTGGAGAGCCTGCCGCAACCTGTCAAGGGGATGTACGATCGACCGCCGCCGCTGTCAGTTGATCGCGTCGCCGATCCGGCTCCACCGCACGTCCGTCAGCCACGAGAAGGGCGTCAGTGGATTTCTGATGAAGGAATAGTAGACGAACATCGGCCGCCCCCTGATGGCCGAGGTGTCGATGAAGCCCCAGTAACGGGAATCTTCGGAGTTGTCGCGATTATCGCCGAGCGCGAAATACTTTCCCTGGGGGACGATGATCGGACCCCAGCTATCGCGCGTCGGGTCGTAACGTCGCCAGCCGCTCTCACCCTCCACGAGGTAATCGCGCTGCCACATCATGCGGGCGTCGCTCGGCTCCGAGAAACGATCGACGTGGCGGGTGTACGGTTCGAACTGAGGATCGCCGTTCACATAGAGCACCTTGTCCTGCATCTCCAGCGTGTCGCCGGGGACGCCGACGAGCCTCTTCACATAGTTACGGGTCGGGTCGTGCGGAGGGAAGAAGACGACGACATCGGAGCGGCTCGGCTCGGCGAAGCCGGGGAGCCTGGCGTGAAGTCCGGGCACCTCGGCACCATAGACGGCCTTGTTTACCAGGAGGAAGTCCCCGACCATGAGGGTATTCTCCATCGACCCGGTGGGAATCTTGAACGCCTCGACGAGAAAGGTGCGGATCAGGAGGAACAGGACGATCGCGGTGCTCACCGCCTTGATACCCTCCCAGAGCCAGCGGCCGGTGGATATCGACCCGCGGCTCTCGTCGGGTCGAGGGCCGGGATGATGGACGAAGGGGTCGGAAGAGCTGCCTAGCGCCACGCGTCTTTCTCCGTGTGCCACCCGTCGGAAGCCGCCGCAGAAGCAGGGGGCGGTGGACTCCAGGGAGCGACTCGAATGGTTCGGGGTGGGACGCCGGTTAGTACCTTCCGGAACTCGCGGCGTTCCGACGGTCGGTCAGTACGGGCCGGCATCGTAGTTATCGATCTGAGCACGCTGAAGCTTGCCCGAGTAGTCGACGTAGCAAACCTTCGTCTCCGAGTAGAACTCGTACACCTCCCAGCCACCCTCCCGGTGGCCGTTTCCGGTCTGCTTCACACCCCCGAACGGGAGGTGCGCCTCGGCGCCGATCGTGGGAGCGTTGACGTAGGTGATTCCGTTGTCGAGCTCGACCATGGCCCGGAAGGCGGTGTTGTTGTCGCGCGTGTAGACGGAGCTCGACAGGCCGTACGCGACTTCGTTGTTGATTCGGAACGCTTCCTCCACGTCGTCGAAGCGGAGGACGGAGAGGACGGGGCCGAAGATCTCCTCGGTCGCGAGTCGCGATCCCGGCTTCACTCCGGCGAATATCGTCGGCTCGAAGAAGAAGCCGTCATCCAGCCCGCCGCCCGCAGCCGGTGAACCCCCGACAATCAGCTCCGCCTCCTGCCTACCAATCTCGACATAGGAGCGGACTTTCTTCAGCGCCGCTTCGTTGATCAAGGGGCCGACCTCGACTCCTTCGTTCAACCCGTCGCCGAGCTTTACCGCACGCACTCGGCCGACCAGGCGGTCCAGGAGCTCGTCGTGGATGGCAGAGTGGAGGATCAGTCGCGAGGTCGCGGTACAGCGTTGGCCCGTGGTGCCGAAGGCGCCCCACAGCACGCCGTCGATGGCGAGGTCCAGGTTCGCGTCGTCGAGAACGATCTGGGCGTTCTTGCCGCCCATCTCCAGCGACAGCCGCTTGTGCATCTCGCCACAGGTGCGTCCGATCGCGCGACCCGTCTCGGTGGAGCCGGTGAAGGAAACGACCGGCACGTCCGGATGTGCGACGAGGTGTGCGCCGGCCTCCTCGCCGAAGCCGTGGACGAGGTTCACCACGCCCGGCGGGATTCCGGCCTCGATCAGCGTCTCGACGAGGAGCGCGGCGGTGTGGGGGACGTCCTCCGCCGGCTTGAGGATGACGCTGTTCCCGCACACCAGCGCAGGGAACAGCTTCCATGTCGGGATCGCCATCGGGAAGTTGAATGGGGTCACCAGGCCGGCGGGCCCGATCGGGCGGCGATAGCTCATTGCCCACTTCGCGCGCAGCTCCGAGGGGACGGTGTGCCCGAAGAGGCGGCGCCCCTCCGTGGCGGCGTAATAGGCGGTATCGATGCCCTCCTGCACGTCCCCCCGCGTCTCGAGCAGCACCTTCCCCATCTCGCGGGTGGCAGCACGCGCGATCTCTTCCTTGCGGCTCTCCAGCAGGTCCCCGACGCGCTTCAGAACTGCACCGCGCTCGGGAGCGGGAGTCGCTCGCCAGATCCGAAAACCGCTCAGGGCCGCCTCGACGGCCCGGTCGACATCGGCCGGGCCGGACCGTGGCCAGAGGCCGATCACCTCTGATCTCCGCGCCGGGTTCCGGTTCTCGAAGTACTCGCCGCCGGCGGGCTCCACCCACTCTCCGCCGATGTAGTTCTTGTGCTCTACCGACATCTATCTCTCCCTTACGGTGACTCTCCGAGTGCATGAGGCACATCGCGCGCCGCCGGGCGTCAGATGAGCCCGGTACCGAGAATCAGGAGCGCGAGGAGCGAGACCACCACCGTCCAGAATACCCAGAGCTTGTGGAACGACAGCTCCGGGTGGAGCCTCCTGTAGAGTAGTGCGAGGAGAGCAGCGCTCCCGAACGAGCCGATCAGCCAGGCAGCCGAGATCGCGAGCCATTCGATCACACCGACTACTCCTCACGGACCAGGTCGTACTTCTCGATCTTCTTGTAGAGATTAGAGCGCGGCATGTCGAGGCCCCGTGCCGTCTCCGAGACGTTCCAGTCGTTCTCGCGGAGCTTGTGCAAGACGAACGCGCGCTCCGCGGCATCCTTGAACTCAGCAAACGTCTCGCACGAAAGGAGGTCGGCCGATAGGCCTGCGCCGGTGGTCTGCCCGCTCACGAGAAGATCGACGTCCTGGTCGGTGATCTCGTTGCCCGACGCGAGGATCAGCAGTCGTTCGACCGTGTTTCGAAGTTCCCGGACGTTCCCGGACCAGTCCATACGCTCGAGCTTCTCCAGAGCGGAGTCGGAGAACGACTTCGGCGCGAGATGGGCCTCCCTGACCGCTCGCTCGGCGAAGTACTGGACGAGCATCTGGATATCCTCGCGGCGCTCGCGAAGCGGCGGGACGTGGAGAGGAATGACGTCGAGTCGATGGAAGAGGTCCTCCCGGAAACGTCCCTCGCGGATCTCTTCGGCCAGATCCTTGTTCGTGGCGGAAAGAACGCGGACGTCTACCTGGATCGGCCGTCCGCTACCCACTCGCGTCACGATCCCTTCCTGGAGCGCGCGCAGAACCTTGGCCTGAGCGGCAAGGCTCATATCACCGACCTCGTCGAGGAAGAGGGTGCCGCCGTGCGCCAGCTCGAACTTCCCCGCCCTGTCCTCGTGTGCCCCCGTGAAGGATCCCTTGACGTGTCCGAACAGCTCCGACTCGATCAGCTCGGTAGGGATCGCGGCGCAATTCACCTCGACGAACGGACCGCTGGAACGCGGCGAGAGCCGGTGCATCGCGCGGGCGACGAGCTCCTTGCCCGTCCCGTTCTCGCCGGTGATCAGCACGCGCGCGTCGGTGGGGGCTACCTTCTCGAGCCGTTCGAGCACCTGACGGATGGCGAAGCTCCGTCC
Organism: Gemmatimonadota bacterium; assembly: GCA_040905395.1. Lineage (GTDB taxonomy): Bacteria > Gemmatimonadota > Gemmatimonadetes > Longimicrobiales > Longimicrobiaceae > WHSP01. The sequence continues at coordinate 6,255 of JBBDRR010000170.1, forward strand.
TACGATCTGATGACGGCTCTGTACCTCTCCCTTCAACCTCGCGTTCTCGGCGAGGAGCCCCCGCTGGTGGAGAGCGTTGCGGAGGACGAGGAGGATACGATCCGTGTCGAGCGGCTTCTCGAGAAAATCGTAAGCGCCGCGCCGCGTCGCCTCCACAGCCGTCTCGATCGTGCCATGGCCGCTGATCATCACGACGAGCGCGTGCGGATCCAGCTCCTTGATCTTCGTGAGCGCCTCGAGGCCGTCCATCCGGGCCATCTTCACGTCCATGAAGGTGAGGTCGGGGGCGAGGTCGGCGAAGATGCCGAGAGCTTCCGGTCCGCTCGAGGCGGATTGGACCTCATGGCCCTCGTATTCGAACAGCTGGGTCAGTATGCGGCGGATTCCTTCTTCATCGTCGACGACGAGCAGGCGAGCCATGGCAAAAGGGGTCAGGGAGTGAGTACGAGCTCGCCATCTTCGAGACGCACTGATCCGACCGCGTCCGGCAGGGGCAGCCCGATGGCGTTCGGCGGGGCGTTCGCACCGCCGCCGATCCGCTCGAGGAGCAGGGGAAAGAGACGCGACGGGATCGGCATTCCCGCGACCTCGATCGAGGCGATCCGGAAGACAGCCTGCCCCGTCGAGGCGGAATCGAGCGTCCCGGAAACGGCGACGTCGGTCGTATCCGGGAGGAGGAATCTGATCTGCTCGAGCTCAGCCTGACGGGGAAGCTCTGCCGTCGCAAAGGACCCGCTCACCGACATGGTGTCGCCTCTGATGCTGACCTGCGGATCCAACACGCGATCGATCGACCAGACCTCGGGACGGTACTTGAAGAGGCTGGTGAGCTCCACGGAGTTTAGCCGGGCCTCCTGCCCGGAGCGTTGGAGGCGTGCGATCTTCGCCTCGGCGCTGGAGGCTGCCTCCGGCGAGATCTCGGTCGCTTCCGTGCCGGAAGAGACCGGCAGGAGACCGGTGCGGTACGCCACCACGAGCGAAGCGGCGACGACCGACAGGAGGAGCACGGCGATGATCCCGCTTCGCATCATGCCCCCCAACCCTGCTCGAGCCGGCGAAACGCGTCCAACGTTCGTTCGATCTCCTCGTGAGTCGTAGCCCATCCGACGGAGAGCCGGAGCGCCCCCGTACGTAGTGTTCCCAGCGCTTCGTGAGCGCCTGGCGCGCAGTGAAGTCCGGCCCGCGTCTGGATGCCGTGCTCACGCTCCAGCCATACGGCGAGCTCGCCCGGTTCCATCTCGTCGTGCAGAATGGTGACGATGCCGACGGCCGGACCGCTTTGCGCCGAAAGGATCCGGACCTTTTCCAGGCCGCGCAGACCGGCAACCAGCGCCTCCTTCAGATCCTGTTCCTTCGCTTGTCGGCCAGCGACACCCTGTGAGAGCACCCACTCGGCGGCCGCGGCGAGACCGGCGATGCCGGGCGCGTTCTGCGTACCCGCCTCGAGGTGGTCAGGGTAAGCGCCAGGCATGTCCAGGGGGCTCGAGTCCCCGCCCGTACCGCCGGAGAGCAGCGGCGCGACCTCTACCCCCTCCCGCACCCAAAGTCCCCCCGTTCCCTGGGGACCGGCGAGGCCCTTGTGTCCGCTGAACGCCAGAAGATCCACGCCGAGCTCGTCCACGTCGACCGGGTAGTGCCCGACGGTCTGCGCGGCATCCAACAACACGAGCGTACCGTACTCCCTGGCGATCGCCACGATATCGCGGACCGGCAACACGGCACCCGTGACGTTGGACGCGTGCGGCAGGACGAGCAGACGCGCAGCGGCCCCGCCGCCCGAGATCAGCTCCCCAAGCCCGGCCAGGTCCGTTCCATCCGGTCCGGACTGGAAGAGCGTCTCGGCAATACCGAGTCGCCCGAGAGCGGCGATCGGGCGCCGGACGGCGTTGTGATCCCAGGTGGTACGCACCACCCGGTCACCTGGCCGGAGGGTACCGGCGATGGCGACGTTCAGCGCATGCGTCGCGTTCAGCTGGAAGGTGACGCGACCCGGATCTCCCTCGTGTCCGATGATCCGGGAGAGGAGTTGACGGCAACGGAGGGCGATGCGCCCCGCTGCCAGCGAACGGGAATGGCCCGCGCGCCCCGGCGTGGCGCCGATCTCGTCCAGATATCGCGCGACCGCCTCGATCACCTCGGGCGGTCGGATCGCCGAGGTGGCGGCGTAGTCCAGGTAGATGCCTGCGCTCATATGAACGACCCACTCGTCGCGCGGGCTCCGGTCGGCAGCGACTCTGCCGGACCTTTCATCTGGCCCCCTGTCCGTCCGGGTGGCGGGCGGCCTTCGGCGCACCCGCCGCCGCGCCGGTGGATCCACGCAGCGCCCGTGCCTCGATCTCGAACGCGATCACCAGAAAGGATATCGGAATCGAGAGGATGATCGCGAGGTCGGCCACGTTTCCCGGGGGCAGCCAGATGGAGCCCCAGCGAAACGAAAGAAAGTCGGTGACGCCCCAGTGAAGCGCGCGTTCCCCGAGGTTGCCGATCAGCCCCCCGAAAACGAGACCGCCGAAGACCCATGCCCACGGTCGGCGGTGCGGAAGCAGCCGATGAGCCCTCGTGAGCACCTCGACGAGCAGCGTCACCGCCACGATCCCGAGAACCACTCCGAGCACCTGGCGCCAACGCAGTGGCAGATCGCCGAAAAGCCCGAGAATCATCGCCGGGTTCCGCACGTGCCACAGCGCGACCCGATCCGGGATCACCTCGACCATTCTCCGCAGCGGGATGGCCGACGCGACCATCGCCTTCGTGCTCCAGTCCAGCACGACGACCGCCACGGCGATCCAGACGACCGGCCGGATGCCCGTATGCGGCTCGCGGTCCGTGACGCGCCGGCCGTGCGGCCCCCCCGCGATTCCATTCGCTCTTCTGCCTGCAACTCTCACTTCTCAGCTCCCGCCCGTCCGGTTATTCAATGGATCCCGCCACCAGCGAGGCGCCCTACCCGCACACGCTGATCAGCTGACGGCCTCCGATCACATGGTGGTGCCGCTGGTTTCGTCCTAATGTATATTGCGAAACTGCCGATCCTTTGCAGAGTGGTGCCTGGATCATCTTGGACGTAGGACCGCCTATGGTCAATCGTACGCCGGAACTGCTGGAGCGCTGTTCGGCTCGCTCCCTCGGGTCAGGCTTCTTCGCGCACAGGAGCTTACAGGAGTGGTCGGTCGCGCGATCCGGTTCATACCTGCTCTGGGCATGCCCGGATCGATCCGGCGGCATTCTCCAGCCGTGCGAGGTGGGGCCATGCGGCTGACCGACGGCTTTGCGCGCGCGAAGATCCTCGTCGTCGACGACGAAGCTTCGAATTGCCGGTTCCTCGAGAGGCTCTTCAGCGGGGCCGGGGTCGTCGGCGTCACGTCGACCGGTGATTCCCGCCAGGCGATGGCGCTCTACGAGCAGCTGCAGCCGGATCTCGTCCTGCTCGATCTGCACATGCCGCACGTCAGCGGACAGGAGATCCTGGCCGCGCTGCGGAAGGCGATTCCGGACGACACTTATCTACCGGTGATCGTGCTGACCGGGGACATCACCCGCGAGGCGCGCGAGACCGCCTTCCAGAACGGAGCCCGCGACTTCCTGACGAAGCCGCTGGACGGAATGGAGGTCCTGCTGCGGAGTCGGAACCTCCTCGAGTCGCGGTTTCTGCACCTCGAGCTGGAACAGAAGGTACGGGAAAGAACGGATCAGCTCGAGACGAGCCGGGTGGAGGTCCTCGATCGCCTCTCGCGTACCGCCGAGTATCGCGACGACGTCACCGGGCAACACACGAAGAGGGTTGGTGACCTGGCGGCACGGATCGGCACGGCCGTAGGCCTCTCGGTCCAGACGGTCGACCACCTGCGACGCGCCGCCCCCCTCCACGACCTCGGCAAGATCGCGATACCCGACCAGATTCTGCTGAAGCCCGGGCCACTGACGCCCCAGGAATTCGAGGTCATCAAGACGCATACGACGATCGGCGCCGAGATCCTGTCGGGAGGCCAGTCGGAGATGATCAAGGTCGCCGAGGAGATCGCCGCCTCGCACCACGAGCGATGGAACGGCGCGGGCTACCCGCACGGCTTGCGGGGCGACGAGATCCCCCTGACAGCCAGGATCGTCGCGATCGCCGATGTCTTCGACGCGCTCACGCACGATCGACCCTACCGTAAGGCGCAGCCGATCGGACACGTCGTCGAAATGATGCTGCAGCTGCGCAACCAGCACTTCGATGGCGCACTGGTGAACCGCAGTATCGAGTCCGGCCTTTTCCAGGCCGGCTTCGACAACGGCGGACGGATGATGGGGTGACCGGAGCGGCCCGATCTGAACGGGGGGATAGAAAAAGAGACGCTTTAAGATTATCGTGTATCCGCCGGCCGCTCGTAGGGCGACGGATTCCATCCTGAACGGAGCGCGAATGAGCAAGCGAAAGCAACCGCAGCGACTGCCGCCGCCAATCATGCACGGCGACGAGGCGATCGACTCGGAGGTGGTGCTCACCGAGGTCGAAGGTGAGCTGGGTCTGGTCTTGTGGAAGACGGTTCGTGCCGTCCGGCTCTGGGCGGAGCTTCCCGAGGGCGAGCGCTCCCAGGCATTCGAGCCCGCAGCGCACGTCAGCCGACTGGATCGGATCCAGTGCTCCGGAGCCCCGGAGGAGATCGCCACGGCCCTCACGAAAGCCGCGGCGGTGCTCAGACCGCGAGCCCGTTCGGCGTCCGTCACGAGGGCGTGCCTGGAGATCGGGGAATGGGCGGCAGCGGAGGGTGCGCTGGGGACCGCCATCGAGTTCACGCAGGCTGCAGCGGTGGCGTCCCCTACGGACGCCCGGATCGCGCACGAGGTCGGCAAGCTCGCCAGGACCCACGCCGAATACACCCGGGCGGAGATGTGGTACCGGCAGGCGGTGTCCCGCGCGCGGAGGCAGAAGGACTGGTACGAGTTTTCCCGCTCCTATATCGGACTCGGCAAGATCTTCCTGCTCCGCGGTAGCTACCCCCAGGCGCGCAAGAGCCTCATCCGGGGGCTGCGGGCTGCAAAGCGCTTCTCGATCCGGCCGCTCGCCGCCGCGGCATATCACGACCTGATGGTCTGGGCCATACACGCAAATCGGCTCGCAGAAACAGGCAACTATGCAAAGGCGGCGCTCGCTGCCTACGGTCCCAATCACCGTCGGCTCCCCGGTCTGGCACACGACTTCGGCGTTTTCCTGATGGAGTCGGGACACTTTCGTTCGGCCCTCAGAACGTTCGTGGCTTCGCCTTGCGGCGACACTCCCGTCGAGCGACTCGCACGCGCGGTCGTCATCGTTCGATCGGCAGCAAATGTCGGCGAAAGGGAGCTGTATCGCTCGTCCTGGAGCGAGGCGGAGTGCCTGCTTCAGTTACCGGACGCACAGCCGGCCGTGGGCATGGCTCTGCTGGACATGGCACGTGGCGCCGCGGCGATGGGCGAGATGGAGCTTGCGACCGCTACTGGAGAGCAGGCTCGCGAAATCGCCATAGAACGCGCGGAGTACGCGATACGGGAACGGGCTGAGGCCTTCCTCGATTCGATCCATCGCCCTGTCGCACCGGTCACCGAGCGCGCAAACGAAACGCCCCGGCCCACGCCGCAGAGCGTGTCCGGAGCGGTCGAAGCGTTCGAAGCGGTTTTCGCAGCCGCTGTCAATACACCGAGCTGAGCGGAGATCAGCCGCAGGAACGAACTTCGGAACCTACTGTCGTTCCACACTCGTTCGCTGTGATCGAGGTGGCATCGCAGCCGGCGGCGACGACGGCGAAAACCAGCGCGGCAAAACCGAGGCGGATGCTCTTCATGGTGACGACTCCAGATGGAAGGATTTTGATACGTACGGCACGCGGGCCGCTCATCTGGAAACATTGCGTGAAGCGGAGCTGTAAGACCACGACGTAGACCTGGCTTACCCAATACTTTAGGACAACCCATGCAAAAGGTACCTCGGCCGCTGCTCGTTCTGCACTCGGATCGTGTGCTGATCGAGCGTCTCCGTGCCGTTGCCCGGGGGGAAGGCTTGGAGCTGCGGCTGCTCGACGACTGGGACGAGTTGCTCGATGCCGTGCGCACGGCTCCCGCCTCCTCTCTGATCGTGGTCGATCCCTATACCGAGGCCGGGTCCGACGCAGGGCCGACGATAGAGCTGGCCTCGTTGCTGAACCGGTTCCCCTCGCTGACGGTGATCGGGGCGCTCGAGCTGAAGCCCGGCCGAGCGGGTGATCTGCTCAAGCTGGGGCAGTGGGGCGTCGTTCAGATCATCGACCTGGACGAGGAGACGACGGCGGTGTCGCTCTCGCGCCGGCTGATGGCGGCACGGGGTCGTCCGCTACGCGGGCTGGTGGAGAGGCAACTTCCGTCTTACACGTCAGCGGCAGCGCGAGCGATCCTGAGTGCCGCGGCGGCGATCGTCGCGGAGGGCGGTCAGGGGCGCGACCTGGCGAAATCGCTTTTCATAACTCCGCGAACGCTTTCCCGGTGGTGCCGCAAGGCGGGTCTGCCGCCGCCGAAACGGCTACTGGCCTGGATGCGGGTACTGCTCGCCGCCGAGTTCCTGGACGACCCGGGCCGGCCCGTATCGGCGGTCGCGCTGGCCTGCGGGTATGCCGCCGACAGCAGCCTGCGGCTGGCGTTGCGGCGTTTCACCGGGCTGAACCCGACCGAGCTGAGGGAGCTCGGAGCGTTCCAGACCGCGGCAGCGGCGTTCGTGCAGGCGCTCGCCGAAGCCCGTGCCCCGAAACGGCGTTATCGGGCGGCCTCCCGCCGGATCTTCAATGCCGACGGTTTAGCGGCCTCTGGTTGACCACCCGGCAGTCGGGGAGCGAAGGATTCTGAAGATGGCCGTCCGATGGGGCGGCCATTTATCGTTGGCATAGAATCGAAGCGGAGTCATGCGCCGTTTCGATCGAAGGATCTGTACTGAATCGCCTCAGCGATGTCGCAGGTCCGGATCTCCGCCGCGCCATCGAGATCGGCGATGGTTCGGGCGATCTTCAGGACGCGGTGGTAGGCGCGGGCGGAGAAACCCAGCCGCGAAATCGCCGTTCGAAGGAGAGCCTGCCCCTGGGCCTCCACCGAGCAGAATCGCCTCAGGTCGCCAGCCTTCATGTGCGCATTGGCGTGGACGCCGATCCCGCCGCTGAACCTCCGCTTCTGGCGCTCTCGAGCCACGGCGACCCGCTGGCGCACGCACGCTGTGGTTTCGCCGGGGGAGCGGCGTGACAACTCGCGGGAGGGCACGGCCGGTACTTCGATGTGGATATCGATCCGGTCCATCAACGGACCGGATACCCGACCAAGGTAGCGCTGAACGAGGTGCGATGCACAGGAGCAGTTGCGTTGCGGGTCACCGTGGTGACCGCACGGGCATGGGTTCATCGCGGCGGCGAGCATGAACCGGGCTGGGAAGCTGAGACTCAGGCCGGCCCGTGCAATAGTGACCTCGCCGTCTTCCAATGGTTGCCGGAGCGCTTCCAGGACGTTCCGGCGGAATTCCGGAAGCTCGTCCAGAAAGAGCACGCCGTTGTGGGCGAGAGACACCTCACCAGGTTTCGGATTGGAGCCGCCGCCGATCAGGCCGGCATCCGAAGTCGTATGATGCGGGGCGCGAAACGGTCGCTCCGCGACGAGCGACCGGCCGGCGCGCAGGAGTCCTGCGACGGAGTGGATCTTGGTGGACTCGATCGATTCCTCCAGGCTCAGAGACGGGAGGATGCCCGGAATTCGGCGTGCGAGCATCGTCTTCCCCGATCCCGGCGGCCCTACCATGAGGATGTTGTGGGATCCGGCGGCCGCGACTTCGAGCGCCCGCTTCGCGTGCTCCTGGCCACGGACGTCGGCAAGGTCGAGCTGCCCCACGTGTTGAGAAGACGGACCCTCCGCTCCGGGGCTGTCGGGCCGCCTCAGATCTCCACTTCCCTTGAGGAACCCTACCACCTCCTCGAGCGAGCTTCCCCCGAGCACCTCGAGACCGGCTACGACGGACGCCTCGGCGAGATTCGCCACGGGAAGAATCAGTCCACGCATACCTTGTGAACGGGCGGCGACCGCGATCGAAAGGGCGCCCCGCACCGGCCGGAGGCTTCCGTCGAGGCCGAGCTCACCGACGAGTACCCGTCCGCGTAGCTGCTGCGCCTCGATTTCGCCCGTTCCAGCAAGGATACCTACGGCGATCGGCAGGTCGAACGCGCTGCCCTCCTTACGAACGTCCGCCGGGGCGAGGTTGATCGTGATTCGCTTCGGAGGTAGCGCATACCCGCTGTTACGAATTGCGGCGACCACTCGCTCCTTTCCCTCACGCACCGCCCCCTGCGGCAGGCCGACGGTGGCGAACTGCGGGACGCCGCTCGCTACGTCGGCTTCGACGCGTACGATATAGGCGTCGACGCCGAGGACTGCGCCGGAGAGGACGTGGGAGAGCATCGGACGGCGAGCGTGGGTGGGTCGGACCGCACCGGGAGACTACGGACACGAGTTCACGGCGGACTCGCAACCGTACGATACCTGTGGGAGAGAGACGTTCGTAGCGGTTGTGAAGCCTGCAACAACTCCGGTGCGACCGGGGACCAGAAGATCCCCCGGCCCGGACTCGCTACCCTCGTTCGGAGCGGTCGGGAGTCAAGCCGGGGGACACCGGCGGCGCGCTTTCGGACGAAAGGGATATTCCCTTCGCTCCACTGACCCCCATATATTGTGTTGAGGTTCAGTGGCATGGTGGATGGAACCCATATTTGGGGTAAAGGCGTAAGAGTTGAGGGCGGTTTTGGTGGAAGGTGAGGTCTCACGGTATATTCAGGGTATCACCCGCAACCACATGATCCATGAACACCAGTATGCTCGAAAAACAGCTGACGAGCCTTCCTCGTGACGAACGGGCACGGCTCCGTGACCTCCTCGACGCCTCGTTGGGAGGTGAGCAGACCCCTGAGATCGCGGCGGCATGGAGTCGGGAAGCGGGCCGACGCCTCGAAGAGCTGCGTTCCGGTAAGGTTGCCGGCGTGCCAGTGGCTGAATCCCTTCAGCGTGCTCGTGAGCGATTCAGTTGATATACGCGGAGTTTCACCCACTTGCCGAAGAGGAGTACCTTGACCAGGCGGCTTATTATGAGCGCGGGATCGTCCTCCACAATGACTACCCTCTCAACATCTACTACCACGCGTCGCCTGAT
>JBBDRR010000170.1:15520-26406 GCA_040905395.1 Gemmatimonadota bacterium
GATCGTCCTCCACAATGACTACCCTCTCAACATCTACTACCACGCGTCGCCTGATCTTATCTACATCGTAGCAGTCGCTCACAATAGCCGCGCACCTGGAAACTGGCGCGATCGCTGGTAGAACTCACCCCGATATTCGCCTGAGGCCAATGAAAGAGTCGATTCCAGATCTGCGTGATAAATGGCAGGGGCGCCTGGAGAGAGTAAGGCGCTCTCAAGCCAGGACGGACACACGGGGCATGACGCGCCCGCCGAGAGATCCGGTCGAACGAGACTTTCTGAGGCGCATCGGTCGCGAAGGTCCTTTCGTTGAGGCCCCCAATGCCAAGAACGGAGTCAGCCAGTCGCGCTGATCCCCCGGCCAGTGCCGATGAATAGATCATCGGTGCTTGTGTTCTCTGTCTGCACTGCCTGCTGTATCAAACGGTAGAACAGTAGGCCGCGAGATGAAAAGCCTCTGCGATTGAAGCGGAAGGTGAACTCGTCTAGGTAATAGTTCAGGTGGTCCTTGCTGACGGCTCCTTGGAAGGTTCCGAGGAGCCATCGTTTTAGAAGGGAGGCAACACGGTGAACGCCCGGCATCAATACATGCGCCGGGTCTGGCGAGGCAGACTGATTGATCACCTCGTGCTCGTAACCGAATCGTGAAAGATTCCGGTAGCCAGTCCATGCGTCTGTACGGCAAACCGCCCCCTGTACGACCGAAGCACGCACGAACGCTTCCAGGGTCGTCGTTTTCACGTCAGAAATTCGCTGTAGACGGATGCGGCCGTAGCCTCGATCCTTCAGCTCGACTGCGACCGCCACAATCGCCGTCCGGGCCGTGTAGCGACCTTTTGCTCCTTGCTCCTCGCCCCCGACATAGGTCTCATCGATCTCGACCACACCGGAAAGCTTCTCTCGTCCCGGGACCACCATCGCGCGACGGAACTTGTGGAGCCACGCCCAAGCCGTCTTGTAGCTCTTGACGCCGACCATCCGCTTGACGTTGACTGCGTTGGCTCCGTACTTGTGAGCTGTGATCTCCCAGGCGGCAATGAACCACAGCTTCAACGGCTTCCGAGTGCCCTCGAAGATCGTTCCCGCTGTCGCCGACACTCTCCTCTTACAGCCTTGGCAGAGCAGTGAACCGCGAGCCGTCCGCCACGCGGATCTACGATCCCCGCACCACGGACAAACGAAGCCGTCCGGCCAGCGCAGTTTTTCTAGGTATCGCTCGCAAGCAGTCTCATCCGGAAAAAACCGATCGAACTCGGAAAGATCGGTCGGGAAGTCGATCGAGGGACGGGGAAAGGATTCGCGGGAAGGCACACCACAATATATAGTGGGTGGTGGCACGAAGGGAATATCCCCTTTCGGACGAAAGGTGGCCGGCGAAGAGGAGGGCCGCACCGGAGCGAGCCGATCCGTCGCTCGTCCGGCAGATTTCAGGCGACCACGCCCGCCAGCCGCTCCAGCGATCCGGTCCAGCCCATCTCGTGCTGCCCCCGGACCTCCTCCGACGGGAACCCGGCGTGCGTGAAGTGAAGGCGCGTCTGATCACCCTCGGCCGTGAGCGCAAAGGTCACGAGCGTATCCAATGGCGGCTGGTCTGCCCAGGCCCAGGTGTACGCGATGCGCCGATTCGGCTCAAGGTCCTTGAATTCTCCGTAACAGGTATGGGTCTGACCGTCGCGGTGGTGCATCGCGACCCGGTACTTCCCTCCGATGCGGCAGTCCCACTCCTCGACCTCGATGCGGAACTCCTCTCCGGGGCCGTACCACTGCTCGACCTGGCCCGCGTCGGTCAGGGCGGCCCAGACTCGGTCGACCGGGGCGCGCAAGGTTCGCTCGAAGCTCAACTCATGGCTGCCTGCGTGATCGGGGGTCATGGCGTCTCTCCATTTGGTGGTTGGTCGTCCTCCACAAAGCGGGCGAGCGCGTCGAGGCTCGCCTCCCAGAACCTTCGATGCCGCTCGATCCACTCCTCCGCCCGCAGCATCGGCGTGGGATCGAGGGTACAACGGTGTATGCGGCCGTCCCGCTTGCGGTGGATCAGACCGGCACGCTCGAGCATCCTCACGTGCTTGGTCACCGCAGGCTTGCTGATCCGGTACGGCCGGCCAAGCTCCCCGACCGTAGCGGAGCCATGCGAGAGTCGGCGGATCATTCCCCTCCGCGTCGGATCCGCGAGTGCTGTGAACACCGCGTCCATATCGGCGTCTAAATAGTTAACCATAAGGTGTATTATAGGGGCGCGGCGGACCAAGTCAAGGCCGCGTACAGCGGCGCGCCCGTCAGGCGAACACGCCGCCGACCGGGTGGACTGAGAGACGGCTGTACACGGACGAGGTTGTCGCCCCGGGTGGGACCGGCGTCACCGAGGCTGCGGAACCGTAACGTTGGCCTCGACCCAGGCCGAGAGCGTGTCGAGGAAGTCAGACACCAGCTCGCCAGTACCGGGGTCGAGGAAGGCGTGCCCGGCGCCGGCGATGACGGCGATCCGGTGATTCCGTTTTCCGGCATTCGAAAACGCGTGCTCCAGGCGCCGAACGCTTTCCGCCACCGGAACGTTGTCTTCTTCATCATCCTCGCCGTAGAGCACGAGAACCGGCTGTCGCAGGGCGATCCAGTAGGGGATGGGGGAGAAATCCGCGACCTTGAGTAGAAACTCCCATATCGGGAGCTCGGCGGATCCGGGAAAGCCCTCCGCGATCGGCGCCCAATCCGAGAGAAGAGCCGATCGCCGGGACCGGTCGTACTCGTCCCAACCGCCACCGGCCAGATATTCCGCCGCCGCACGGTTCAGTGCGAGGACCTCTTCGACTTGATCCGGCGCCAGTCCGGCCTGTTCTGCCGTATTCCTCATCTCGTGGAACGACTGCTCGGCGAAGCTGACGGCGGCCCCTGAGACGTTGATGACGTATGAAATCCGATCGGACGCCCGCGCCGCGGCCACGGGCGCAACCCACCCGCCCTGGCTGAGTCCCACGAGTCCGACTCTGTCGGGGTCCAGCTCCGGCCGACGCCGTAGATATTCGACACCGGCGATGGCGTCGTCCGACAACTCGTCGAAGCCCGCTCTACGCCAGTCGCCGGCCGAGGCGCCGCTCCCTCGTTTGTCGGTGAGTAACACCGCAATCCCCTCAGCCACCAGCTCGAGAGCGATCGCTCGAGCCCATTCGTTGCGCCTGTCGCTTTCGCCGGAGCCCTGGATCATGACGGCCCCCGGAAGCATCGCTTCCGCACCGGCCGGCAGAATCAGCTCGGCGGCGAGAATCAGCTCGCCGCTCCGATAACGCACGTCTTCAGTGCGATAGGTCGTGTCTCCCGCGGCCGCGCCGCCGGCGACCGGGACCGGAAGCGGCAGGACGAGAAGACAGATGGCTGGAATCAGCATCGAAGCATCGAATCGATAGAGGGTCTGAGCGGGGAGGAGCTAACGGTCAGGTCGGTTCGCCGACGAGCCCCCATCCGAGGTCGCGGCCGATCGACTCCAGGTCGGGCCGCTTGAAGAGATAGCGGACCTGCAACGCATTGCTGCGGGCGCGCAGCGCAAGTCCCATGTTCCCCCAGACGCGCGGCGAGAAGAGGACGGGTCTGCCGGAATCCAGCAGCGCCACAGGGCTCTCCACAGTCGGATGGAGCGCGTACTCGGGTGGCGGGAGCAGATGGTGCAGGTCCGCGCATATGTTTCGGGCCATGATGAGGTCGTTCTCGCACAGCGGGACGTCCAGCGGCACGCCGCCGAGCGATCCGTCCACCTCCGCGACCCTGGCTCGCAGCATCGGATCGGGATGCGTCGCCGCGAAGTGTACGTCCGCAAAGCGCTCCGGCCATTTCGTGCGAAGGTCGTTGAAGTGAAAGTAGGTGGCCAGCACCGTCGCCCCCTCGGGTGGCATCTCCGACCGTTCCAGGCTCCACGGCATGGCACGGACGGCGTACACCCTCTCCAGCTGGCCTGCCAGATCCTCGGCCTGTGGGTGACTGCATTCCACCACGTAGACAGTCGGGGTCGTGGTACCCGCGGCGATTCTCCCGCGCAACTTCTGGACGACCTCCACGGGCGACAGACCCCACTCCCTCCGCGCCTCGATGAGTACATCGGCGATGAAGCCCTCCAGACCGTGAGCTGTACGATCGCGTCGCAGGAGCGACGGCGCCGCGTCGAGAATCACGGTCCCGCTGTGAGGGGTGGTACGGACGAGCCCTTGCTCGACCAGGAGTGCATACGTCTTCCGGACGGTGTGAAGGTTTACGCCCCATAAGCGAGCGGCGCTGCGCAGCGACGGGAGCCGTGCGCCCGGGGAAATCTCTCCGGTGGCGATGCGGTAGCGCAGCGCTTCGGATAGTTGCACATACAGCGGCACACGGCTGGTCCGGTCGATCCTGTCACGCATGGCAGTTAGATACTCGCCGAACGCGCAGTCGCACCAGTAGAACGGTCTGCGAATGTGTGTGACACGTCCCGCGGAAGGAGAGCGCCGGCGGGTGCTGTTGAATTGGATTGCAGGGGAAAATCGAGGAAGGGTGGGGATGCGGGGCGGCTCGAAGTCCGACCGGTCAACCCCCGGGTTGGATCAATCCGCGTTCGAGTCTCTCGAGGACGAGCTTTCTGAACCTGCGAAGATGGTCAGGGTCGAAGATCCGGCCGGCGTCGCCGTTCATGATCTCGAGAGCGGCGTGGGGGGAGTAGGCGGGGCGGTACGACCGCGTGGTGGTGAGGGCGTCGAAGACATCGGCGACGCAGAGGACGCGGGCTGCCAGCGGGATCTGTTCTCCGACGAGACCATCGGGATAACCGCTACCGTCCCACCGCTCGTGATGACTCCGGACCATCGGACGGATGTCCCAGGGGAACTCGATGGTGGAGAGCAGGTCCTCACCGGCGGCGGGGTGACGACGCATGAGCGCCCATTCCTCCTCGGAGAGGGCTCCGGCCTTGTTCAGGATCTCCGCGGGAATCGTGGTCTTCCCCACATCGTGGAGCAGAGCTCCCATCCGGAACCAGGTCAGGGTCTGAGGGTCGAAGCCGAGGTCTTCGGCGAGGAGGCAGCTGAATTCCGCAACTCGCTGGCAATGACCCGCGGTGTACCGGTCCTTCGATTCGATCGACTCGCCCCACTGCCGCACCACGTCGAGGAAGGTGGCTTCCAATTCCGCGATACGCAGGTGTATGTCGGCGACGTCGGTCTGAGCCCGCAGGTCGCCGAAGATGGCGTGGGCGGCGTTCAGCGCCTGCAGGGCATCGCTGTTACGGTCGGCCTGACGGTAGAGCTGCGCGAGCTCGCGGTTGACCTCGGCAGCGAGCAGCGGGTTGGCATATCGCTCGGCGATATCACGCGCGTCGACCAGCTTCGCTTCGGCGAGTTGAAAGTCCCCACGGTGTCTCGCGATGACCCCGAAGTTCTTGTGGACCTCGCCGAGCGCCAGGTGGTGGTCCAGACGGCTCGCGAGCTCGAGCGCGGCATCGCAACTCTCCTGCGCCCGCTCGGTATCGCCCATGAGGATGAACAGCTCTGTCCGGTTGACCTCGACCATGGTGCGGGAGCGGCTGTCGTCGACCTGTTCGCAGAGCGCCGCGCTCTCGGCGAACATCTGCTCCGCCTCCTCCCACTGCTGGAGGTCGGTGTGAAGCATTCCGATGTTCGACATCACGCCCGCCATCCGGCTGATGTCGCCGAGCCGGCGGTACCCCGCGAGGCTGTCCCGGTAATGGCGAAGCGCCCCGATCAGATCGCCCCGGATATTCGCCAGGACGCCGGTATTCTGCGCGACCATTGCCGTCAGGCGAGTCTCGCCGATCTCGGTCGCGATCGTCTGAGACTGTTCGTACAGGTCGTTCGCCTCGTCGAGCCTTCCCCACTGCCACTCGAGAATGCCGAGGCTGTTCAGCACATAGGCGAGGTTGAGCCGATCGTCATTCAGTTCCGATACGGCCCTGCAGACGGTGTAGGCGTCCTGAGCGGCTTCCGTGGCACCCTCGTCACGGTGAGTATCTCCGATCCAGCGGAATAGAGACGCGGCGGTGGACGCTTCCTCCCGTCGGGTCAGCAGACGCAGGGCGTCGTGATAGAGGACCCGAGCTTCTGCATGCGACCCCGCGCGCTGCTCCAGACGCGCCCGACGTACGAGCTCGCCTACCTGGGGCGGCAGGGAGCCGGCGGAATCGGCGCGCTCAGCCGTCGGAGACATGAACCCTGTTGCGGCCGTCCAACTTCGCACGATAGAGCGCCCGATCGGCCGCCACGATCAGGTCCACCGCGCTTTCCATTCCCGGACCCCACTCGGCTACACCGCCACTCACCGTGAGCTCGCCGTCGAAGCTTTCCTGCACACGGCGGCGGACTCGCTCGGCATGCGCGGCGGCGCCCTTCAGATCGCTACCGGCCAGGACCGCAGCGAACTCCTCCCCACCGAACCGCACGGCGAGGTTCATTGCGCGCGTCTCCGCCCGCAGGATCTCGGCGAAGCGGATGAGGGCGAGATCGCCTGCGCGGTGGCCATGTTCATCGTTGTACCGCTTGAAGTGGTCGAGGTCATACAAGACCATCGCGAGAGGTCTGCCCCGAACGGCGGCCGCGCACTCGCGTTCGAGGAAGAGATCGAGCTGACGTCGGTTCGGTAGCTGGACGAGCGGATCGGTGAGCGAAAGCCGGCGCACTTCGGTATGGAGCCGCGCGTTCTCGAGAGCGGTTGCGGCGTGAGCGGCGAGTCGGAAGAGGAGATCGAATCGAGCCGTCGATCCGTCGCTGTCGTTCTCGGTTTCGATCTCCAGAAAGCCCAGGCTCCTGCTGCCGAGCGAGAGGGGGACGAACAGATTCTCGCCCCGCGGCGGACGCAGGATCGTGGCCGTCGCCGACCTTCGAAGCGGCACGAGCACCTCGGGCGTGAGGAGCTGCTCCTCACCCAGCCGGACTCCGGAGCCACCGGCGCGAGCGACCGCCCTGCTCCGCTCTCCCTCGACCATCCACAGCACGACCGGCCTGCGCGTTACCTGATGGGCCAACTCCGCGATCCTCTCCACAACGACCGCGATTTCCAGGGTGGAGGTGAGCTCACGCGCCAGGTCGTAGAGGTGGGCGATCTCACCCGACGATATCTCCTCGCCCGCCGCGCCTCCGACCGCCACGTGAAAGAGAGCCGTCGTTCGAGCGACGGCAAGTAGAAATTCCTCCTGATCGGCGGTGAGTTCCACTTCCCCCTCAAGGCCGACTCGGAGCCATCCGACGAAATGGTCGGCCAGGCGCAGTCCGACCAGCCGGTCCCGCCCGATCGGGACGACGGCCGGCACGCCTAACCCGGCGATCTGCGCTTTGCTGAGCCGGCGATCGGGAGGGCCGTCCTCCCAACGGAAAGAGGATGCCATTGCCGCATCTTCATGAACGACGACCTCGATCTCGCAGGTGCCGATGCATCGGGTCACCAACCGAGAGACCGTCGAATGGAGCTCGTCCGGCGTCTGTGACGTCGCTGCCTCGAGAAGCTGCAACAGCGCCTCATGCCGGTCCGCCAGTGTCGATGGTAGGGATGGCGATGATGTAGACAACCGGCCCTCCGGTGGAGCTCTTCTCTCTAAGAGTCGAGGTGGTACTTCCGGATCTTGCGAATGATGGTGGGGCGCGAGATTCCGAGCATTCGCGCCGTCCGCGACTGGTTGTGGTTCGTCAGACGAAGCGTGATCTCCAGAAGCTGCCGTTCCACGTCCTCCAGCGTCAAGCCCTCGGGCGGAACCGTTATCACCGCCACCGCATCGCGGGAGCGAGCCGCCTCCGCGGCCGGAACGCTCGACCGCTGCTGAAGCAGAATCTGCTCGGGTTCGATCGCGTCCGTCTCACTGAGAATGATCGCGCGCTCTATCGTATTCTTCAGCTCGCGGATATTTCCCGGCCAGTTGTGGCCGCGAAGCAGCGCCGCCGCCTCCTGCGTGACAGACTTTTGAGGTATTCCTCGCTCCCGGCACAGGACGTCGACGAAATGACTGCTTAGGAGATCGATATCGCCGGCTCGGTACCTCAGCGGCGGCAGCTCGACCTGAAAGACCGAGAGTCGATAGAAGAGATCCTCGCGAAAATGACCGTCGGATACCGCCGTCGCGAGATCGCGGTTGCTAGCCGCTACGATCCGGCACGAAATCTCGCGCTCCTGGAGGCCGCCCAGCCGGCGCACACGCTTCTCCTCGACGACGCGCAGAAGCTTCGGCTGAAGGTTCGGGGGGAGCTCGCTGATCTCGTCGAGAAACACCGTTCCCGAACCGGCGAGCTCGAGCAGGCCCTCCTTCGGCATCTCGGCGCCGGTGAACGCCCCCTTCTCGTGTCCGAAAAGCTCCGACTCGAGCAGATTCTCCGGAATCGCCGCGCAGTTGATGGCGACGAACGGCGCCCCGGACGCAGCTCCCGAGTAGTGGATCCCTCGCGCGAACAGCTCCTTCCCGGTGCCGGTTTCACCCCGTATCAGCACCGTGGTCGTCGGATGCTGCGCCACCTTCGAACCGAGTTCGGTGGCGCGCGCGATCGCATCGCTCTCCCCTACGAGATTCCGAAACGCAAAGGAGCGGCGTGGCCGATCCACCTCCTTGTCCCGGATCCGACCGGCCGCAGCGGAGAGGGAATGCTCGTAATTCATCGAACGATGGGTACCGCGACGTCCGCTATGGCGGGCACCGCGGACGCTCGGTCGAAGCGACGAGAGGATTGACGCTGCTGCAGACTGCCCCCGTGACCGGAGTGGGTCAGTTAGGAAAGTGCAGCTATATGGTAGGGTGAGGCGAAAGGGCAGGCAAGAAGCAGAAGGTGTCCAAGCCGCTTGGAAGTGGCGGTGGAGGTCACTCGCGGTTCGGTACGGCGTGACTGCGGCGGGGGATCATGACGTTGCCGGCGGGGGGACGACGAGTTCTTCGATTTCGCGGGCGTCGATCACTGCGCCGATCGCTCGGAAGTGAGTTCTTGCCCGCTCGAATGCCGAGCGGGCCTCTTCCTCACGGCCGGTGCGCCGGAGCAGTCGGCCGAACTCGCGAGCGAGCTCGGCCTCCAGGAGTCTGTCTTCGGAGCCGGAGATGAGCCGGTCGGCCTCCTCCAGGTCGAGCTGGGCAGCGTCCGTCGATCCGGTTTCGAGTTCCACGCGGGCGATCCACTTGAGCGCCTCCGCCTCTCGAATCCGATCGTCGTGCTGCTTCGCCATCTCCCGGGCTTGGCGCGCCGTTCGACCGGCGGCCGTCCAATCGGCCCGGGACGCCTCGAGCTCGGCGCGGTTGACCTCGATGGCGTTCTCGAGCCAGCGGTCGCCGAGCATTCCGGCGATGGACGCAGCCTCGGTGAAGTTGGCCTCCGCCGAATCCCACTCCCGCAGGTCGGTGTGCAGCATCCCGAGGTTGTTCAAAACGATGGCCTGCCTCGCTGCGTCGCCGCCGGCGCGGAAGCGCTCGAGCGCGGCCCGGTATCGAACCGAGGCGCCGTCCAGGTCTCCGCGGATGTTGGCGAGGATACCGAGATTCTGTTCGACCATTCCACCAAGGATGTCGTCCGGAACGGCGGCGGCGAGACGTGCAGCGCGCTTGAAGGCAACCTCGGCTTCGGTCAGGTCGCCCCGGCGCATCGACAGGATCGCCAGGCAGTTGACGGCATGGGCGATCCCGCCCGCATGCCTTGCCCGCTCCGCGATCCCCAGCGATTCGCGATAGGCGCGTTCCGCCGCGGCGGTGTCACCGCGCTCGCGCTGCACAGTTCCAATCCAGCGGAGAACGTCGGCGGCGTTCGGGTTGCCGTCCCGGCCTTCGAGACGTTCGAGCGCCTCTTCGTAGGCCTGCAGAGCCCGGGTGCCCTCGCCCGCCCGCTCCGCCTCGCGACCTCGGGATATCAGATCGCGAAACCAGATCGGTGACTCACCACCCGAAGCGGTGCTCGATGAGGTGGGATTGCTTCCCATGCTCATTCGGTTGCGTTTGGATTTCTAAGGTCTCGCAACCTCACCGCGTCCGGCCGCTGGCGACGATATACCCGGAGAAATGCCTGACCGGGATGCAGACCTCCCCATCGCTGACGGTCGCCGGGATCGTCTCCTCCGGATCCGTGATCCGACCGCTCCGCTCCAGCCCCTTGTTCCCGAGATAGATCCCGACCAGGTCCGAGGGATCTACATTCAGTCCCGCCAGATCGAAGCAGAGCTTTGCCGGCGAGTTGAACCGCAGCCCGTGCGGGTTGAAGCGCGCCTCGAAGTAATCCCCCGCTGGCACGGTCAGCTTGATGGGCCGGTCCTTCCGGAGCTCGCCACCAGTGAAGCTCAGTGAAACGCCGCCGGCCGAGATCGTTCCGCCCGTCGATGCCGAGATCACCTGCTGGACTTTGGCCGATCCGCCGCGGCTTCCGCGGGTGAGCGCCTGGTAGCTCACGGAAGAAGCGCCAGAACTTCTGGCGAGGAGCGGCTGCTGCGCCGGATCCAGAGGGTTGCGGGCGTCTGCGCACGAAACGACCAGAAAGGACGCCAGTGCAGCAATCCCGAGCTTCAGAGTACGAGCGGAAGCCATTGGGAACTCCTCACAGAGGGGGGCGGAGGGGCAAGGTTTTGATCGTCACTGAACGGCAGCTCCGTGAGACAAGAGCGTGAGGGGACGGTTAGGCAAAGCCGGTGCCAAATCTGACGCGCCATTGCAGCTCGTTTTTACATAACGATTTACGAATTTCTGTAGCTGGTCTGATCGCCGCTCCCTGGAACAAATCGTTACACTTTCGAACTGCAGATCTGCGTCACTTCATTACAGCAGCCTCGAGACTCCACCCGGGGCCGCCGCGCCCGGGCGGGTCGCCCGGTCGGTGTCGAGAAAGTGAACCGGCCGGTCGCGAGTGACGCGAACCCGCCCGGTTAAGATAAGCCCCGAGGAGGGTCAGTAAGTCGGCCAGACGGCCCCCTGC
>JBBDRR010000171.1:0-4477 GCA_040905395.1 Gemmatimonadota bacterium
GCCACTGGATTCCGGCTTTCGCCGGAACGACGGACGACAACGTCGAAACGAAATTACCTGTGGGTCAAAAAGATCCCGCCCCCCGCGATAGAGCACGCTTGTCGCCCTACGAGCTCGTCTTTACGGAAGGGGACTTCGAATCTCGCGTCTTTCCCAGGATCCGGACGGAGGCGGAGGCGCAGGAGGTGGATGCGCTGCGCCGGGAGCGTTTCGACTTCCTGAGCACCGCTGGGGAGGTGGTGCGGCAGGTTACGCCGGAGGAGGCGCCGCCGGAGGCGCTGGAGCAGTACCGGGCGCTGCTCTTCCACGCCTACCACTTCTGGCATGGTGGCAAGCGGCTGTACGCGCTCGATGCCGCCGTAGCCCGGTATCTGGTCGAAACGGCGCCGCGGCTGGCGGAATGGGAGTTTTCCCTGCCGTCGTCGTCCGTGTATCTGCAGCTTCCCGCCAACCTCTTCTGGAGCAGCATCTCTCCGGAGACTCCGCCCGAGCCGGTGGACGGCTTCTTCGTCACGACGAGCGACGTATCCGACCCGCTGGGCGAGCCCGCGCAGCAGATCGAGATCCTGTTGGTGCTCGGTATCCGTAAGTCGCGCGCGGGATTCAGCGTCATCCCGCTCCTCACGGAGACGGGGCGGGGGATCATGGAGGCGTGGGGGGCCGAGGGCCGCGAGGACGGCGATTTCACGACCGATCTTCCCGGCGGCGACATCGACGGTCTCTACTCCATATTGACGACCGGCGAGGTCCTGAAGCTCGTCGGCCGCGTGTTCTGGTACATCGACTCCTTTCCGGAGGGGCTCGTGGAGGTCCCGGCTCTGGAGAACGTCGACGATGACGACGGGCCGCCCGCCTCGCATCTGGAGTACGTACGGATAACGCTTTCCGGTGGCGGGGAGGAGGAGCCTGCGTGACCGAAACTCCCGCCGCTGCCCCCTCGCCGCGTGAGGTGGCGAGGCTCCTCGCCGATATCGGCGTCCTGCTCGAGCTGAACGGCCAGGACTCCTTTCGCGCCCGAGCGTTCACGAATGCCGGCCGTGCGCTCGAAGGCATCGACGCGGACCTGCTGTCGCTCGCTCGCGAGGACAAGCTGACGACGCTACGCGGCGTCGGAGGCGGGATCGCGGGGGTGATCAGCGAGTACGTTCAGACCGGCCGATCAGAGATCTTCGAAGAGCTCCGCGCGGCGACGCCCCTGGGCCTGTACGATCTGCTCCGGATTCCCGGGCTCGGCCCCAAGCGGATCCATACGCTGCACTCCGAGCTCGGGGTTGAAAGCCTCGACGGTCTGGAGCGGGCGATCGACGCCGATCGAGTCGCGGCGCTTTCGGGATTCGGAGCGAAGACCGCATCGAAGATCAGACAGGGCATCGCCTTCGCGCGCTCGGCCCGACAGCTCCGCCGCTACCCCGATGCGATCGAGGTCGCCGCGCGGCTCCTCGACTGGCTGGTCGATCAGGAGGGTGTCAGCGGCGCGGAGATCGTAGGGGCGGTGAGGCGCCGGATGGAGGTCGTGGACCGGGTCGAGCTGGTTGCGGCGGCCGAGAGCCCGGCGGCGGTGCTGACGGCCTTCCGCAACCTCCAGGCCGCCGGTCCTTCCGACGAAGCCGGGCCGGACGAGGCCGCTCCGGACGAGGCCGTGCTCACCCTCAGCGACGGAATCTCGGCACGCCTCCGGTGCGTTCCTCCCGCCGCCTTCGTCGCGGTGACCGCCTGGGAAACGGGGAGCAGCGCGCACGTGCAGGAGCTGGCCGCCCGGGCGACGGCGAAGGGAGGCGCCTTCGGTCCCGACGGTCTGGCGATGGCCGGAAAGCCCATCCGGCTGAAGCGCGAGGCGGAGCTGTATGAGCTTCTCGGTCTGGAGTACATCCCGCCCGAGTTGCGGGAGGGTCTCGGAGAGGTGGAGCGCGCGGCAGCCGGCGAGATCCCACGGCTGCTCGAGCTGGACGACCTTCAGGGTGCCTTCCACTGCCACACCACGGCCTCGGACGGAAAGGCGACGCTCGAGGAGATGGCCGAAGCCGCGCGCGAGAGAGGGTGGAAGTATCTCGGCATCGCGGACCACTCGCGCGCCGCCGCCTACGCGGGCGGACTGACGATCGGGCAGGTGCGGGAGCAGCACGCGGCGGTGGACGCGCTGAACGCCGGCTACGTGAAGAAGCAGGGGTCGCCCTTCCGGGTCTTCAAGGGAATCGAGTCCGACATCCTCCCCGACGGCAGCCTCGACTACCCGGACGACGTGCTGCGGGAGTTCGACTACGTCGTCGGCTCCGTCCATTCGTCGTTCGGCATGCCCGGCGACGAGATGACGAAGCGGGTGGTCCGGGCGGTCCGTCATCCCTCACTGACGATTCTCGGGCACATGACGGGGCGCCTCCTGCTGACACGCGATGGCTACTCGATAGACGTGTCCGCCGTGCTCGAGGCCGCGGCCGACGCGGGAGCGGTGATCGAGATCAACGCCAACCCCCACCGGCTCGACCTCGATTGGCGCCATGTTCGGGAGGCGGCGCGGATGGGTATCCTGATCGCGGTCAACCCCGACGCGCACTCCGTCAAGGCGCTGGACCACGTCGCCTTCGGCATCCACATGGCGCGGAAGGCGGGTCTCGAGCCCCGCCAGGTGATCAACACGTGGGACCTCGAGGAAATCGCCGAATACCTTGCCAAGAGAAAGCAGACGGTCTAGACGGGAGCGGACGGCCGAGATCCTGTCGCGACTGGCGGAGATGTACCCCGAGAGCCGCTGCTCTCTGGATCACGAGACGCCGTTCCAGCTCGCCGTGGCCACCGTGCTCTCCGCGCAGTGCACGGATGCCCGGGTCAACATGGTCACGCCCGAGCTGTTCGGGCGCTATCCGACTCCGGGGTCGCTCGCCGGCGCGAAGCAGGAGGACGTGGAGGAGATCATCCGCACGACCGGTTTCTTCCGGAGCAAGGCGAAGTCGCTGATCGGACTCGCGCAGGCGCTCGAGGATCGGTACGGCGGCGAGGTCCCCGACTCCATCGACGACCTGACGTCGCTGCCGGGAGTCGGTCGGAAGACCGCGAACGTCGTCCGCGGCGTCGCGTTCGGGCTGGCGGAGGGAGTCGTCGTCGATACCCACGTGAAGCGGATCGCGTACCGCCTCGGCCTGACGCGGCAGACTGACCCGGAGCTCGTCGAGCGAGATCTCATCCCGCTCATCCCGGAGGAGGAGCGAGTGGTGTTCACCCATCGCGTCATCGACCACGGCCGGGCGGTATGCGTCGCGCGGAAGCCGCGGTGTGCCCGGTGCAAGCTGAACGATCTCTGTCCCTCGGCCCTGGTGCCGTCGGGAATCACCTGACCGATCGTGGTGCACGGGCCCGTCATCAGGAGCGGGCCGCTACTCCGAGCAATCCGCTGCAATCCGTCATCCCGAGCGCAGCGAGGGGTCTGCACTTTACTGGCACCGAGGAAGTGCAGGATCCCTCGCTGCGCTCGGGATGACGGCTCGTGCAACCCCTCAACTATCACCGGCATGTCCAAACAGAAGAGCACAAGAATCGTCGACATATTCCGCGGCAAGGTGCCCCTCGGGTCGACCGTGCGGATCGAGGGTTGGGTGCGCACGCGGCGCGACTCGAAGGCGGGGCTGTCGTTCGTCCAGGTATACGACGGATCCACACTGGCCCCCCTGCAGATCGTCGCCACACGCGAGTTGGAGAATTACGTGGACGAGGTCCTGCACCTGACGAGCGGGTGCGCCCTCGTCGCTGTCGGCACCCTCGTGGAATCGCAGGGGAAGGGGCAGTCGGTGGAGGTTCAGGCGGAGATCGTCGACGTAATCGGCTTCGTGGACGATCCGGAGAGCTATCCGATCCAGCCGAAGCCGCACACCTTCGAGTTCCTTCGCGAGGTCGCGCACCTGCGCCCGCGGACCAATACGATCGGCGCGGTCACACGGGTGCGCCACACTCTCGCGATGGCCGTCCACCGCTTCTTCCACGAGAACGGCTTCTACTGGATCCATACGCCGATCATCACGAGCAACGACGCGGAGGGCGCGGGAGAGATGTTCCGCGTCTCCGCCCTCGATCTCGCGAACGTCCCCCGTACCGACGCGGGCAGCGTCGACTGGAGCCAGGACTTCTTCGGCCAGCGCACCGGGTTGACGGTCTCGGGGCAGCTCAACGTCGAGGCGTACTGCCTCGCGATGTCCCGCGTCTACACCTTCGGTCCGACGTTCCGTGCGGAGAACTCGAACACCGCGCGCCACCTCGCCGAGTTCTGGATGATCGAGCCCGAGATCGCCTTTGCCGACCTCGACGACGACGCCGATCTCGCCGAGGACTTCCTTCGTTACATCTTCACCGCCCTGCTCGAGGAGTGCCCGGAGGACATGGCGTTCTTCGACGAACGCATCGAGAAGGGCGTAGTCGCGAGGCTGGAGGACTTCGTTCGCGGAAGCTTCGAGCGAATGACGTACGCCGATGCGATCGCGGCACTCGAGCG
>JBBDRR010000172.1:0-26159 GCA_040905395.1 Gemmatimonadota bacterium
GCCGCCGGCCTCCAGTAGCCGTGGCTGAAGTATACGAGGGACCATGCACAATTTGTAAACGACATTTACAATTTGTGCAAGGGCGACTCGCGATCACATCACCATTCGGACGCCTGTATCCGGATCGTCTCCAGGCTCTGCAGGAGGCTCGCCCTGGCCGCCCGGGCGGAGTCGCCCGGAGGGACGGGCAGCGACTCGAGGGAAGCCGGTGAAGAAACCCGGTCCTCCCGTGTCAGCTCGAAGATTCCGAGGATCGAGTTCGTGTAGTGCTGGCGGACGGGCTCGAACAGGTCCGCCGGAATGATGACCCCCTCCGTGTTGAAGAAGTTCGGGATTTTGATCTGGTCCTGGTCGTTGATCGGAGCGTTCCCCGCGTAGGCACCGCTGAAGCGACCCGTGTCGCGGGCGCGCACCACCGTCCAGCTTCCGCCCATCGCATCTCTCACCTCTTCGAAGCGAAGCCATCCGCCGTCGGTGAAAATACCCATCGCGGTTCGTAGCCGATTCTCGTAGACACCCGTCGAGCGTAGATCGCGGACGAACACCTCACGGAGGCGCCGTTCGAAGCGCAGCACCGGCGGGATTCGCCCCGCGGCGTCGGGCGCGGCGTCGGCGCCGTCCCACGTCGAGAGGACGGCGTCGATGAAGGTGTGCGGTGTCAGCCATAGTAACGGTTCCTGTCGAGTGGCCGACTCCTCCGTCTGTTTGCGCTCACGCCCCTCGGTGCCGCCGGGGCGGACCTGGTTGTCGTCGGGCAGGCGCTGGCGGTCCGGGTCGCCGGCGTCGGGCGCGATGCGAATGTGCAGCATCTGGAGCGGCCGCTGGCCGCGCTCGGGGCCGAAGCTGTCGCCGTCCCCCGCGCTGCCGAGGCCTCCGGTACCGCCGCGCTGGTGCTCCGCCTCGTCCTGCATCTCGACCCTGTCCGACGTCGTGGGCTCGGAGCGCTGCTCGGGCGTACGTTCGACGCCGTCCTGCATGTGGCGGTCGCGGATCGCCGGATCGCTTCGCTTCTCCTCGCTCCAGTCCACCTGCACGCGAGTCGGGTCGCTGAGGATCTGCAGGAAGTCCAGGGACGCCGCCTCGGGGTCGGAAGCGGCCGGGGTCGGGGCGTCGCTCCCGTACCGCTGCTGCATCGTCGCCCAGCGCTCCGGCCACTCCATCATCTGCCCGAGGGTGTGATAGAGGTCGAAGAACTCCTGCCTCGCCAGCGGCGGCTGTTCGTTGGCCCATGCGAGCGACTGCAGCGGATCGGAGGCCAGCCGGCGGTTCAGCCGGTATACGCCGTCCGCCATGCCGACGAAGAGGGGAGCCTGTAGCACCTGCCGGTGCATGTCGTAGTAGTATCCCCGGATCTCCGACGGGCCGAGCTCGTTCATGCTCTGCACCAGAGCCGATTCGAGCGCATTCTGGAAGACGATCATGTCGGCCGCCGCCTTCACCATCGCGAACAGCTCTTCCTTGGAGTAGTCGCGAAGGATGTTGGGATCGCGGAGGAACTGCTGGAGCCGCTGCACTTCACGGCTGCGCTCGAAGCGCTCCAGGCGCTCCACCGCGAGCCGCGACAGATAGAGCGGCCGATCGGGTGCGCTGAGGGCGGCGTAGCTCTCGGCGTCGGGCCGCTCGCGGAAGATGACCATCGACTCGTGCTGGTCGCAGTAGGCGTAGCGGAACCCGTCCTCGTTCGCCGCCGCCCGCCGGAAGACGCGGCGCGGCGGGAGGTTCGCTGCGTCGCACCGGGTGTCCGCGGCGTAGATCGGGTGTGCGTCCGCCTCCAGCATCCGACGCTGCGCCTCGACTTCGGCGGGCGCGAGCGTGATGAAGAGATCGTCGGCCCCGAAGCGCTCGAGCGCACGGTCGTTGTCGGCGTAGAGGACCCGGGTCCTCGAGCCGGTCATCATTCCCTCGTCCTCGCGCAGCCGCCACGGCATCACCCGGAGGTCGCCGGAACGCTCGTAGCGCTGGGTAAGCCTTACCGTCTCCTCGCCGAGCCCGGCGAGATCCGGTCCCTCTGTAAGGGGCGTGTTGCCGAATCCGAATCCGCCGCTTCCCCCCGCAGTCTCCGACTCGGACGGGCCGCTGGCGCCGCTCGGGTCGCCGCCCCCGCTTCCTGAATCGGCGTCGGCCTCCGCGCCCGTGCCGCCGGTATCGGCGAGCTGACCCGCATCCGCGTCGCCATCGCCGCCACCCTGGCCGTCGCCGGCGCCGCCACTCCCCTGCCCGGCACCACCCTGCTCCGCCCCCGCGTCGCCGGCGCCCTCCGCATCGTCACCGCCACCCCCCGAGGCCCCGCCGTCCGCGCCCGAGGATCCAGCCGACGAACCGCCGGATGAGCCGGCATCCCGCGGCGCGGCGCCCGCGAGCGGATCACCGCCACCGCCGCCACCGCCGCCTCCGGAACCGCCGCCGGAATCGCCGCTGCCGCCGCGCTGGAGCGGGTTGCGAGGGAGCGGCAGGGTGATGTCCACGCCGCCGCCGCGGGCCGATTGCTGGCGCTGCGTGGCATCGCCACACTCGTCGTTGACGCGCCGAACGCCGATCATCGAGCCGAGCCACTGGACCGCGCGGCCGACGACGTTCCCGGAGTCCTCCGCCTCACAAGCCCCGTCGAGCTCCTCCGGCGGCATCGCCCGGTCCGGAAGCGCGATCATCAGCTGCTGGTCGGGATCGATATCCGGGACCACGCCGTGGCCCAGCAGATAGCTGTAGTAGAAGATCGCCGGGTGGTAGATGGGGGCGACGACGCCCTCCCGAGCCTCACCCTTTGTGAGGGAGTAGACCTCGTTCGCCGAGCGGGAGAAGAGAACCGCCTCGAAGCGTGTCCCGAACGCCTGGATCCCGAGGACGCTCCCGATCGGCACACTCACGCCCGCGTCCCGGAGGGCCGCGACGAGAAGAATCGAGAGCGCCGTCTCCTCGGTGCACGCCGTGAGCACGAGATCGCCCTCGGGGCTGCCGGCGCGGCAGTGCGTGACGAGACGGCTCGCGACCCGGCGGCGCAGCTCGCTGACGTCCGCGCTGCCTTCGAACACCTCCCGGTCGTGCGTGTACCGGCCCATCGCCTTGAGCAATACCTCACGCTGACGGGAGGCGGGCAGCCGCTCCAGCTCGGCCTGGATGAAGAAGGCGCCGAAGCGCTCGTGAAGCGTGCGCTGCCGCTTCCAGAGCTCCAGCGCGGCCGTGGCCTCGGCGATCATCTCCTCGAGCGAGATCGGCCGTATCGCTTCGTCGCTCTCGCTCAGCAGCGCCCACTGCGCCGGGTCGTTGAGCGCGAGGAACTCGTCGAGCCGCTCCTGGATCTCCGGGAGCGATGCGGTCCGCATCTCGCGGATCTCCCGCGTGTCGAGGAGTGGCGGAAGCTTCCGGAGATCCTCGGCCACGTCTATCGGCAGGATCGGCGGGATGCGGTTCTCCCGCGGCTCGAGCTCGGTCGTTTCGCCGCTCTCGTCCTCGATCCCCTCTCCCTCGAGATCGCTCCGTTCCTGCGCCTCGCCGAAGTCCTCGAACCACTCCTCGAAGTCATTCGAGCCGCTGCCGGCCTCGCCGCCCTCGAGCAGCTCGTGCTCGGCGTCCGGCCTGCGGAAGCGGTTGACTTCCGCATCCTCGGGTAGCGATGCCAGTCGTTCCTCCGTCGCGGTGGCCCGCGGACCAACGGATTCGGACCGCGCCACGAGGTACGCGCCGACGGAAGCCTCGATCGCCGCCGCGATCGTGATCCCGCCGATCAGCGTTCCCGTCGCGCCCGTCGCGATGACGATCCCGGCGGCCCCGACGAGCCCGGTCACCAACCCGGCACCGCGACGGACCCATCGCTGCCGCTTCAGCGCCACTGCGTGACAAGCCCGGTTGAGCTCCACCGCAATGCCAGCGCTCTCGCCCGCCATCCGTACGAGCAGCGGGTCGATCCCAAGCCGGGTCTCCAGCGTTGCGACCCGCGTCGTCATCAAGTCGTGCCCCCGGTCTGCGTCCGCTTCGAGCCGCGCCGCTTCGGCCGCCTCTGCCTCGCCGGACCTGAACCGCGCCAGCAAGCTGCGCACGCTGCCGGTCCGCTGGTTCCGAATCGCCGCCGACTCCAGATATCCGAGGCGCGCCAGCTCCAGCCCCCGCAGGTCCGATGCGATCCGCGCCTCGTACGCGAGTGCGTCGACGACGAGCGGCTCCGGAAGTTCGTCCGCCGAGATGGCCGATGTCACGCCGGGTACGGAGACGCTGGACGGCGGGGGGAGATTGGGAATGATCGCCGTGCGGCCGAGCACTACCGCCGCCGGACGCGCGGCCAGGTCCCGGGTCAGGATCGCCTCGAGGTCGTCGGCCGTCGGCCCGCCGAACACCTCCCTGAAAGCCGACCGTAACGATTCGTCGGACGCGAGCCGCGCCAACACGACCAGTGGATCGCTCGCCGTGATCCCCGAAGGTGCGACGCCGGCCGACCGGAGGGTCGCGACAGCCCCGGACGAGGCTCGGACGTGACGGCGATCGAGCTGATCGAGCAGGGCGTCGTAAGCCGCACGCTCGTTCGCGTCGAGCGTCTCGCCGAACGAGAGCCGCGCCCGGTACAGGTCGGCTCGTACCAGCACACGCCGATGCTGCAGGTTCGCCAGGTCCGGCCGCTCGCTCCCGCACAGCTCCAGCTGATGTAGCGCCTGGTCGAGATCGATCCGCCCGTCGAGCAGGTCCAGCCGGATGGCTTGCAGGCACTCCGCTTTCTCGTACTCCTCACGAGCGGCCACGCTGGCGCAGCCCTCCAGCGCGAAGGGCGCGGAGGGACTCAGGGGAAGTTCGTACGCACGGCCTGCTTCGGGCGTCCTCGCTTCCGGCTGGACGGTGACGACCACCAGAAGGACGACCGCGAGCGAGCCGACGAGCCAACCGTTCGGTCGCGACATGTAACTCCTTGCAGCGTGCGCGACGGGGACGAGGCGGAGCTGCCGGCGGGTGTTATCGGACTGCTGAAGAACGACTTGGGGGTGGGGACGACGTGCCCTCTATAATAGTATCGGCTCCGCTCCACCGCCGCCACAGAGAGCCGATGCAGATCACGGGCCGATGGCGGGTCCGGCCGAACGAATTCCTCTCTCAGCCGTCCGGCAGCCCGCACCAGAGCACGGCTATCGAGCCGGGGAACGACCCCTCGGAGCCCTCCCCGACGATCACGATCGCACCGTTTTCGCCGAAGGCGACGCCCTCCCCCTGGGTCTCCCCCACGATCCGAAGGTCCGCCGATAGCGGCTCGACCTCCGTGCCCTCGAGGAGCGGCTCCGGCCGGTAGAACAGTACGGAAGTGTACGTGCGGATTGCCACCCATTCGCCCGACGGTGCCGCGCTGGCGCCCGTAA
This sequence comes from Gemmatimonadota bacterium, assembly GCA_040905395.1. Taxonomy (GTDB): domain Bacteria; phylum Gemmatimonadota; class Gemmatimonadetes; order Longimicrobiales; family Longimicrobiaceae; genus WHSP01. The sequence goes on from JBBDRR010000172.1 coordinate 5,334, forward strand.
CGCGATCGACCAGCGGAACCGCGCCGTTGCTCAGCGTTCTCACCGGCTCCAGCTCGACCATTTCGTCGCTACGAAGATCGCCAGGATAGGCGAACAGCTCGATCGGGCCCTGATCTCCCTTCGTGACGATGAAAACGCGCTCCTGGGGAAGGACGAATATGGCCTCGGCATTCCGAGGCCCCTGCGGATAGCGCATCTCGAAGCGTTCCGCCCCTTCCGTTTCGGATGCCCCGATCAGCGGTTCCCGCACGCGGTACAGCGTCACGTGTGAGCGACCGAGGTCGTTGTCGCCGATGTCGGCGATGTACAGGCAATCGCCTCCGTCGCACGCGGCGATCGCGAGATCCTCCCAGTCGTTCATCTCGGCGCCGGCGACCTCCACCGCGCCTTGCAGTCGGCCCGCGGCGTCGACCGCGAAAAGGAGCGGCTCGCCGCCCGAGTCGTTGTGCGTCCAGACGGTGCCGACGTTCATCCGGCTGATCCCCACGCCGCTGGCCTCGGTGATCTGCTCGGAAAGAGTGGCCATGTCCTGCGCCATCCGACACCGCGGCAATCCAGCCGCATCGATCGGCACTTCGTCCGACCCACAGCCTACGAGCAAAGCGACGACGCCCAGCGCGAGCAGGGTGCCGGGCCGGGAGGGCGGCCGAATGGACACAGTCACGCAGCGTCGCCCGCCGGGACCCCCGAGCGTCTTTCGTACGATCCGTCCGGCCGCATATCCCACCCGTCCGGGTTCGCCAGATCGTGCGCGACAATCCGATCGAGCCGGGCGCGGTGCCTCGGATCCCGCACCGGCGACACCACCTCGACCCGACGGCTGAGGTTCCGTCCACGCCAGTCCGCGGAGCCGATGAAGTACTCCGGATCGCCGTCGTTCTCGAATCGGTAGATGCGCGAATGTTCCAGGTATCGGCCGGCGATCGCGACCACACGAATGTTGTCCGAGAGCCCTGGCGCCCCCGGTCGAAGCGAGCAGATGCCTCGGACGAGCAGGTCCACCTCCACTCCGGCCTGCGAGGCACGGTACAGCGCCGCGATCATCTCGCGGTCGGCCAGCCCGTTCAGCTTCAGGGTGATCGCACCCTCACGACCGCCCTCCGCGTGCTCGATCTCACGCTCGATCAGCTCGAGGAACCGCCTCCGCATGGTGAAGGGCGCTACGATGAGGGATTCGAACTCCGGAGTCCCGGCGGCCCCTGCCATCGTCGCGAAGAGCGTCGCCAGCTCCTCGCCGAGACCGGGATCGGCCGTCAGGAGCCCCAGGTCGGTGTATGCAGCCGCGGTCGCGGCATTCAGGTTCCCGGTGCCGAGATAGGAGTACAGGCACCGCTCGTCGCCTTCCTTGCGGACGACGCTCGCGATCTTCGCGTGCACCTTCAACGTCGGCGGCCCGTACAGGACGCGGATCCCCGCCGCCTCCAGTGCCCGTGCCCATTCGATATTCCGACGCTCGTCGAACGAGGCCTTCACTTCGATCAATGCCAGCACCTTCTTCCCGTTCCGGTGCGCACGCCGCAGCAGCCGGACGATCTTCGACGCACGATTGGTCCGATAGAGCGTGATGCAGATCGACTCGACGTCCGGATCGCTCGCGGCTTCGGACATGAAGCGCTCGACCGTCCGCTCGAACGAGTCGGTCGGAAAGCGGATCAGGTGATCGCTCCGACGGATCTGCGTGAAGATCGACGGGCTCTTCCGTAGCGGCGATGACCGCTTCTGACGAGGGTAGCGGAGCTCCGGTATCGGCAGGCCGGCGATCTCTTCCAGCCGGTGCAGGTCGATCAGACCGGGCACGCGATAGACGTCGGATTCGTCCAGCGCGCTCACCCGCGAGTGGGCCTCCAGCTGCAGCTCGCTGAGGAGCCGCTGAGTCAACCGCTCGGGCATCGATTCGGCTACCTCGAGCCGTACCACCGGCTGGAAGGGACGCTTGGCCACATTGATGGCCACCGCCCCCACGACATCGTCGATCTCGTCCCCCTCCAGACCCAGATTGCCGCTCCTGGTGACGCGGAAGGCATGCGCTTCCACGATCTCCCCTCGGTCGAGTAGGCGCGGAAGGCTCGAGACGAGGACCTCCTCGAGCGGAACGAAGCGCCGGCCCCCGGGCAACGGGATCAGGCGCGGCACGTCGTTCGGCAGCTCGATGATGACGAGCCGCGGCTCTTCCCCGCCCCTGTCGACGACCTGCACCAGCAGCGCCGGTCTCAGGTTCCGCACGTGCGGGAACCGACCACCTGGAATCACCGAAACGGGAATCACGACCGTGTCCAGCTCGGCCGTGTAGTTACGGTCCAGGTAGGTCAGCTCGTCGTCACCCAGATCCGCCCATTGCAGCAGCACGATGTCTTCGTCGGCGAGTTCGGCCTGCAGTTCGGGCAGCGCGCGTTCATACGCGCGGCCGAGCAGATCTCGAGCGGCGACGCCGATCAGCTCGAGCTGTTCCTCTGGAGTACGGCCGTCGAGCGTGCGCTTGTCGTGGCCGAGCGCCATCTGACGCTTGAATCCCGCGACGCGCGTCATGAAGAACTCGTCGAGGTTCCCGCCGAGGATCGAGAGGAATCGCACCCGCTCGAGAAGGGGCACCCGCGGATCCATCGCCAACTGGAGGACGCGGTCGTTGAAGGCGAGATTGCTCAGCTCCATGTTCAGCAGCGCGTCCGACGGCAGGGACACCTCGCCCGGCTTCGCCGCATCCGCCGCAGACTCCAGAACCCCGATCTCCGCTACCCTCCCATCCGGGTTGCTACCAGTCATCCGTCCTCCCGCAGACCTTCCTTGATGACGTCACTTCGACTCCTCCGAATCGGGCTTCCGAGGTGTGTCCCGCTGTCGGAATGGGATGTACTCCGCGGCCGCAATGTGCGCGGACCACTCGTCCAGCGCACCGATGAGATCGGCTGGAGTGAGCTTCTTCGCGAGCCGCACCACATATTCCGCCGTGTGCACTTCCTCGCCGCGTGAGCTGATGCCGAGGAGGCGCCAGTTGCGTGCGGTTTCGGTGAGCGCGTCCTGAACCGTGTGTCGAGCCAGCTCCGGCTCGGTCGTGTGGATCAGCAGGATGCCGTCCGTCTTCATGTCGTCGACCCGGTCCAGGAGCTGTCGGCGCAGCGTCCGAGACACTCCCGGGTTCTGCGCGACGAGTAGCGACGGGTCTCCGATCGAAAGCACCCCCGTGCGGCCGTAACGTCCGCCATAGATCGAACCGATCTGGAACTTCCAGAGCGCCAGAACCGCGATGTTGAAGGTGACGGAAGCAACCAGCGCCACGTCGAGCGCCTGGACGCCGGCGGAGATCCCGATCGCGATCGTCAGAAAGATGAACACCGCGTCTCGCGGATCCTTCAGCGTGTTCCTGAACCGGACCGCCGCGACGATGCCCGCGAGGCTGAATGCCAGGGCGAGACTGTTTTTGACCACGAGCAGGATGCCGGCGACTGCGATGGGGAGCAGGATCACCGACCGCACGAGCCCCGGATCGTACCGGAGTCGCTTCGTCAGCATGTACACCCACGCGACGGGGATGGAGAGGCTGACCCCCCCGAGGACCACGAGAAGCGTCGTGAGCGCGCGTTCCGCCGCAGCCGACGCAAGCGCCGGAATGGAGTTCCAGCTCTCGGGCGGGGCGGCACCCGTGAGCAGCCTGGCACCCTCACCCAGCACCGGCACCGCCGGCGTGACGAGCGCCCGTCTGACGACCTCGTATTCCTGAATCAGAAAGGATGCGGCCGCGAGCAGAACGAGGTAATAGAGCGCCAGCTTGACGAGGGGCGCCCGCAGGATTTGCCGCAATGGCCCGCGTTCGGCCGGCGGCTGCGCGAGCGGGTAGCTCCATTCCGTTTCGACGTCCAGTCGTTCGTCCGGAATCGCGTTATTGTCGCTCATCCCACTCTTCCCCTGCCGCTGCCAACCACCTTCTCGGGCTGCCCGACTCGACCCATTTTTCTCCAGATGCGTTCGAGAACTTCCTGATCAGAAGGGGACACCAAGACCCGCCTTCAGCTCCTGCCGCTCTCCGACCGTGAAGAGCGCGTACCCGGTGAGCCTACGGTCGATCAGCCCGAACCAGAGCCCTCCTCCGAAGGCGGAGTGCAACGTGCGGGAATCTTCACCGCTCACGAACACGCGCCCGGCGTCGGCGAGCAGGATGGTACCGAGATCGCCACGGGCCACTAGCAGATCGACGCGCCCGAGAACCGACCGCAGCTCGGCGCTTCCGAACAGGGACGCGTCCCCGGTGAACCGGTCTGTCCGATGGCCCCTCATGCTCGACCCACCGCCGAGCGTCGCGGCGTACTGGAAGGGTGCCTCTCCCAACACGTGCTCTCCGCCGACTCGAACCGCCAGCACCGACTCGAGAGGCAGGGGCACGGGGAAGTAGGTGGCTACCGACCCCATGCTCCGGACGAATCCCTCGGCCGCGTCCCCCCAGACCAGCGGGTAACCCTCGACCGACGCCGTCAGGTGCGCTCCCCCGGTCGGAAAGCTCTCCGAGTCCCGGGTGTCGAGGAGCGTCCGGAGCTGGAGCCCGGCGATGCCGAACGACTCGCCACCCGGAACCCCGCCCGCCGATGCCGGAGACCCCAGGTGCGGCTCTGGCTCGATCCAGGCGATCGCCGGGCCGCCGCCGAGCTCGAAGCCATCCGCCAGCTGCCGCACCATCTCGGCGCCGGCCGCGAAGCGCGTCGACCACACGAGCGTCAGGTCGGGATTCGGCCCGTCCGGCGTCTCGTTTCCGAAGCCGTGGAAGCGGGTGACGGCGATCTGCGTCGCTTCGGCATGGAGGCTCGTCTCTCCACGGTCCCCAGTCAACCGCCTCTTCGCGTCCACTTCGACGCCGAAAAGGCCCTCGAATGGTGCCACCTGCAGTTGCAGCCGCATCTCCGTCGCGTACGGCGAGCGCCGGAAGCCGTACCGCGTCCACTGCGGTCCCAGGCCCAGCACCGGACCGACCTCGGATTCCCAGCCGACGTCCGGCGAGAGCACCTTGTGGCTGGCGCCCCAGTCCCGCATCGGTGGAATGTTGTTCTCGGTGAGCGTGTCCGGAACCGGCGGCCGATACGCGCGTCTGTCGACGCCCGTATCCGGTCCGCGCACGATTTCGTTCTCGCCTTCGGAATCGTAGAAGATCGTGCGGCCCGCGCCGCGGACCGTGGCATCCTCCAGGCGGTCGTCGCCCGCACCTCCGAGCACGCGTACCAGAATACCACCGTCGCCGCCACCGGCCACGATCGCCTCGTCGTCGCCGCCCTGCAGGAAGATCCTCACCTCCCGCGTCTCGGCGGGAACGAAGCGACGCCGATAGTACTCGCCTTCGTCTTCACTCGTGAGCCGAACGGTGACTGCGCCGTCCGATTCCCGGTCCACCCTCAGCTCGTCGCGCTCGTCGGTGCCGAACACTGCGGCCTCATGGACGAGCTGCCGGTAGAATTCGGGGACGATCTCCTGCAGCCGGTCGCGCCTGGACCGCAGCTTCCGTTCGATCTCTCGACCGCTCAAGTCGTAATACGCGGGCGGCAGCTCGGCCACGGCGTCCGCGATCACTCGGTCGGTGAGCCGGGCCTGCACCTCCGCCGCGGTCCGCCGCCATTCCTCGAGCGTCAGCTCGGGCAGGATCAGCCCGTCCGTTTCGCGAGCATTGTACGTGAGGCCGTACAGACTGGGATAGTCCTCGTCGAATCCGATCACGAACGGCCGTACCGCCGAGCCGACGTCGCCGATGAGCCCGTCGGCGTGGAAGAACGCGTTGTCGCGATCGCGCGGAATGGGCAACCAGTACCGAACCTCGCCGCGGTCGACCTGCGCCCACCTCCACTGGTCCCAGTGACGGTCCCAATCCCCGACGAGGAGGTCGATGTAGCGTGCGGTCAGGTAGGCGACTGCATCCGGTCGATCCTCGGCGGACTCCCGAATGCGCTCGATCAGCCGGTCGGTACCGATCAGCCGTTCATAGCCACCGAAACGAAAACCCTCCCCTTCCTCCACTTCCGTCGGCCGCTCCTCGATCATCCCGAGCATGCCCGCGAACTCCGAACGGAACTCCCCCAGGGCGGGGTGGTCCGCCATGACCGTGAGCCGCGGTTCCGCGTGGAGAACGCCGGCGGCCCTCAGCAGCGGGGCCACGATCAGCGCCGACCCCGGATGTTTCGAGCTGATCTGGTCCTGGACGATGTCGTCGACGATCGTCTCCTCGAGGTCGGGATGCAGCCCCCCGCTCTGATCCTTGTCGACCGACCGGAACACCCACTCGCGGCCGTCTTCGCTACCGAAGCGCAGCGACGCGGTCTGTCTTCCACCCCCGCGCTGAAGCAGCTCCAGACCCCCCGCAAAGGTATCCGGCGACACGACCGGCACCCGGATAGGGGTCGTCCAGAGGTCGCGATAACGGGACCCGAGTACCTTTCGACCGAGGCTGCCCAGCTCGTACCGATCTCCCGCCGCGACCGTGACCGAATCCTCCTGTCCCCAAACCTCCTCTGCGGCCCCCGCCAGGGCGATCGCTGCCCCGACCATGACTGCGCTTCGCAAGACCGTCTTCACACGTCTACACGTCCCCAACGGACCTCCACCGACTTGGTAGACATTTCAATTGCTTCTGACGCCGCAGAAAGTCTGCGCCGGAAGCGGAATGTGCCCCGTCCTCTGCAACAGCGCTGCCACTGAGAAGGTCCTTCGGCGCCTGAGGGGGCGGGACCCCCGCCCTACTGCGTCTGCACGATCTCGTCGGTGATCCGATACTCGCCGTCGAGCCAGGCGATGACTTCCCGTGCGGCTGGATGCGGGTCGTCGGCGTACCGCTCCCTCAAGCGGGATTCCTTCGGACCCAGCCTGTCCAGTCCGACGTCCTGCAGGATCAACACGTCCTCGTACAACCGCTGTCCCAGCTTTTCACCCGCGACTGCCGCGGCCGCCCTCCGGAAGGCCTGTCCATATTCGTAATCTTCCCCCTCGCGATAGCTCTCTGTGAGGGTCAGCGCCGGAATTCTCGAGAGCGTCGCCTGGAGCGCCGGGTTGACGCCGTGCGCCGCGACATATTCCGCGATGCCGGCTGGCCGACCGGTGAACGCTCTGAGGTGCAGGTACTGCGACATTCGCTGGCCATCGTTGACCGGGTAATTGTCCCAGAGGAAGGGCTTGCGCCTGATCTTCTGCGCGACGTCGGCCAGGTGTCCGATCGAGAACTCGCGTGAACAGACCTCCTCGCCAGTCCAGAAGATTTCGATCTCGGAATCCAGCAGCTGTCCGAGGCGCTCGAGGTAGCCACTCGGACGGTCGCCGAACGCGCGGTCGAGAACGGGATCGTCGGAGTAGTAGCTGGGACAGACGATGATCCGGTCGGCGGAGGTCCGCTCTGCCGCCCATTCGACGATCTCCACCTGCCGCTCCGCCACCTCGGGCTGGTCGCCGCGCATGTCGTCGAAGAGGATGCCAAGGTCGCGGATCCCGAGCTCGTCGAGGAGCGTCAGCTTGTGCGAGAGCGCCTCGCGGGCGGCGCTGTCGAAGTTCGCGTGCACGTCGTAGGGCGTGAGCCCGACACCGAATCGGACCTCGAGGCCGGCACAGTGGTCCGAGAGCTTCCTCAGCTCCCGCGCGACCTCCGGCGGATGCGGCTCCTGCCACTGCCGGCGGAGATATCGATCGGCCTTCGGGGCATAGAGATAGAACCGATATCCGTGCGGCTCCAGGAAGCTGACCGTCTCCGCCCTCTCGTCCCAGCTCCACGGCTTTCCGTAAAATCCTTCGATCACGCCCAGTTCGACTTGCATACTCTCCGATGACGGTGAGGGTCGCCGGTATCGCTGACGAAGCTACGCGCTCTGCCGCGGCAAGACGAGAGCCAGGGCGAGACGGCGCGCGCGGCATCGAACCCCTCCCGCCGGCCCACCCCGCACCGTATTCTTCCCGGACCTTCGCTGCCCCCTGCTGGGCAGCCTTCTTCGTCTCCGCCGATCCCTTCGCCGTGTGACTGAACACGCGATCCGCGTCGATTCGATGAGCTTCACCTATCCCGCGGCTCCCGATCCCGCCGTCAGCGATGTGAGCTTCGAGATTCCTGAATCGGAGATCTTCGGATTCCTGGGGCCCAGCGGCGCGGGAAAGAGCACGACGCAGAACGTCCTCATCGGCCTTCTGGGGGGATACCGCGGGAGGGTCGAGGTACTGGGCCGCGATCTGAAGGAGTGGGGTCATGACTACTACCGGCGAATCGGCGTATCCTTCGAGGCGCCGAACCATTACGCGAGACTGACCGCTCGCGAGAACCTGCTCTTCTTCCGTGGCCTCTATGGGGGCGGCGAGGATCCAGACGTCCTCCTCGATCGGCTGGGGCTGCTCGCCGATGCCGACAAGCGCGTCGCCGAATTCTCCAAGGGGATGAGGGGAAGACTGACCCTCGCCCGCGCCCTTCTGCATCGCCCCCGCCTCCTCTTCCTGGACGAACCGACCGCCGGTCTCGACCCGGTCACCGCCCGCCGCATCCGCGGAGTCATCCGCGAGACCCGGAGCGCCGGGGCGACGGTCTTCGTAACGACTCACGACATGATGACCGCTGACGAGCTGTGCGACCGCGTCGCCTTCATCGTCGAGGGGCGGATCGTGGCGATCGACGCGCCGCGGTCCCTCCGCCTGTCTCACGGGCAGCGGCTGGTTCGCGTCGAATCGCTGGAGGGCGGCATCCTCCGATCCGTCGACTTCCCGTTGCAGGGCATCGGCGAGAACCCCGAATTCCTGACGCTGGTCGGCTCCGGGACGGTGGAGACGATCCACACGCTCGAGACGACGCTGGAGGACGTCTTCGTCCAACTGACGGGAAGGAGGCTGGTTTGAGGGCGCTGCTCCACTCCATCCGCTGGGATGCCACGCTCCAGGCGCGAAACGGGTTCTACTGGGCGAGCGCGGTGATCGTCGTCACTGTCGGCGGCCTCGTGCTCGCGATCCCCGTTCAGGCGCGGGCTGATTCCGTAAGCTGGGTTCCCGCCATCGTCATCCTCAACCTGCAGGTCACCACCTTCTTTTTCGTCGCCGGACTGATCCTTCTCGAGCGCGACGAAGGGTCGCTCATGGCGCTCGCTGTCTCCCCGCTGACGCCCGGCCGCTATCTGGGCACGCGTACCATCACGCTCACCGGATTGGCGCTGCTCGAGACGTTCGCCATCATCGCGATCGCCTTCCAGACGGGTTCCAGGCCCGTGCTGCTTCTGGGTGGCGCCGTAGCCGTCGCCGTAGTGTCCACGGGTTTCGGTGCCGCGGTCGCATCGCGCTTCGATTCCGCCAACGCGATGCTGCTCCCGGCGACCCTCGCGGATACCCTCCTCCTGCTGCCGGTGCTTCCCCACTTCGGGCTCGCCCCGAGCGAGCCCTTTCTCGCCCATCCGCTGGAGCCGGCGATGGCGCTCATGCGCTTGGCCTACGTGGATGCGGACGCCCTGGATCTCGTATACGGCGTCGGCGGATCCATCCTCTGGAGCATGGCGGCGTTCTTCGTCGGCCGGCACGCCATCGCGCGCATGATGAAGGACCTTTCGGCGCGGGGCGGCCGATGAGCGTATCGGTCTATCGGTCGCTCCTGCGGGTCGACGCCCGATCACTCCTGAGAGATCCCCTGCTGGGATGGCTCCTCCTCACTCCGCTCGCGATCGGTCTCCTCCTCCGGTACCTCGTACCCGCCGCCGCGAAACTGTTGCGCGAACGGGCTGACTTCGCCCTCTCGCCGTTCGAGCCGCTCATCATGGGCGGATTCCTGATGACCGCGCCGGGAATACTGGGCATGGTGATCGGCTTCCTGCTTCTGGACGAGCGGGACGCCGGCACGTTGAAGGCCCTTCGGGTCACCCCCCTGACGATGCGGCGCTATCTCGGCTACCGGATCGCGCTGCCGCTGACGATCGGCATCGTCGCGACCATGGTTTCCTACGCCCTCGTCGGCGTCGCAGCGATCCCCTTCGCAGACTTGCTCGCGATCGCCATCCTCGCCAGCTTCGCGGCGCCGCTCCTCGTTCTCGTGCTCGCCACTGCCGCCGCCAACAAGGTCGCGGGTTTCGCGGCCGTCAAGGTGATCAACGCCGTGAACCTCCTCCCGGTCGCAGCTTTCTTTGTTCCTCTGCCCTACCAACTCGCTGCCGGAGTCCTCCCCACCTACTGGCCGATGCGTGCACTCTGGTCCGCGGCGGCGGGTGAGCCGTACGCGCACTGGCTCATTATCGGCGCCTTCGTGAACGTTGGCGCCGTCGTCGTCGCAATGCGGCTGTTCGAGCGCCGGCTGCTCCGCTCCGGCTAGCCCGAGGCCGATCGACCGAGTGGCGCATGACCGCTGCTCCTTTTAACTTGAGGAGCCCTCGAGAACGTATCCGCCGTCTTCCGATCGGCCTTTTTTTCGCTTCACCCGCAACCCACCTGCCGTGACGAGGCACACACGCTACGCGCTCGCCCTTGCGGTATTTCTCGGGGTCGGTCCCGTGGGGGCCGCTGCTCAGGAGATTCCGGAGCGACCGTACGTCGCCTCGTCGAGGGGAGAGGTTTACTACTGGGTAGGCTGCGACGCGTGGCGTTCTCTCGCGCCCGCCAACCTTCGCTGGTTCGCTACGGCCGGGGAAGCCGCGGCAGCCGGGTACCGCGTCTCCGGCGCACGCGATTGCGCGGGGCCATCCCAGACGGCCGGGTCCGATCCGATCGAGGCGGGAGTCTGCACCGTCGAGCGGGTCGTGGATGGTGACACCCTCGTCTGTCGCGAGGCTGCAGAGCGAATCCGCCTCCTCATGATCGACGCGCCCGAACTCGACCAGCGGCCCGTCGGAGCGGAGGCGAAGGATGCTCTCGAGCGTCTCCTTCCACCCGGGACGGCCGCGCCAGTCGAGATCGACGTGCAGGAGCGCGACAGGTACGGCCGGATCCTCGCCTATCTCTTCGCGCCCGATGGACGGATGGTGAACGAGATCCTCGCGGTCGACGGTTTCGCCGTCGCGCTGGTGATCCCGCCCAACGTTCGCCACGCGGACCGGATCAGATCGGCGGTCGAGGCAGCCAGGAGGGCGCAACGCGGGCTTTGGAGCGGCAGTGCCTTCGACTGTTCTCCGGCCGACCACCGGGCCGGACGCTGCTGACTTCTCACGGGCAGATCGCGATCCCCGGAAGTCCTACGGACAGAACTCCTTCGATGGCGATCCCGATGAGCTTTTCCGATGGTCACGACTGCCGGTTGCAGTGCCCCTCGAAGGCATCCGCCCGTCGAGAGCTGCGGGTCGCTGCCGTCCTTCTCGCGCTCTGCGGGACGCCGCCCGCCCTCTCCGCGCAGGCTGCACCGGTCCTGACGGGCACCGTGGAGATCGACCTGCCCAGAGGCGCGATCGCCGCCGACGTCTGCCTGAACGCTCTGCCCGCCCGCGGTGACACGCTCTCCTTCGTTCTCAACCGAGCGTACACGATCAAGCGGATCACCGGCGCCGACGATCGCACCACCGTCGTGACGCTGGAGCCGGGCGGCGAGGGCCTTCGCTACACGCTCATGCGAGCCGAGAGCTCGGGGTCCTCGCGCGAGGCGGAGCCCCTCTGCCTCGAATACGGCGGCAGCCATCCGGTCTACGACATCGAGTCGGGGGAATTCCGCACCGAGGACGCGTCGAACGTCGTCGCCTTCAACGGTCGCTCGCTGCGGGCCCGGGGCGTCTCCCGCTGGTACCCGGCGCCCTACGATCCCGCCACCGGGCTCGCGGCGGAGGCGCTCGCGTTCAGGCTCGTCGTGAACTGCGAAGCGTGTGAGCGGATCTATGTCAACGGCGGGCGCGCGACAGACGGTCCCAGGGGCGAATTCATGTCGCGTGAGCCACGCGAGATGCTCCTCCTCGCCGGTGACCTGCCGGAGTCGCGCGTGGACGGTGTGCTGATCCTCGGCGAGACGGTCCCGGCCGAGCCTGCCGTCGCCTTCGTTTCGACGCTGCGCAGGATCCAGAGATTCTTCGGCGACTATCTCACCGTCCCCTTCGGGGCGGACCCGCACATCATCCGGATCGATGCGCTGCGGGCGCCGAAGGAGGGGCGACTATGGGGCTTCTTCAGCGATCCGGCGCTCGTGCTGATCGGAATGACGGTTCCCGAGTACGTCGAGATCTTCGAGGGACCCGCCACCCCTGCGCGCCGCGCCGTAGTCGGCTTCGTCGCCCACGAGCTCGCGCACCGATACTTCGGCTGGAAGATTGGAACGCACTCGGCCCAACGCGACCTCTTCGGCGAGCCCTTCGCCACCTATCTGGAGCTCAAGGCTGTTCGCGAGCTGCTCGGCGAGTCCGACTACCGTGCCGGCCTGGAGGCGCTGAACGAGCGTGCCGGCGCGGTCAGCGACCATCGCCCTCTGGACGAAGCCGGTCCCGACGATTTCAACGTCGGCGGCTACCGCTACGGCTTCGCACCCCTTCAACTCTTCGCCCTCGAGCGGACGATCGGCGAGGCGCGCATGCGTTCCCTCCTTACCCGCATCATCACCGCTCCGCCCCACGAAAGAGCTTCCGCCGACTACGCTTTCCTCCACAAGGCCGCCCTCGACGTCGGCGTCACGGAGCGGGAGTGGCAGGCCTGGGAGACACGCTGCGTTCGAAAGCGCGGCGGAGATGATGACTGCCTGCGGCTACTCGGACGCTGATCGGGCCGCCTCTCTGAATCGCGCTACGAACTAGCGGCCTAGAACACCTGCAGAGACGACACTCGTCCGGAGTGCCGCGGTGTTCGATGCCGAACGGCGCCTCGTGCTCACCACGCAGATAACTCGCGACCTCATCCGCCTTCAGCTCCCGGTCATCCCGGCCCGCCGCGGCGCCCGTCCACGTCCCCGGATCCCGATGGCCGACCGTCCACCTCCCGTCCGCCCCGGGTCCTCGCGGATGGAGACGCCCCGTCCGCCGCCCGACACGGGCGACGGCGACGCGCGCAGAGGAAGCGACGCAGTTCGAGGTAGCGGCGCGCGGCGGCACGCACTGGCTGTGGGATCCGGGGGGGAGGACCGGGTGGAGCTCGCGGAGGGGCCGTTCGGCGAGCGGGCCGGTGATCTGATTCCGGGGACGCGCTGGGGAAGCCATCGATCGACGGCCGCTTCTACTTCGGTCCGGAAGGCTACCGCTCGTTCCACGGCGGTGCGACTCCAGAAGACGGCCGCGTTCCCTTCATCGCTGCGCATCCGAACCATAGCGGTACGGAGCTCGGCAGGCCGTGCGCGAGGTGGCCGGCGAGCAGCCCTTCAATCCGATCCTGAGCGCTGCTGCGGACGCTGCTCGGAAAGCCGGACGGGTGAGTGGATGTAAGGGTTGCTCCGATAGCAAGATCCTTTTCGTTTCACGCCTGGAGACGCATGTTGATGGCTGGGCTGTACGCGATGTGTCCGATCCGGGTCGGTAATCCGCAGCATGGAGGCCGTTCATGCGTATGCGCCGTCGGTTCACCGCCCTTCTCCCGCTCCTCGTCGCGCCGCTGAGCCCCACGGCAGCGCTCGAGGGACAGCGGCACCAGCAGGCGGCCGGAGGCCCGCAGGAGCGGCTCGGCAGTGTCGAGTTTCAGATCTCGTGCAATGCGGAGGCGCAGGTGCGCTTCGGACGTGCGCTCGCGCTGCTGCACTCGTTCTGGTGGCCCGAAGCGGCGCGTGCGTTCGACGCCGTGGCGGAGGCGGATCCGACGTGCGCGATGGCCTACTGGGGGAAGGCGCTCGTGCACCGGGGGAACTGGTTCGCCGGACTACCCAGTCCCGATGCGGCTGGTGCGGGGCTCGCCGCCGCCGAGCGCGCGGCAGCGCTGAACGCACCCACCGAGCGGGAGCGCGGCTATGTTGCGGCCGTTCGGACGTTGTTCGCCGACGCCGAGACGAACGATTACGCGAGCCGCGCTCGGGCGTACGAGGAGGAGATGCGGCAGCTCCAGGAGCGGCATCCCGATGATCCCGAAGCCGCGATCTTCTATGCGCTGGCCGTTAGCGCCAACACGCCGGCGAGTGACCGCAGCTTCGAGCGTCAGAAGCGGGCCGGGACGATCCTGGAGGCGCTCCTGGACGAAAGGCCGGACCACCCTGGCCTGGCCCATTACATGATTCACACGTACGACACGCCGGCCACCGCTCATCTGGGACAGGCCGCGGCGCTCCGGTATGGCGAGATCGCCCTCTCCGTTCCACACGCGCAGCACATGCCCTCGCACATCTTCACTCGGCTCGGGATGTGGGACGAGTCGATCCGAGCGAACAACGCATCGGCGGAATCGGCGCTCGCGTACGAGCGGGCGGAGGGAATGACGGACGTCTCGTTCGATCGCGCCCACGCCTGGGATTACCTCGCATACGCGCACCTTCAGAAAGGCCAGGATGCGCTCGCCCTGGCCGTTCTTGACGATGTCAGGAACTCCAGCGCGGAGCCGTCGATCGCCACCGATTACGCCTTCGCGGCCATCCCTGCGCGATACGCCCTCGAGCGGGGCCGCTGGGGCGAGGCCGCGTCGCTTCCCGTTCGCTCCTCGCCGGGCTTCCGCGCGGGAGAGGCGATCTCGCACTTCGCGCGGGGGCTCGGGGCGGCGCGCAGCGGCGATCCGGGCCCCGCCGGGGAGGAGGTGAGGGCACTCGCCGGAATAAGGGACGCGCTACGGCAGAGCAGCGAAGCCTACTGGAGTGAAGCGGTGGAGGCGCAGCGACTTGCCGTCGCAGGCTGGATCGCCCATGCGCGGGGTTTGTCCGACGACGCTCTGCGGCTCATCCGCGAGGCGGCCGAGATCGAGAAGCGCATCGACAAGCACCCCGTCGCGCCCGGCCCGATCGTCGCCGCCAGCGAGCTCCTGGGAGATCTCCTGCTGGAGATTAACCGGCCCGCGGAAGCGCAACAGGCTTACGTCGCCGCGCTGGAGAGCGAGCCGAACCGTGCGCGCCTGGTATTCGGGGCAGCGCGCGCAGCGGAGCTGGCGGGGGACACGGACGCCGCCCGCACCCGCTACACGGAGTACCTTCGGCTGATGGCCGCTGCGGACGGCGGTCGTGAAGAGCTCGATGCGGCGAACGCCTTCGTGGCCCGGAGTCGCTAGCGACTGCACTGAACCGAGGTGTTACTCATCATCCCGTGAACTCTGTCACCCATCATGCCGATGGCTCAGCCCGATCCTGCCTTTGCCACTGCGTAAATCACATTTGTTGCGACGCGCTCGGTGCGCATCGCGGAGAGCGTGGCGAGAATCTCTTGCTTGACGTCGCTCGCCGCCTCTGCACCCATCTGATCGATCGTCCACCGCAGGCCGCTGCCCAGTGCGATGGTCCAGAAGTCGTCTGGCGTGCGCAAATCCTGATAACCCTCCTCAGCGACGATCTCGGCATGCGGAATACCCGCGTCGACAAACAGTTTGCGGACCGCTGCCGGCGTCGTAATCCGGTCCCAAGGATTGAATGCCGAGTAGAGATCGGGACGCACTCGACGTACGGCGGCGAGCCAGATCTCGTACGCCGGCGAAAAGATACCTGGTCCCCATGTCGTGACCACCAACTGTCCGCCAGGCCTCACTAACCGCCACAGCTCTTCGACCTGTGCTTCCATGTCTGGGACGAAGAAAATGCCGAATACACAGACGACAGCGTCGAACTCGCTGTCTGGAAAATCCAGGGCCGTCATGTCTCCGCGCCGGAACTCCAAGCAGTGCAGTCCGCCCGCCGTCGCCTTTGCGCGGCCGAGCTGAAGGAGCTCTTCGGCGAGGTCGATCGCAATTACTCTCCCTTCCGGGCCAACTGCCTGCGCGGCAGGCAGAGCGGAGGCCCCCGTACCGCAACACACGTCCAGGACGTGCGCTCCGTTTCCGAGCCTCAGGCGCTCGACAGACCGCTGCCCATACCGATCCCAGAATGCCAGCGGTTCCGCGTCGAAGGTATCCGCCGCGGCATTGTAGGTTCTCTCCGCCTTGAGCTTCGCTGTCCCCAATGCATCACCCATGGAGTTCGCCCGAAGTCGATCTGGCCTAACTAGCTTTTCGGTAGGCCGGTGCGTTCTATCTCCGCACACCCGACCGTTCCCGTACGATACCGGCTGGCCCTATCTTGGCAAGGGGTATTTATTTCGCTGACCTGACCACAGCGAACGGTGAAGACCCTCTTCGGGCGCAGAACCCGACCCCGCAGGCAGAAGGGCCAGCCCCGGGCTCCGGCTTGAGGTCTCACTCGAGACCCCTGCGTGCGACCCGACCACTCTGCGCATCCGCTTCGCGCGTCTGTCTCTGAAGGTCTACACGAAAGGCGAGCGCGTCCTTCGCATCGAAGCCATGGCCCACAATGCCCGCGACCTGCGTTGCCGACTTCGAGCCGACTATGTCCCGGAAGCTGGGCCGTCCACTACGAGCTACGAGGGCTCTGCTCGACGCTTGGACTGGCCGCATGAACATTTCGTAAACTTTTTGACGATGTGATGGCCGCTAGCGGCCTAAATTGCCTGAATGAACGGACACGCGATCCCCTCGCGTCCGTTCCTGCGTTCAGGGAGTGAGCGTCGCGGTCGGTGCCGAGGGAGAACCGCTTCCGGCTACGTTCTCATCCACCACCAGCGTCCTGCCACCCCACGTGCGCCGGGTGTCGAGCACTCCCTGCCAGATCGCCGCAAAGCGATATCCGACGTCTTCCGGGCGGGAGCCCAGAGAGAAGTCGGATCCCCCGGCGACCCAGAACGGTACCTGGCGGTCGGGGCCGACCACCCGCTGAGCGATCGTGTAGAGTGCGGCGGCGTTCGACAGATGCGCGTAGGTCCCCGGTCGGTATCGGCCGTCGGCGATGACCGTGCGCAACCAGGATTCGTAGTACGAGATCATCGCCGGCGCGACGTTCTGCATCCGTTCGATATCGAGGAAGATCGTCGTGCCGGCGGGAAACCCCTCCACGGCTGCCCGCTGCACCGCGTCGCGGCCGTCGGCCTCGCCTCTCTCTGCCGTCAGAAGGATGCTCGAACACAGGGTCGACTCCGTCAGCTCCGCCGGGGGTTCACCCTCGAACGTCTGCTGACCCACGTAGAGCACGGCGATTCCCCACCCGGTCTGGGTGAGGAACGGCCGCTTGCCGGAAAAGGAGGCATCCCTGTGACACGGCGATGGTAGGTAGTAGCCGATCCACCGATATGGCGAGGCCCCGCGCCAACTGTTCATCAGTTCGTCGCCGGGGTATCGCCAGGTATCGAAGCCGGGATGCGCCAGCAGCTCGATCGATGGCGTCGGCAGAACGCCGCCGCAGCCGGCAAGGCCGAGGAGAGCCACCATGAATGGAAGTTTGGTATTCATGACGCTCCCGAAGGCAAGAAGGACGCCCGGGCAGCCCGTCGAAGCACTTCGTCATCCCGAGCCAAGCGAGGGATCCGCACCTCCGGCGACGTCGCCGCACGAAGTGCAGATCCCTCACGTTGCTCGCGATGACAGGTTGTTGTGGGCGCTAATCGATCCGCTCGTACTTCCTGAGCGTTCTCGGGCCTACCTCGGCGCCGTAGAGGTTGCCGAGCGCGTCCACCGCGACACCCTCCGCGCCGCTCGTCACGAGGTCGTCCGGGTTCGGCTCCGGATCCTGGATGAAGGCCGTCACCCAGCCGTCCCGAGCGCTTCCGATGTAGATACCGCGACGCCACCCCGGATTGGTCGTGGCCCGCGAATCCGAATCAGCGACGTAGAGGATGTCGTTCCGATCGATGTACAAGCCGCTCGGGCTCCCGAACTGGGTCCACGTCGCGAGGTGGGTGCCCTGCTGATCGAAGAGCTGGATCCGGTGATTTCCGCGATCTCCTACGAAGAGGCGGCCCTGCGAGTCCATCGCGAGGGCATGGGGATCGCGGAACTCGCCGATATCGCCCCCCGTTCTCCCCCATTCCGACAGGAAGCGGCCATCGGCGGAGAACTTCACGATGCGGTTGTTACCCGTCGCGTCGTGTCCATCGGCGACGAAGATGTCGCCGTTCGGCGCGACCAGAACGTCGGAGGGGCGGTTGAAGCGGTTCGGCTCGTCGCCGGCCTGACCCCACTCGCCCAGCGTCATCAGCAGCTCCCCGCCGGGGCTGAACTTGCGCACGACGTGTCCTACCCCCTCCCGTGACGATCCCAACCACGCGGTGTCCACCAGCCACACGTTGCCCTGGTGATCGACGGTCATCCCGTGGGGGACGGCGGCCATACCGGCACCGAAGCTCTGCATCAGCCGGCCGTCGAGCGCGAACTGGAAGATCATCGGCAGCGACTCCTGACCGACGCAGCTTCCCCCGCCACACCGGTCGGCTACCCAGATGCTGTGGCCATCCGGCGCCGGGTAGATCGCGCTTATCGCCCCCCAGGTCCTTCCCTCCGGGAGGTCGCCCCACGCTTCATCGACCACACGATATGGATTCGGCAGCGTCAGCTGCGCGGCGGCCGGGATGGCGTGCGCCGCCGCGGCGACGAGAAGGGAGATGACGACGGAAAGACGCATGGGTGTCCAGGGCGAGAGTTCGTCCGCACGATTCCAGTGGCCGAGCGCGACATGGCGAGCGTCAGTCCACGATCGCCTGATAGACGAGCGCCCGCAGCTTGGCATGGTCGTCGATGTTCCCCGCCGGCAGCAGCTGCGTCAGGTAGACGACGACCAGCTCCTCCTCCGGGTCCACCCAGTAGGTCGAGTGGTAGGCTCCGCCCCACCCGAACTCGCCAATCGAGCCGGGGATTCCCCGCTCCCCGAGATCTTCCACGACCGAGACCCCGAGCCCGAACCCCTGCCCGCCCCGAAACTCCGCCGTTGCGAGGTTGTCGGTCGTCATCAGCTCGACCGATTTCCGGCTGAGAATCCGCTGGCCGTTCAGCTCTCCGTCGTTGAGCAGCATCTGGAGGAAGGTCGCGTAGTCGCGGGCAGTCGAGAGTAGGCCGGCGCCGGCGGAGAAGCTTTGCCGCGGCCCGTCCGCATACGCTCCCTGGCTGACCATTCCGCAGCAGTCCGCCGTGCGCTCGAGACCCCCGTCACCCGCCGAGTAGACGGTCACGAGCCGGTTGCGCTTGGCAGGCGGGAGGTAGAAGTGGGTATCATTCATCCCGAGCGGCCGGAGGATACGCGTTGTGACGAGCTGCTCCAGCGTCTGGCCGCTCGCCACTTCGAGCAGCGCGCCGAGAACGTCGGTCGAGTACCCGTAGATCCAGCTCTCTCCCGGGTGTCCGGCGAGCGGGAGCGCAGCCATTCGCCGCACCGTCTCGCCGATCGGCTCGTCGCGGTCGGCGAAATACCATCCCTGAATCCCCGCGGCCTCCCAGCGATCTGCTGCCGGCCCGCTCCCGTAGTCCAGCCCGGACGTGTGCGTCAACAGGTCGCGTACGGTGATCGGCCGCCGTGCCGGCACCACGTCGTATCCTCCCCCGTCGCGCGGCACCGCCACCGTGTTCGAACGAAACGCCGGGAGATAGTCTCCCACCCTGTCGGACAACAGGAGCTTCCCTTCCTCCTGCAGGATCATGGTCGCGACGCTGACGATCATCTTCGTCTGGGAAGCGATCCGGAAGATGTCGTCCACCTCCATCGGATCGCCGGCTTCCAGGTCCCGCTCGCCCACCGCCTCCAGGTATGCGATCTGTCCGTTTCGCGCGACCAGCGCAACGGCGCCGGCGAGCGCCCGCTGATCGACGTAGTCCTCCAGCGCGGTAGTCAGCCGCTCGATACGGGTATTCGACATCCCGAGCGCGTCCGGTTGCGCGATCGGCAACTCCTGGGCGCCGCCAGGCGTCCCCACGAGGGCGAGGAGAAGCGGAACGACGGTCACGGCTGAACGATAGCTGTTCATGATCGGCTCTGGTGGAGGGAGTTCTGCTTCCGGCGAATACCGAATAATCCAGCGGAAGGAGCGGGGCTGCAACCTCTTTGGTCACGCCACCGGGTGGCGCTCAGTCGTACAGACGATATTCGGCCGTCCGACGCTCCCACTCCAGCCCGGCCTCGGCCCACCGCGCCGCAATGTTGCCCGGGTCGACGCCGCGGCGAATCTCGTCGGTCGTCCAGTCGTCGAGAATGTGCCTCATCTCACGCATCCCGAGCTGCCGCGGATGCAGGCGATAGATCTCGCTCAGCAGCACCAGTGCGAGATAGGACGGGTCGTAGCTTTCACGGTCCGTGATCCGGAGCCGGATCCCCGGAACCGTCTGCCCGCGGAACTGCATCCAGCCCTCCCCTGATGGCGTGAACCTCGTCGCCTCGATCCGGACGCCGTCGAGCGTATGGTTTCGCAGGCGTCCGAGCAACTCGTCGACGTTCAGCCAGGGGGCGCCTACCAGTGAAAACGGCTCCGTCGTGCCGCGCCCGAGCGAGAGAGCCGTAGCCTCCAGCGTCCCGAGACCGCCGAAGTTCAAGGCCGCGTCGAGCGTGCGAATGTTGGGGGACGGATTCACCCAGGGAAGACCGGTCGCATCGTACCAATCGGCGCGGCGCCATCCCTCCACGGGCACCACTCGCAGATCGGCTCCGATACGATATTCGGAGTTGACGTAGCGAGCGACCTCACCCGGAGTCATCCCGTGCCGAAAGGGGACCGGATAGTGGCCGGTGATCTTCGGCCCCGTTCGTAGACCGGCCAGCGTCGGCAGGGGTCCGCCGATCCGACCGGTGACCGGATTCGGTCGGTCCAGAATGATGAACGGCAGCCGCGCCTCCGCGGCCGCCTCCATCGCCAGCGTCATCGTCCAGATGTACGTGTACGTCCTTGCGCTGATGTCGAGCATGTCGAAGAGCAGCACGTCGACGTCGCGGAGCATCGCCGGCGTCGGCTGTTGCGTACGGCCGTAGAGCGAGCGCACGGGGATCCCCGACTCGACGTCGACCCCGTCGGCGATATGCGCACCGGCGTCCATTCC
>JBBDRR010000173.1:0-25987 GCA_040905395.1 Gemmatimonadota bacterium
GGGATTGGGCGTCGGGGCCGCCGTGCTGGTGGTGATGATCACGCTATCGGGAATGATGGTGCGACACGGGCCCTGACCCGTAGTTTGCGGATTCCGTCCGCATCCGGCCGGAGGCGACGAACGAGCCGCGTGGCCCGACGCCAGGGAGCCCGGCTCGCTTCGGAGGGGGAACGGCGTAGAAAATTGAACCGCGGGGCGGGCCTTACGGGCCTTCCCCGCGGTACGCGTTTCGCCCATCATCAGAGCGAGCCTGACGGCGACGGCGGCCGGGTTGTCGCCCTTCGTCGGCGCCCACCCGGAGCAGCTCTCCTTCGGACCGGAGAAAATTGATGAGCCAGCTCTTCCTCGGAACCTCCATATTTCTTCTCGTGACGCTCCTCGGTGGGATGCAGCGGATCGTGCGCGGACCGCGACCGGCAGACCGGCTCCTCGCGGCGCAGCTCTTCGGCACGACCGGCGTCGCGATACTCCTTCTCCTGGCCGAGGCCTACGACGCTCCGGCCGTCCGTGATGTGGCGCTCGTGGCCGCCCTTCTCGCGGTCGTGAACGTCGCCGCCTTCGTGCACGGCTCCTGGACCGGGGAGACCGACGAATGATTTTCGCCGACGTCGTGACGGGCGTCCTCCTGCTGTTCGGCGCGTTCTTCTTTCTCGCCGGTACGGTGGGCATAGTCCGCTTTCCCGACACGTTGTCCAGACTGCATGCGGTGACGAAGGCGGACAATCTCGGGCTCGGGATCATCGTGTTTGCGCTGGTCTTCCAGGCAAACTCCATCGTCGCCGCACTCAAGCTCCTGCTCATCTGGTCGGTGGTGCTGCTCGGAAGCGCCACGACGTGCATCCTCGTGGCGGGGGCCAGCCGCCGTCGGGATGAGGAGGGAGAGCGGGCGCGGTGACCCTGGAGATCCTGCTCGACCTCCTCCTCATGGCGGCGGTCGTCGTTACCGCCTTCAGGGCGATCCACGCGCGGGAGATCTTCGCCGGAGTCATTCTGTACATCGTCTTCGGCCTGCTCCTCGCCCTCGTCTGGGTTCGACTCGAGGCACCGGACCTCGCCATCGCGGAAGCCGCGATCGGCGCGGGGATCACCGGCGCGATGCTGCTGGACGCGGCGCGGCAGATCGGCGACGGCCCTCCCCCCACCGGCGCCACTCGGCGGTGGGAACGATACGTTGCGGCCGCCGCCTCTCTCGCGTTCATGGCCGTTCTCGCGGTCACGTTCGTGACCGTCGAGGAACGCACGGCGGAGCTGCCGGCGCGTCTCGCAAACAGCCTGGGTGAGTCCGGCGTCGAACATCCGGTCACGGCCGTGCTCCTCAACTATCGGGCGTACGACACCTTGCTCGAAGTCGCGGTGCTGCTCGCCGCGGCGGCGGCCGTGCTCTCGCTCGGCGAGCTGCGCGTTTCGGGGCGTGTCGCGGGTGGTGCGCCTCCCCAGGTGGCCGCCGGCGCCACGGCGTTACTGACGCCCCTCGGCGTTCTCGTCGCGGCGTACCTGCTGTTGCAGGGAAGCCATGCGCCCGGTGGGGCGTTTCCGGCGGGCGCCGTGCTGGGCGCCCTGGGGGTGCTGTTGACCCTGACCGACAATTCGCCACTCGACCGGCTCCGACCGGCCGCCCTGCGCGCGGCGCTTGCCGCCGGCTTCGGCGTCTTCATCGTGGTCGGCCTGGTCGCGATGGCAGCCGGCGGCTCGTTCCTCTCGTATCGCGGCTCGTCGGCGGGTCTGGCTGTCCTGCTGATCGAGACGTTCGTCGCGATCTCGATCGGTGCGACGCTGGCTCTGCTCTTCTCTGTCGGACGCACAGGCGGCGGTGACGAGCGTCGCGCACCATGACCACCTTCGCGATCTACGCCATCGGCGCCGCTGCGCTCGTCGCCGCGGGGGTCCACGGCGCGCTCACCCGGCCGCACCTGGTCCAGAAGATCCTCTCCATGAACGTCATCGGAGGAGGGGTCTTTCTTCTTCTGATCGCGCTGGCCTACCGTGAAGGGCCTGCGTTCGCCGATCCGCTGCCGCAAGCGCTCGTCCTGACCGGCATCGTCGTAGCGGTGAGCGTCTCGGCGTTCGGAGTCGCCATCGCGCGACGGCTTCACGCGCGGATGGGCCGCTCGGGACTCACCGAGGGGGATCTCGAATGATCCTCACGCCGATCCTGCTGCCGCTGATCGGGGCATTCCTCACGTTCATCACTCGACGCTCCGCTCCGCTGATCGGCACCGCGACCGCAGCACTGACGGCGGCTTCCTCCATCGGCGTGGCCTGGACCGTCGGGCGGCGCGGGTTCCTCTCGTACCCGCTCGGGGACTGGGCCGCACCGGTCGGCATAGCCCTCAGGGCGGACGGCCTTTCCGCGGTGATGCTGCTCACCTCCGCATCCGTCGTGCTGCCGGTCTGCGTCTACGCGGTGGGCTACTTCCGGAAGCAAGCTGGCGAGGCGCACGCCGCGGCGGGGTTCTGGCCGTTGGCACTGCTTCTCTGGGGCGGGCTCAACGGCCTGTTCCTCTCCGGCGACGTCTTCAACCTGTACGTGGTCCTCGAGCTGATGACGCTCGCAGCCGTGGCCCTCGTGGCGATCGGTAGCGAGGAGAGCGGCCTTGCCGCGGCGATGCGCTACCTCCTCGCGGCGTTCCTCGCATCGATGTTCTATCTGCTCGGGGTGGCCCTGCTGTACGGTGCCTACGGGACGCTCGACATGGCGATGCTTGGCGCCCGTCTGGTTCCCGAGCCCGCCGCGTATCTGGCGGCGGCCCTGATCGCCGGGGCGCTCGCCTTGAAAACCGCGCTCTTCCCGCTGCATTTCTGGCTGCCGCGTGCACACGCCGCCGCCCCGGCGCCCGTCAGCGCGCTACTCTCGTCACTGGTCGTCACGGGCTCGTTCTATCTCTTCCTTCGGCTCTGGACGAGCGTGTTCGCCCCGATCGCGTCGGTGTCGGCGGGACAGCTCCTGGGCATTCTCGGATCGACGGCGATCGTCTGGGGCTCGCTCCAGGCGCTGCGTCAGCAGCACCTCAAGGTGATGATCGCCTACTCGACCGTCGCCCAGGTCGGCTACCTCTTCCTGCTCTTCCCGCTCGTGACCAGCGCCATGGCGACCGCCGGCGGCGCGGACGCGTGGGGCGTATCGGCGTGGAATGGCGGAGTCTACCACGCCATTTCCCACGCCCTCGCCAAGGCGGCGATGTTCCTCGCAGCGGGTACGATCGTTCAGGCGCTCGGAAGCGACCGCATCGTCGGGATCAGCGGTATCGCGAGGCAGCTACCGGTGACGACGTACGCGTTCGGCATCGCCGGTATGACGTTGATCGGTCTGCCGCCGAGCGGCGGCTTCGTCGCGAAATGGCTGCTGCTGTCGGCGGCGTTCGCCAGCGGCCAGTGGTGGTGGGCCATCGTGATGCTCCTGGGAGGCATCCTGACCGCCGGGTACGTCTTTCTCGTGCTCGGGCAGGAGCTCTCGCAGGCCGGCAGCGATCACGACGTCGAGATGAAGCCCGTCCCCCGTTCGATGGAGTACGCGGCTTTCGCGCTCGCGTTCGCGGCCCTGGTCCTCGGGCTCCGGGTGACGGAGCCGCTGGAGCTGCTGCGGATCGGCTTCCCCTTCGGAGGGAGCTGAGCGATGAATTGGACCTTCTGGATGCCGCAGGCCCTGCTGGGCGTCTCCCTGCTGACGGCCGCGCTGATCTTCCCGCTCGACGAGGAACAGGTCGGGCTCAGAACCGTCCTCAATATCGGCGGCGCAACCCTGAAGCTGATCCTCGTCGGGGTGATCTTCTGGGGAAGCTTTCGCGGCTACGAGTTCGAGGCGCGGCTTCCCTTCATGGGGGACCTCTCGATCGTTCTGCAGGCGGATTACCTCTCGCTGCTCTTCGTCGCTCTCTCCGCGCTGCTCTGGTTCGTGACGACATTCTACGCCATCGGCTATCTCGAGGGGTCTCCCAACCGGAGCCGGTTCTTTGGGTTCTTCAGCCTCTGCGTGACGGCGACGATGGGAATCGCGCTCGCCGGCAATCTGATCACCTTCTTCGTCTTCTACGAGATGTTGACGGTGGTCACCTATCCGCTGGTCGTCCATCGCGGGACGGGCGAGGCACTCGAGGCCGGGCGAGTCTATCTGCTCTACACGCTGACCGGTGGGGTGCTGCTCCTCCTCGGCATCGTGTGGCTCCACTCTGCGGCAGGGCAGCTCGACTTCGTGACGGGTGGCTCGCTCGCGGCGCTGGCCGTAGAACGGCCGGGCACGCTTCGCCTGATCTTCTGCCTCCTGGTCGGTGGGCTCGCGGTGAAGGCCGCCCTCTTCCCGCTCCACGGCTGGCTCCCGATCGCGATGGTCGCCCCGGCGCCGGTCAGCGCCCTTCTCCACGCGGTCGCCGTGGTCAAGGCGGGCGCGTTCGGCATCGTCAGGGTCGTGCACGACGTCTACGGTGCGAATGTGGCCGCGTCGCTCGGCCTGCTCACGCCGCTGGCTGCGATCGCCGCGTTCACCATCGTCTACGGCTCGGTGCGGGCGCTCGCCCAGGACGACCTGAAGCGCCGGCTCGCCTTCTCGACCGTCAGCCAGCTTTCCTATATCACGCTCGGCATAGCGATCGTGGGGCCGGTCGCGACGGCGGGTGGACTCGTCCACCTGCTGCACCAGGGGATGATGAAGGCGACGCTCTTCTTCTGCGCCGGTATCTTTTCGGAGACCCTCGGCGTCCAACGGGTGAGCGAGATGGATGGCATCGGTAGGCGGATGCCGCTCACGATGGCCGCGTTCACCGTCGGAGCGTTCGGAATGATCGGTATCCCGCCGGTCGCGGGGTTCGTGACGAAATGGTATCTCGGGCTGGGGGCGCTCGAGGCGGGGCAGGGGTGGGTGGTCGGAGTGCTGGCCGTCAGCAGCGTCCTCAATGCGCTCTACTTCCTGCCCATCGTTGGAGCCGCCTGGTTCCGGCCGGCTCCCGCCGAGTGGGTGCCGCGACCTGTACGCGAGACGCATCGAATGCTCCTCGTTCCGGCGCTCGCCACCGCGGCGTTCTCGATCGCGGCCGGCATCGCGGCGGGGCTGCCCTTCAGCCCGCTCTGGCTCGTTCGACTGGCGGTCGGGGAGATCTACGGACCATGACCACGCTCGGGCTGCTCCTCGCCGTTTCCGCCCCATTCCTCGCCGCGCCACTGCTCTTCCTGCGGGGCCGCCCGGGCGCCGTCGCGAGGGCCGTCGCTCCCTGGGCGGCGCTGCCCGCGCTGCTCCTGTCTGCGGTGCCGGTCGACTTCCCCGAGATCGAGCTGCCCTGGCTGCTGATCGGCTCGCGCTTCGAGCTGGACCCTGTCGGGAGGATCTTCCTGATCGTCGCGGCGCTGCTCTGGACCACTGCCGGTGTCTACGCGCGCGGCTACATCGACGGGCCGGGAAGAAAACGCTTCCTCTTCTACTTCCTCGTGACGATGTCGGGAAACCTGGGCGTCACCGTCGCTGCAGACGCCATCAGCTTCTACTTCTTCTTCGCGCTGATGACGTTCGCGGGCTACGGGCTCATCGTTTACAGGAGAGATTCGACGGCGAGGCGCGCGGGCCACGTCTACCTCGTTCTCGCGGTTGCGGGTGAGGCGATTCTCCTGGTCGGACTGCTGCTCGCCGCGAGGGCCGCCGGGACGAACGAGATCGCCGCGATCCCGGCGGGTGTCGCGAGCTCGGGAGCGGTCGGTGTCACGACACTCTGTCTTCTGCTGGGCTTCGCGATCAAAGCCGGTGCGGTGCCGCTGCACGTCTGGCTGCCACTGGCTCACCCCGTCGCCCCCACACCGGCGAGCGCCGTTCTGAGCGGCAGCATGATCAACGCCGGAGTGCTCGGTTGGCTACGCTTCCTGCCCCTCGGCGAGATCGCGCTGCCGGGATGGGGAACCACGCTGATCGCCTTGGGGCTCCTGGCGGCTTTCTTCGGGGTCCTGGTCGGGGTGACGCAGATCGAGTCGAAGACGGTGCTCGCCTATTCCAGCATCAGTCAGATGGGGCTGATGAATATGGGCGTGGGAGTGGCGTTGGCGGTTCCGGCCGCCGCCGTTCCGATGATCGCCGCCATAACCCTCTTTGCGGCACACCATGGCCTCGCGAAGGCGGCGCTCTTTCTCGGTGCGGGAATCGTCGGCGCCAGAGGTCAGAGCCCAATGATGCAGAGGGCGGTGATCTTCGGCCTCACCTTATCCGCGCTCACCCTCGCGGGCGTGCCGTTGACGAGCGGACACCTCGCCAAGCACCAGCTCAAGGCGATGATGCCACTGGCACCGGAACCGTGGCCGCTCTGGCTGGATCTCCTCATTCCGCTCTCCGCGGCGGCGACCACGCTGCTCATGCTGCGTTTCCTGGTCGTTACCGTGGCGACTCGGGGGGACGAGAATTCCCACTCCTTCAGCGCCGGACTCTGGGCGCCCTGGGTGGTGCTGCTCGGCGGATCCGCCGTTTCTCTCTGGACCCTCCCGAGGATCTATCCGGTCGGCTCGGGCGCGCCGCCGGCGCTCGCATATCCGGACTCGGTGCTGCTCGATACGCTCCCCGTCGTGGGCACCGTCGCCCTCTGCTGGCTGCTGGCGCGGCGCTGGAAGGAGCTGTCCAGGGTCGCGGATCGGCCGATGATAGCGCCTGGCGACATCCTCGGCCCGGTTGAAGCATGGCTGCGCTCGACGACCATGCACGACCGCCTGCTCGAGCCGATCGCCCGGCCCGGGCTCGTACCGGGACTCGCGAGACGCTGGTACCGGCTCTACTCCGAGAGCGATTCGGGCGACGCCCTGATCCGGCTCGAGCTCCGACTCACCCGGTGGGCGGCCGGATCCGCCCTCCTCCTGTTGCTCACGGCGGCGCTGCTCGTCCTCATCGCCGGGGGCTTCGGGTGAGCAGCCCCAAGATGGTTCCAGGACCACGGGAGCGCGGGGCTTCGGGCGGTCTCGTCCGGAGCTTCCTCGTGCGGGTTCTCTTCGCCGCGGCGGTCTGGGTGGTTCTGACCGTGGGTGACTTGCGTACGTGGCCGCTGGCGCTCGCCATCGTCGTGTTCGTTGCCCTCGCGAGCATGGCGGCCATACCGCGGGGCCTGTTTCGGCTGAGTCCCGGCGGCACGCTGCGGTTCCTGCCGTTCTTCCTGGGCTACTCGATCCGCGGTGGAGTGGACGTCGCCCTCCGTGCCGTGCGGATCCGTGCCGACCTCGATCCCGGAACGATCGCGTTTGCGACGACCCTGCCGGACGGACCCGCCAGGACGTTCTTCGTCGCGATCGTAGGGCTCTTTCCGGGAACGCTGACGGCGCGGCAGGAGGGGGACCGGCTCGACGTCCACGTGCTCGACCGCACGGTCGACATCGAGCCGCAACTGACCGCCCTCGAGCGGCGGGTCGCGGACATGTTCGGGATGGTGGTCGAGTAGACCGCGCCCTGTCCACGCCTGGTCTCCCCTTGACGCGCCGGCGTGGCCGAGGTAGTTGTCGAAGATCCTCCACGGGCGATAATCCAACCATGGAGGTCCGGGCGACCTGCACGTCCGAACTGACTCCTGCGGAGACGACTGAAAGATGATCGAATTCCTCTCCCGTCCCTGGCCCTGGTACGTTGCGGGCCCTCTGATCGGGCTGATGGTGCCGCTGCTCCTGCTCGTCGGGAACCGTCTCTTCGGCATCTCGTCGAACTTCCGGCATGCCTGCGCCGCATGCCTTCCGGCGCGGGCGGACTTCTTCCGCTACGACTGGCGGGGCGCCGGCGGCTGGAACCTCGCGTTCGCACTCGGCGTGCTGATCGGGGGGTTTCTGGCCGCGACGTTCCTCGCCTCGCCCGATCCCGTCGCGATTTCGTCGGCGACCCGTGCCGACCTGACGCAGCTCGGCATCACCGACTTCTCCGGCCTCGTACCCTCCGAGATCTTCTCATGGGGTGCGATACCGACCGCGAGAGGTCTCGTGATGCTGGGGGTCGGCGGTTTCCTGGTCGGGTTCGGCACCGCGTACGCGGGCGGGTGCACGTCGGGGCACGGGGTCGCCGGGCTGGCGGCCTTTCAGCTTCCGTCGCTCGTCGCCGTGATCGGCTTCTTCGCAGGCGGGCTGATCTCGATCCACCTCCTCTTTCCACTGATCTTCTGAGGAGGCGAGGATGACAACACCGACCACCGCCGGCCTTCCGCCCATCTCGGAGACGGAGCCCGCGCGAGGAACCCGGGATACGCTCGGGCGCCTCCTCGTCTATCTGCTGCTGGGCACCGCGTTCGGCATCATGCTGATCAAGTCCGAGGTCGTTTCCTGGTTCCGTATCCAGGAGATGTTCCGCTTCCAGGGGTTCCACATGTACGGCATCCTCGGAAGCGCGGTCGCCGTCGCTGCGCTCTCGATGTACGTCATCCGACGGGCGCGGATGCGCACGATCGCGGGAGAGCCGATCTCGGTGCCACCGAAGACGATGGGAAAGGGGATCAGGTATGCCGCGGGCGGGACGACGTTCGGCGTTGGATGGGCGCTCACCGGCGCCTGCCCCGGGCCGATCCTCGCCCTCATCGGCTACGGCATCGGACCCTTTCTCTTCGTTCTGGCATCGGCGCTGGTTGGGACCTGGACGTACGGACAGCTCCGGCCCCGCCTCCCCCACTAGACGGTGCCTCTCGTCACCCGATCCATGCGGCGTACATACGCGCGAGGATGTGCCGCCGTGCCGGGTGGCCGGGGGCACACCGCTAACGTCTGCGCGCGCCGACCGAGGGTGCGGTGATCGAGGGGGGCGGCGTTCCATACTGGCTCGCGTTCGTCGCCGGCCTGCTGTCCTTCGCCTCCGCCTGCGTCCTGCCCATCGTGCCCGGCTACGGGGTCCTGATCGCCGGGATATCCCTCTCGGAGGAAGGGGGCCGAACCGGCCGGTGGCCTTCTTCGACCGTGCGGTATGCTCTCCTGTTTCTCCTCGGCTTCGGTCTGCTCTTCGTTCTGTCCGCGGCGACGGCCACTTTCGCCGGCGATTGGATCAGGGCCAGGCTTTCGCTGTTCGAGGCCGCTGGTGCGGTGGCGATCGGGCTTCTGGGGCTCGCGCTGCTCGGCAGGTCCCTCTCCTCGACCTTGGCAGGCCGAGCCGGCGGGCGGCGGTGGACGGCCGCCGCGGGGGTGGCGGCGCTCGCCGGAGGTGCAGGGTTCGCCGCTGCCTGGACTCCCTGCATCGGACCCGTCCTCGCCGAGATCCTCCTGTACGGAACCTTCCCGGAGACGCTCGTCGAGGGGGTCATTCTGCTGACCGTCTATACCGCCGGCCTCGCCACGCCATTCCTCTTCATCGGCGTCGCACTCGGCTGGCTCGTCGATCGGTTCTCTGTTCGGGCGGCACGGTCGCCGCGCGTCCAGGGCGGGCTGGGGGCACTGCTGCTCGTCTTCAGCGGTCTGCTTCTCACCGGCTACTTCGCCCGCGTGACTGCGTACCTGGCCGGCTTCGGTCTCCTCTTCGAAATCGGACTATGAGCCTGCGGTAGGCGCGGGTATGCAAAGGGGGCGGGTTCTGCGTGAGAACCCACCCCCTTCTCTCCGGCCCGCCGGTCGGTCAGGGGATCGCCCAGAAGCCTTCGAGGGCGGCGCCGTCCGGACTCTCCCGAAGCTTCTCGAACGCGCGGTTCCGGATCTGCCGGATCCGCTCGCGAGTGACTCCGAGCAGCATCCCGATCTCTTCCAACGTCCGCTCCTCGCCCTCGTCGAGCCCGTAGTAGAGGTAGAGGATCTTCCGCTCGCGCTCGGTGAGGTACTTCTCGAACATCCTCTCGAGGAAGTCGCGTCGGGCCTGTGACTCGACCTCTTCCTCGATCTCCTCCGCCTCGGCGCCCGCGAAGCGCTCGCCGAACGACGAGGAGTCACGATCGCCGCGATCGAGAGGGGCGTCGAGCGAGAGCTCGCTCGCGGCCACCCGGCGGAGTGCCCGGATCGTGTCGATCGGCTCCGCCATCTCCTCCGCGATCTCCTGATCGGTAGGCGACCGACCCAGGGTCTGTGTCAGCGCCGTTTCCGTTCGCGAAAGACGGACGAGGTTCGAATTCTGGTTCAGGGGGATTCGTACCGACCGTGTCTGCTCCGCCAGCGCCTGCAGCACCGTCTGACGGATCCACCACACCGCGTACGAGATGAACTTTACGCCCTTCTCCGGATCGAACTTCTTGACCGCCTTCAGCAGCCCCTCATTCCCGATGCAGACCAGCTCCGCGAGGCCCAACCCGCGTCCCTGGTACTTCTTAACATAGGAGATCACGAAGCGGAGATTCGCCGTTACGAGACGCTCCGCGGCCTCCTTGTCCCCACTGCGGGCCCGCCGTGCGATAGCGCGTTCCAGCTCGGGATCGTCGATGAGGGGATATTTTTCAACGTCGTGCAGGTACTGATCAAACGAGTCCAGGGCTCGGGAGCTGAAAAACATAGGTTCGGCTCGTTGAGATGAAAAAACAAAGGGCCGCGAGCCCCGTCGGTGTCCGACGCTCGCCGCCCCTGGCTACACTGACAGGTGCCTGTCCCCGATAAGTCCGTTCATAACCCACACAATATTACCGTGGATCAAGGAGCTGTAAAGGGAAAAAGTCACCTGAAGGGAGAAACTTTCCGGTACCCGCGCCCGGTTTTTCTCGCTCACGGAACCTAATAGTGAGGCTACTCTGGTTTGGTTCCAACTTTGTTACGGCGGCGTCACAGCGATCTCGGGAGTGGAAAAAACGAGAGCTGCGTTGATTCCGCCGAAGCCGAAGGAGTTGGAGATCGCGTGACGGACCGTCCGGGTGTCTCCCGTGCCGTTCGTGTATGGCAGGTCGCACTCGGGATCCGGCGTTTCGAGGTTGAGCGTGGGGGGAATCCAGCCGTGGTGAATCGCGAGCGAGGTTATCGCCGCCTCGATCGCGCCGGTGGCGCCCAGCGAGTGTGCGTGATATCCCTTGGTCCCGCTGACGGCCACGCTCTGCGTATGCTCACCCAACACCTCGCGGATCACGCGGCTCTCGGTGGAATCGTTGAGTGGGGTCGAGGAGGCGTGGGCGTTGACGTAGTCGATCTCCGTCGGTTCGACGCCGGCGGTCGCCATCGCGAGGCGCATCGCCCGGGCGGCCTGCTGGCCGTCGGGACGTGGGGCGGTCATGTGGAAGGCATCGGTGGTCGTGCCGTAGCCGCCGAGCTCGGCATAGATCCGGGCACCGCGGGCACGGGCACGCTCCAGATCCTCGAGGACCAGGACGCTCGCGCCCTCGCCCATCACGAACCCGTCCCGGTCCACGTCGAAGGGGCGGGATGCGTGCGCGGGATCGTCGTTGCGTGTGGACATCGCTCGCAGGATCGCGAACGCGCCATAGCTGAGCGGCGAGAGCGGGGCCTCGACTCCCCCGGCGAGGGCCACGTCCGCCGAGCCGTCACGGATCAGGCGCCACGCTTCGCCGATCGCGATCGCGCCCGACGCGCAGCTCATCGAGTTCGTCGCATTGGCACCCGTGAAGCCGAACTCGATCGAGATATTGCACGACGCGGAGCCGCCGAAGACCGAAAGCGCGAGTAGCGGGCTCACCGCGCGAACCCCCTGCGTCAGGTAGCGGTTGTACTGCTCCTCGGCGTGGACGACGCCTCCGAGAGCGGAGCCGATCTGCACCGCGACCCGCTCGGGGTCCAGCTCTCCGGCGTTGACGCCCGCGTCCTCGAGCGCCATCCCGGCCGCGGCGACCGAGAAGCTGGCGAAGCGATCCATCCGCTTGGCTCGGGAACGGTCCATGAAGTCGTGCGCATCGAAGTCGTCGACCTGGGCGGCGATGTGGGTGCGGAACTGCGTCGGGTCGAACCGGTCGATCCTGCGGACGGCCGACTCGCGTCGCTGAAGCCCCTCCCACAGCCCCCTTACCGAGGTGCCGATCGGCGTGATGCACCCGATCCCGGTGACGGCGACCCGCCTCTGCTTCGGCGGCTGCTCTGGATCCATTGATTGGTACGATGGGCGGATCATGTAGTGGAACGCTCCGATCCGGTGTGGATCCGCTCAGCCTTCGCGCGGATCCCGGCAAGCGTCCTGCTCGCCACGTGGTGGATGAAGACGGGGCCGATCACCAGATCGGCGATCAGCTTCCTGACGAACCTCGGTAGCGGCCAGGCCGGACCGTCCGCCCAGTCGTGAACGATCTTCACCCTCGTCCGCCCCTCTCCCAGATCCTCGAACGACCAGATCACGTCCATCCCCGTCGTGACCCCCTCGACGTGGTCGTACAGCACCGCGGGTGCGGCCTCATCCACCGTCATCTCCGATACCCACCAGACCGGGTAGGGGAGCGGTCCGAACTTCCGCCATGCCGCCATCTCCACCCGCCCCGTCCCGAAGCCGTCCTTCCGCTGATAGGTGACCCAGCGGTAGTGCGCCAGCGCGCTCGGCCACCCCTCGACGTCCGCCGCTGCCCGGAAGCAGACGTCGGCGGGGGCGTTCATGATGGTTTCGTCTACGGTGTACATGGGCGGGGGTTGTACGTTGATGGTTATTCGTTATCCGTCATTCGTTGTACGTCATACGTTTACGACACCGATCTCGGTCCGCCCGTTCGACCGCCAACGTATCCGACGCCTCGGTCCGCAACGAACAACGGATAACGTACGACGGATAACGTATAACGTATGACCCCCGTCACCGCGGCACGAATTCCGAGTCCGACCGCAGCCCCCGGATGAAGTGCGCGATCAGCCTTGCCGTGGCGTCGAGATCGTCGAGGGAGACGATCTCGTTGGGGGAGTGCATGTACCTGTTCGGCACCGACACGACGCCCGTCGCGACGCCGTTGCGCGACAGGTAGATCGCGTCGGCGTCGGTGGACGTGGTCCGCGCCGCGGCCTGGATGGTGTACGGAATGCCCGCTTCCTCCGCGGCCGCGGCCAGCCGGTCGAAGACGAGCGGGTGCACCGCCGAGCCGCGGGTCAGGACGGGGCCGCTGCCGAGCTTGTGCTCACCCGTCTGCTTCTTCTCGATCTGCGGCGCGTCGGTGGCGAAGGTGACGTCCACCACGATGGCGACCTGCGGATCGAAGCGGTACGCGCTGGTCCGGGCGCCGCCTCCATGGTGCGCGATCTCCTCCTGGGTGGTGGCCACGGCGGCGACTTCGGCCGTCAGCCCGGCTCGCTCAGAGGCGAGCAGCCGCACAGCCTCGAGCACGACGTACGCACCGATCCGGTTGTCCACCGCGCGGGAGGCGATCAGCCTCTCGCCGAGCCGTATCATCCGTGCGTCGATGACGCCGCCGTCCCCGACGCGCACGCCCATCGCAAGGGCCTCGGCCCGATCCGCGGCGCCGACGTCGATCCACAGATCGGTCAACTTCGAGACCTTGTCGCGCTCGTCGTTCTTCATCAGGTGGATCGGCTTCTTTCCGATCACCCCGAGCACGTGGCCGGAGCTCCCGATGATGCGGATCCGCTGCCCGACGAGGACCTGCGAGTCCCACCCACCGATCCCGTCGATGTAGAGGAACCCTTCGTCGTCGATATGGGTGACGATGAGGCCGATCTCGTCCACGTGGCCGGCGAGCATGACACGCGGCGAGCCGCCGGAGTTGAGGATGGCGAGGGAGTTGCCGCTGACGTCCACGTCGACGCGGTCCGCGACCCGATCGGCCTCCGCACGCCAGACCCTGGACGCCTCGAGCTCGAACCCGCTCGGGCCCGTAGCGTCGAGCAGTCGCTCGAGGAACTCGAAGGAGTCGTCGGTGATCATTCGGAGTCCGCCGAGGGACGCCGGACGTTCGGGCTTGCGGTCACAGGGCGCCCTCCTCACGCAGCGCGGCGGGCACGCCCTCGCGCACCGTCGGATACCGCAGCTCGACTCCGAGCTCCTCTCTCATCCTGCGATTCCTGCAGCGGCGAGAGGAGATCCGGCGCTCGAAGACGTCGACGTTGAGCTCGTCGCGGATGTCTTCCCGATCCACCGTCGGGGGCAGCGGCAGCGACAGGAGCGAGGCGGTCAGCTCGGCGTAGTCCTGGCCGGTGGTGGGCTCGTCGTCGCACAGCAGGTACACCTCTCCCGGGGCGCCCTTCCTCCACGCCGCCAGCAGCCCCGCAGCCAGGTCCGAGACGTGGATCCTTGAAACCCAAAGCTTCTCGTCGTCCATTCGTCGGTAGGCGCCCGTCTCCAGGCGCTGCCGCAGCGTTCGGCCTGGACCGTAGATGCCGGGGACGCGGCAGACCCGAGCCGGAAGGCCGTTCGTGCGGGCAGCCTCGAGGTAGAGGTTCTCGGCTTCGGCGCGCGCCATGCCGACCGGGGAGGCCGGCTCGATCTCGGTGGTCTCGTCCGTCCATTCGCCGCTGCGCCGTCCGTAGACGGACGTGCTGCTGACGTAGACCAGCGCCTCCAGTCCACAGTCGGCGAAGATGGTGGCGATGTTCCTCGTTCCCCACGATGTGTAGCGGTTCTCGTCGATGCGCTGCGGGCGGACGAGATCGAAGACCACGTCGGGGCGCTGCTCCGCGAGCGGTCTGAGGGTGGCGGGGTCCATCACGTCGGCCAGAGCCGGTGTCGCGCCGGCAGCTTCGATGTCCGGAAACCGATCCTTCGTGCGGGTCGTGCCGGTCACCGCCACGCCGTGCTCCCGCAGCGCGCACGCGAGAGCCTGCCCGACATACCCGCAGCCGAGCACCAGCGCCTTCTTCTCTGTCACGAATCCTCCCCCTGCTGTATCGAGCGTGCGATCCCCAGAAATTGTATCAGCATGCGGTGGGTGAGCCCCCAGATCACGTAGCGGTGGTAGGCGAAAGCTGGAAAGCGGAGGTGGCCTCCGCCGGGGAGAAGATGCAGGTGCTCCGCCGCCGAAGCGGGGTCCGACAGGTGGCGAACCGGGATCCAGACGGTTTCGGCGACCTCGCCTGGGTCCGGCACCACGACCGTCTCGGTTGGTACGGCGAACACGAAAGGGGCGACTGCAATCTGTGGTCCGCCGCGCTCCGGCTTCACGTCGTCCAGACGCCCGATCAACATGCCACTACGGGCGAGATCCACACCGACTTCCTCGAGCGTCTCCCGAATGGCGGTCGACAGGTCGTCCTCGTCGTCCTCACGCCGTCCGCCGGGCAGAGCCATGTGTCCGGACCAGGGGTCGCGTTCGGAGGCGGAACGCTGGATGAGGAGGATTTCGAGATCGCCGCCGGCCGGCTTGATCAGGAGGGAGACGGACGCCCGCGAGACGTAGTCGTCCGGCTCGAATATCCGGGGGTGGCGCTGCTCCAAAGCCGCATGGAGCGCGCGGATTCGTGGATCGGTCAAGGAGTTGCGCGATGTCGTCCGGACGGTGCCGATTCGGGCCGGGAACAGGCTTGCCAGTCGGGGCATGGCAGGTTATCACATCGTCTACCGCCCGGCAATCCGTCCGTTCACGCGGGAGAGGCAGGAGCTTGGAGCTCAACGAGATCGAGGAGGCGTACCGCCGGATTGCCCACGAGGTGATCCACACGCCATGCACGCCTTCTGAAGTATTCGGGGAGCTGTTCGGGGGTCACGCCTGGTTCAAGTTCGAGAACCTGCAGCGCACGGGTTCCTTCAAGGAGCGCGGCGCGTTGAACCGCATCCTGGCGATTCCCGAATCGGAGCGTGGCCGCGGCGTCGTCGCCGCGAGCGCGGGCAACCATGCGCAGGGAGTCGCCTACCACGCAGGTCGGCTCGGGGTGCGGGCGACGATCGCGATGCCCGAGCGGACGCCGCTGGTGAAGGTGTCGAGCACCGAGGCTTTTGGTGCGCGGGTCATCCTCCACGGCGCAAGCTACGACGAAGCGATGGAGGAAGCGCTCCGTATCCAGGCGGAGGAGGGCTCAACGCTGATCCACCCGTTCGATGACGAGCACATCATAGCGGGGCAGGGCACGATCGGTCTGGAGCTTATCGAGCAGTGTCCGGAGATGGATGTCCTCGTGGTCCCGGTGGGCGGCGGCGGGCTGATCTCGGGGATCGCCGTGGCCGTCAAAGCGCTCCGCCCCGACGTCCGCATCGTTGGTGTCGAAGCCGAGCGGGTGCCGTCCGCGCTCAGCGCGCGCGAGGCAGGTGAGCTGGTCAGCGTCCCCTCGGGGGAGACGATCGCCGACGGCATCGCCGTACGGCGCCTCGGCGAGCTCACCCATCCCCTGATCGAGCGATGGGTGGACGACCTGGTTACGGTGAAGGAGGAGGAGATCGCGAGCGCCGTCCTGCTGCTCCTCGAGCGTGAGAAGACCGTCGCGGAGCCGGCCGCGGCAGTCACGCTCGCGGCCGTGGTTGGCGGTCGGGCGGGTGACGTCGCGGGTCGGAACGTCGTCATGATTCTCAGCGGCGGCAACATCGACGTGAACCTCCTCTCCCGCATCATCGACCGGGGGCTCGTCAACGATGGGCGGCTGGCGCTTCTGGAGGTCCGGGTGCAGGACCGGCCCGGGGCGCTCGCCGCGCTGACCGCGCGGATCGCCGAGAAGGGAGCCAACATCCTGCGTCTCGATCACCGCCGCGGCACGCAGGGGCTTTGGTTAACGGAGGCAGAGGTCGAACTTCTACTGGAGACGCGGGGACGTGCGCACGTCGATGAGCTGGTGGAGTTCCTCTCGAACGCCGGCTACTCCATTCGTCAGGACTGACCGGGTTTTCGCCGATGGTAAGACGGCGACCGAGCGATGAGCCGCTGAGGGAGCGGATCCTTAGACGGGATGAGTTTCGTTGTGTATATTGTGCCGTCGTCTTTCCCGCCGAAGCGCTGACCCTCGATCACGTGCAGCCCAAGCTGCGAGGGGGCGATCAATCGGAAGGCAATCTGGTTTCGGCATGTCGGGCGTGTAACACCGAGAAGGGTGCCGCTCCAGCCTGGGCGTACCTCTCCGACCGACCGGAGCAGCGCGAGAACTTTCTCCGCTACGCCCGGGGCGTCTGGCCCCGCCACCGCAGGGCAATCATCGAAGAAGTCCGGAAACGCAGACCGTAGGTCCACGCCACGGATCCCGTGGCGCGCCGCCGTCGACCGTCCGAAGTCTCCGGGACCGGCTCCCTCCGAGGACGCCGTTCGCCCGCGCCTGATAGCCATCGGACCGCACGGAAGCGATCCCCGGCCGGCCGGCCAGGTGTGACTCCGGAGCCGGATCTTACGGACGCTCGTCGTGTACCTATGATGACCACCCCACAACCAAATCAGTCCATGTTCTCCTTCTCTGCCGCGCGCCGAACTCTCGGACGCACCGCCGCCTGGCTGGTGCTATTCGTCTGTGTCGGGTGCAGCGGAATCTCCCCGACCGGCTTCAGCGGAGATGTGGACGTGCTGCTCACGCGCGGCGAGGCATACCTGTCGACGCTCGCGCTGCAGCCCGCCGAACACCTCTCGGACGCCGAGGTGCTGGCGCTGGGGTATGCGGAGCGCGCCCGGCTCGGGCTCGGCAGCCCCTTCCGGCTCATCGACTACGCCCTTCGGGACGCCGCTCTTCCCGAGAACGTCCGGATTCCACTGGCGTACGGCATCCTTTCGCGAACCTTGACCGGGCGAAGCTACTTCGTCGACCCTCGAGTGCTGCAGATGGCGCGGCTCGCCGGCGCCTCGGACGGCCGATCGGCGGGCTACGAGCAGCTCCAGCTCATGGAGCGCGTCATCGCTGCTGCACCGAGCGCGACCGCGGGCGAGCGGACGATCAGGCTCGGCTACCTGCTCGCATCGTCCGAGCGGACCGTGGAGTCCGGCTACTCGGCCGTTACCGCGCACGTGGCCGCGCTCCTGAGCGACCGTCGCCGGGCGGCGGAGGACGCATCACTGCTCCTGCGTACGGCCGCGCGAGGTCAGGAAGATCCGCTCGCCCTGCTGGCGCAGTGGAGACGGGACCTGCGCTTCCGGGTGGAGCAGCCCGCGCTCGCGGCGGTGACGGTGCGCGAGGAGGAGGCGGAGGCACTGGACGGGCCGGCCCTGGCGCTGGCACTCCGTACCCTGGCTCAGCGCCAGAGCGCTCCACTCTCGCTGGTGGGCGGGCGTCTGGCACCGGCGCCACGCCACGGCGAGCCGCTGCTCACGCGCGAGGCGGCCGAGCGTCTTCGACAGATCACCGCCGAGCGGAATTATCCCGCCCAGGCGCCCGTGGCCGTCGCGGTGACGATCAACCGGGAGGGGCTGCTGTCGAGGCCGGGGCTTCGTTCCTGGCAGCGTGAAGCGCGAGAACGCTTCGCCGACGAATCGATCAACGAGGAGCGCCTGGCGGCGAGTGCCGCGCTGCTGCACCGCATGGGTGCCGACGAGGGCCAACGGTTCCCGCTGGTCATGCTCCAGGCGGCGTCGTTCCTCAGAGTCTGGAACCAGGAGGATCCGTGGTTCCCGGGCGACGTGGCGCCGAGCGCTCGCGATCTCGAAGCTCGCTTCGGACTCCAGAGCATCGCGTTCGACGATCAGGTGGATGCCGCCTGGCGCCCGTACTATCTGAGGATGCTCGGACGCGGCCTCACCGATCTCCAGCGCGTGGTCCCGACGGTCTCGGTGCGCGGCCTCAACATCCGATTCGGCGAGCTGCAGATCGACAGCCGCGCGCTCGCCCTGCACGAGCCCCGATCGCGCACGCTGCACCTGCCGCCACTGACCGGGGCAGGGACGCTCGCTCACGAGATCGCACACGACCTCGACTGGCAGCTCGCGCGCCGCCGCTACGGTGCCCGAGCCGGTTACGCGACGGATCTCGCCGTCCGCTCCAATCGGGGGGACCGCATCGCCTCGGCGATGATGGAGCTCTCCGCATCGATCGTTCAGCCCGCGCACGAGGAGCGGCACACCAACCATGCCACCAGGCCGGCGGAGGTCTTCGCCCGCGGGACGGATTGGCTTGTCGCCGCCGTGCTGGCGCGCGACGGCCGCCTCGGCGGATACCTCACATCCTTCCAGGACGCCGTCCTGACGGGGTACGGAACCACGCGCGGGCCCGACATCAGTGGCGGCGCCGTCCCGGCTCTCTTCTCCATCCTCGACGGCGTCTCTCCGGTCGTCGAGGAGACGCGATCCTGGGTGCTCGAAACGTACGGGCCGCGCCGCGGCCTTACCGCCATGGAGCTGACCCGCGCGGTCACAGACGCAGGGTCCGGCATGTCGCCCGACCGCCGGCTGCAAGAGATCGAGAGGGTCGGTCTGCGCTCCTTCGAGGCGGTGAGCGACTGTCGGTTCGGTTCGGCGGAGGGTGCGCGCCGACTCGTGACGGCGCAGCGCTCCCTCGCCGAGGCGAGCCTCAGTGCCGCCGCCCGGGGCGCGGCGGTCGACGCGGTCCGCTCGCTCGCCGACGAGCACGCCGGCCCGGAGTCCCGGGCATTGGTGGACGATTGGATCGCGTGGCGCCTCTACGGCGCGCCCGAACCCGTCGATCCCATCCTCGACGAACTCGCGCCGGCGTTCGAGGACTTCCTCCTGCGGGCGGCGATGATCCAGGACGGCGGCCGCACTCCGGCCGCGGCGACGGCTTTTCGCATCAGCCCGGTCCCCTCGCTCTGCGGTGGCAACCCCTTTGCAGCGGATACGCCCGTTGGTCGATTCCGCGCGTCCGCCCTACCCGCACTTTTCTGAGGGCAGTCCCGCCGTCTCCGTCGTTAGACGCCACCCCGATGACTCAACCGTACGCCGTATCGGAACGCACGCTCAGGCTCGCGCACGACTTCCTCGAGGAGACGCGCCGAGACATGGAACGAGCGGCCCTGGACGGGGCGGATCTCCCGCCGCGGATCAGGATGATCCACGAGCGCAGCGGTCACGCCAGCCCGGAATACCGTACCCTCGCCGTCCCCATTCCCGAGGGTGCGGAAGGCGGCTCGCCGACCGTACTCTCCACGGCGATCGCACGCTTCGCCAGGACCCGGGCTCCGCACTGCCTGATTCTCACGCTGGACGTGGTCGGGACGTCGGAAGGCGGTGAGCCGCTGCCGATGCTGATCGCCGAGGCCCGGGACAGGACGGGCACCCGATTCTACATGGTGCAGCCGTTCACCGTCGCCCGGGCGAGGGTCACGTGGCAGGAGCCACTGGAAGGCGGCTGGAGGGATCCGGGCGACGAGGAGATGATCCTGGACGCCGCGTTTACGGACTGAGAGGGGGCTCGGACCCGTCTCCGCTCAGCCGGTGCACTCGAAGCTGTCGAGGATCGTGTTCAGCTGGAACATGTACTCGTACTTCGCGACACCGGGTGCGTAGAGCCACGCGTCGATCATGAAGGTGCGGTCGGGACACTCGACGAGCCTCGCGATGAACGGGCCTCCGGCGGGCCACTCTCCGGGCGGATTCGACCAGATGCCGTGCACCTGCAGCGCCTCCCGGGTTCCCACCTGCACCACCTGAGCGGCCGAG
The DNA here is from genome assembly GCA_040905395.1 of Gemmatimonadota bacterium. Taxonomy (GTDB): domain Bacteria; phylum Gemmatimonadota; class Gemmatimonadetes; order Longimicrobiales; family Longimicrobiaceae; genus WHSP01. Next base: position 20,271 of record JBBDRR010000173.1, read on the forward strand.
ACGGAATCCGTCACCTGCGGGGGCTGGGTGAATTCGCGCGCGATCTGCGCGCGCCAGTCCGCGAGTGTCTCGCGCGTCATCTCCACCTCCGAGCTCGGCCGCGAGTCCACGTTGATGTTGCGGATCAGGTCGGCCGGGTCGGGCTGATCGTTCCGGAAGACGTATACGTCGTCGAATTGCGCGTACCTGTAGACCCTCGGCACGTTCAGCACGAAGCCGGCGTTGCTGCGAAGTGAATCGGCGAGCTCCTCGTTGGGACCAGTGACGAACATCCTGGAGCGAGCGTACGACTCGAACTGCTGGAGATAGGTTTGCCCGAGGGCACCGAGAAGTGGTCGAGCGACCTCCGGATCGGCATCCTCGGGCAGGAGGGCCAGCGTCACGAGCTGATTTTGTGCCCAGAGGTTCCGCACCTGGACGACGGAGGGGGGCGTCGGCACCTCGCCGTCGTACGCCTCCACGACCCCGGCGACGACCGGATCGTCCGGAGTGCCGATCACGAGGATCTGCCTGAGCAGCCGCACGTCCGACCAGCCTGGCTCGGCGGGATCGATGTGGGCGACGTCGAAGACGCGCTCGTCCCGAACGGTGAACGTCGTCGGCTCGAGCGCGGCCTTGATGTCGTCCTCGAGCGCCGTCCAGATCGCCTGGGGAGCGGCCACCAGGATCTGGTTCGTGTCGCCGAGCGCCCGCGGCTTGTCGCAGCCGGCGAGAAGGAGGCCGATCGCGAGGGTGGACGCGGCCGATCGCGATAGCGAGGCGAAGCGAGATGTCTGCATCATGATGCGGGGTTTCTCTCTCGATGCGGTGAAGAGGGCCTGGCCTCTTTGCCGAAGCGTGCCTCCAACTCCTTCCACACCTCCTCCGGAGGCAGGTTCCGCGCGCGCAGCAGCACGAGCAGATGGAAGAGGAGATCGGCGGTCTCTGCGCGAAGCTCGGACGGATCGCCGTTCTTCGCCGCGATGACCACCTCGGTCGATTCCTCACCCAACTTCTTGAGGATCTTGTCGACACCTTCCCTGAAGAGATACGTCGTGTAGGAGCCGTCGGGTAGCGAGTCGGCCCGCTCCGCGACGACGCGCTCCACCCGCGTCAGGATGTGCCCTCCGGCGTCCGCGCCCCGCAGTTCGCCTTCCTCGACCCGACGATGGAAGCAGCTTCGTTCCAACGTATGGCAGGCGGGGCCGTGCTGCCGCACCCGATACAGGACGGCGTCGCCATCGCAGTCGAGCCGCACGTCGACGACCTCCTGAACGTTCCCGCTCGTTTCCCCCTTCTTCCAGAGCGATTCTCGCGATCGGCTCCAGTAGTGCGCCTGCCCCGAGCTCAGCGTGGTCTCGAGGGCTTGCCGATCGGCATACGCCAGCATCAGCAGCTCGCCCGTGGAGGCTTCCTGCGTGACCACGGGCACCAGGCCGCGTTCATCGAATCTGATCTCGTCCAGCCAGGGCATGCTTGTGAGTCCTCTGCGGGTATATCGCCGGTAGTGAGCCGTGAATTTACCCGGCCGCGACTGAGCCGGTCAAATCATTGCAGCGGGGTCGAGGGAAACCGAACCAGGAGGATCTATGTCGGATGGGGGAGAAACGGATTCGCTGCCACATGCGCGGGATCGAGTAGAGGATTGGACGCAGGCGTGGAGGGAGCATGGTGGGATCGTCGTGCTGCTCGACTTCGACGGTACCCTCGCGCCGATCGTGGAACGGCCGAACGGGGCCGCGATGCCCGAGTCGACGCGCGAATCGGTACAGCGGCTGATCGAGCAACCCGGCGCGTACGTCGCCATCGTCAGCGGCCGGGGGCTGGCCGATGCCCGCGAACGCGCGGGGCTGCCCGGTATCGCCTACGCCGGAAACCACGGCATGGAAATCCATGGTGCGGGTCTGGACAGGATCCATCCCGACGCCGTGGCGGCACGGCCCCGTTTGGAGCGGGTGATCACGGAGCTCTCGGACTCTCTCTCGAGCGTTCCCGGGGCGATCGTCGAGGACAAGGGGCTGACGCTCAGCGTCCACTACCGCCTCGTCGTGCGCGCGCTGGTGGATCGCGTCCGCAAGCAGGTCACCGAAGCCGTCGCCGGGGAGGACGGTCTGCGGGTGACGGAAGGGAAGGAAGTGCTCGAGATCAGACCCGACGTCGACTGGCACAAGGGTCGCGCGGTCGACTTCCTGCTCGAGAGCCTTCGCCCGAAGCCGGGCACGCCGATCCTCTATATCGGCGACGATCGCACCGATGAGGACGCTTTCGAGGCGCTTCGCGAGTGGGGAGGCGAGGGCGTCATCGTCGCGGAGCGACTGCCGGCGCGCACCGCCGCGCGTGCCTTCGTAGAAACGACGGAGGAGGTCGCGCAACTGATCGACCTCCTCGTCACTCGGGCACCCCGCTGAAGCGGAGCATTATCTTACCGCGCCCCGCGTGGGGGACGCGCGGGAATGCGGTCAGACCGGTCGCCGCCCGGTGATGACGCGCCATGCAATCACTATGATGGCGATGATGAGCAGAATCCACGCGATACTACCAAGCGCTTCGATGACCCCGCCTACACCGAGGAGGGCCAGAAGCAACAGGAGGATACCAATTATCAGAATCGCGTCCACGGTCGACTCCCATCAAAGGGAAATTAACGAAAAGTTGGCAGCCGCCCCTATTGCAACCTGTGTGCCCAAAAGCCTTGCGGGGCGTTGCCGACACCGCCCGAGGAATACTATTTTGGCCGGATGCCGAACGAACGGATCTCTCGAATACCGCCCGGGTCGCAGGACCTGTTGGCCGGTGATGTCAGGCGTCGCCGCAGGGTGCAGGGCGAGTGGTTTCGTCTCGCGGAGGAGCGCGGGTACGAGGAGGTGATCCCTCCGACCTTCGAGTACGAGGAGGTCTTCACACTGGGCGCGGGGCCTGACCTGGCTTCGCGCCTTCTGCGGTTCGTCGACCGCGACGGCCGCCTGGTCGCGTTGCGCGCGGACTTCACCTCGAGCATTGCGCGTATGGCGGCGACGAAGCTCGCCGCCGCGCCGCTTCCCCTGCGGATCTGCTATGCGGGCAAGGTCTATCGGCAGGGGCTCGAGGGGGGTGACGGACGGCGGGAGGCGTTCCAGCTCGGGGCCGAACTGATCGGCGATGCGCGTGCGGAGGCAGACGTCGAGCTCCTTCGGCTGACCATCGATACGCTGCACGCCCTCCAGATTCACGACTTTCAGGTGAACCTGGGCGAGATTCAGTACATCCAGCCGCTGCTGCGATCGCTCGACCCGGAGGTCGGGGCGGCTGCCCGCGAGGCGATCGACCGAAAGGATCGGGCGACCCTGCGGGAAATCGGCCGCCGAGCGGAGCTTCCCGCGGGAGTCGGCCGGGCGCTCGAGGAGTTGCCGGAGCTGATCGGGCGCAGCGGTATGCTAGAAAGAGCGGCGACGCTCGCGGTGTGCGACGACGCGTCCGCCGCGCGCGACCGCCTCGCCCGCATCGACGCGCTGCTCACGCCGGCGGAGCGCGACCGGATCGTCTACGACCTCGGTGAGATCCGCGGGCTCGATTACTACACGGGAATTCGTTTCGAGGTGTTCGTCGCCGGGTTCGGCCGCGCGGTCGGCTCGGGAGGGCGCTACGACGAGCTGCTGAACCTCTACGGCGTCGATCGCCCGGCCGTAGGGTTCGCGCTCGAAACCGATGCGCTCGCCGAGCTGCTGATCGCGCAGGAGCTATGAGGACGACCCTTCGTATCGCGATGCCGAAGGGGCGGATGATGGACGACGCGCTCGAGATGTGGCGTCGTCTCGGCGCCCCTGTGGCGGAGGAGCACGCCAAGAGCCGCCGGCTCATTCTTCCGTCCGCGGACGGCCGCTTCGAGTTCCTGCCGGTGAAAAGCCAGGACGTTCCTGCCTACGTGGAGGCCGGTGTCGCGGATGCCGGCGTAGTCGGCTACGACGTTCTCTACGAGCACCGGCCCGACGTGCTCCAGCCCCTCGACCTCGGCTTCGGCGCCTGCCGGCTCGCGATCGCCGCGCCCGAGGGTACGGCGTACCCGCACCTCGCGGGCGCCGTCACGCCACGCGTGGCGACGAAGTACGTCAACGCGGCACGCCGATTCTTCGCCGAGCGCGGTCTGCAGGTCGAGCTGGTGCGCATCTCGGGCTCGGTCGAGATCGCGCCGCTGCTCGGCCTCGCCCACTGGATCCTCGACCTCGTGGAGACGGGCCGCACGCTGCGGGAGAACGGACTCACCATCGTCGACACGGTGGTCGGATCCTCGGCCCGGCTGATCGTGAACCGGGCGAGCCACAAGCTGCGACTGGAGGAGCATCAGCGGTTGATCGGCGAGCTGGAGGAGTTGCTCACGGACGCCGAATCGCCACGGGGCGTTCGGATATGATCCAGATACGAACGGTCAGGACATCCGCCCCATTCGACGATGTTCGCGCAGTGCTCAGATCGGAGGCCGTCGAGGACCCGGGGCTGCGTGACGACGTGGCCGCGATCATCCGGGCGGTCGCGGAGCGTGGGGACGAGGCGATCCTCGAGCTCGGGGAGCGCTTCGGCGACGGGCGCGCCGACTCGATGGACGGGCTGCGCGTCGGGCAGGCGGAGATGGACCGGGCGATGGCGTCGGTGGACGCCCCGCTCCTCGAGTCGCTGCGGCGCGCCGCCGAAAACATTCGCGCCTATCACGAGCGCCAGCTCGAGCGGGGGTTCATCGATCTCCTGCCGGACGGCAGCATCCTGGGACAGCGCGTGACGGCGCTCGCGCGGGTCGGGGTCTATGTTCCCGGCGGTCGTGCGGCCTATCCGTCCTCCGTGCTGATGAACGTGGTGCCGGCCCGCGTGGCGGGTGTCGAGAGCATCGTCATGGTGTCTCCGGCACCCGACGGCCGACCCGAGCCCGCCGTCCTGGCGGCGGCGGCGATCGCGGGAGTCGACGAGTTCTATCGGATCGGCGGCGCTCAGGCCGTAGCCGGCCTCGCGTACGGGACGAAGACGATCGGGGCGGTCGACAAGATCGTGGGTCCCGGCAACCGCTGGGTCGCCGAGGCGAAGCGACAGGTCTTCGGCAGGGTCGACATCGACATGATCGCCGGGCCGTCCGAGATCCTGGTGATCGCCGACGGTTCCGCCGACCCCGTACACGTCGCCGCCGACCTCATCGGGCAGGCCGAACACGATCCGGATGCGATCTCCTGGCTCGTTACGACCGACGAGACGCTGGCCGCGGCCGTACCCGCCGCGGTCGAGCGCCTGCTCGAGGGGAATCCCCGCCGCGACATCGCTCGCCGGTCGCTCGAGGACAACGGCCTCATCGCGGTCGTGCCCGACCTCGAGTCAGCTGCTGCGGTGGCAGAACTCCGAGCACCCGAGCACCTCGAGCTGCTCGTCCCCGAACCTCTCCAGTTGGCCGGCCGGATCCGCAATGCCGGCGCGATCTTCCTCGGCAGCTTCACCCCGGAGCCCCTCGGCGACTACTTCGCCGGCCCGAACCACGTTCTCCCCACCGGCGGAACCGCCCGCTGGGCCTCCCCCCTCGGGGTCTACGACTTCCTGAAGCGGACGAGCCTGATCGGCTACTCGCGCGAACGCCTCGAGAGCCACGCGCCGGACGTGATCCGCCTCGCCGAATCCGAGAACCTGCCGGGGCACGCGGAGGCGGTGCGGGTAAGGGTGAACGGGGAGGCGGTAGGGAATAGGGAATAGGGAATAGGGAATAGGGAATAGGGAATAGGGAATAGGGA
>JBBDRR010000174.1:0-25874 GCA_040905395.1 Gemmatimonadota bacterium
CACCACCAACACGGCGGCCCCGACGCCCAATCCCGCGTTCAGCCAGGAGTGCATTCCCTGGAATCGGTTACGCCAGATCCCCCGGAGGAACGCCATAATGACGAGTCCCCATGCGCCGACGCTTCCCCACTGCTCGTGCTGGGTCAAGAGCATGATGTCGAGCTCCTGCGATGCCATCGCGCTCAGCTTCGCGCCCTCCCCGGTCCCGAAGGCCAGGAAGGAGATGAAACCTCCGACGATGAGCAACCGGCCGCCCCAGGCGCGGGTCTCCGGTTTGGAAACGGCCGCGCCGATGAGGTCGATGATCGCCCCGGTCAGGATCAGGGTAACCGGAAAGTGTACCAGGAACAGGTGCGTCGTCATGATCTCGCCAGGTGGGTCGGAAGTTCGGCGAGGATGATACGTGGTGAACCGCTGATGCGCCACTGGATATCGGCGAATCGGAGGGGGCCCCGTCATCTCCAAGCGACGCCGACTCCCCAATCGCCGGGCAGGTCGTCGATGGCGAAGCCGAAGCGGACCTCCAGGTCCGAGCCGACCCTGATGTCCAGTCCAGCGTCCGCGACGAGTTCGAGGTCGAAGCCGTCGCCGACGAACTCGACGAGCCCGGCGCGGGGATGGATGTACGGCGTGAACGTCAGCTGTGAGTCCCCGAACGTACCGCCGAGGATGAGCCCAACCAGGAACCCGGCGCCGCTGACGTCTCCCAGCAGGGCCTGAGCCGTGCCGCTGACGGCGAGATCGAGGGGCGCACCCGTCGAGATCGGATTTCGGATCTCGCCGCCTACCAGGAGGGATGCGTCGTCCGTGTCCGCCACACCAACCCGCAGGCCCAGATCGTACGACCCGGCAGCGCGACGCCAGATTCCTTCCAGTGCGAACGCGCCAGGCCCATCGCTCAGATACACCCCGATGTCCGAGGACGATCGCGGAGCCAGGAACGACGGTGTGAACACCTGCGCGACCGCCGATCCGGCGGTCGAAATCGCGAGCCCGAGACCCATCAAAACGCCACGAGCGATCCTCGTCGTCATCATCTACACAACCCTCCGCTTGGCAACCGGATGCAATTGGAAAGGCCGCGCACCCGCGGCCGTGATACCGACGTGCCCGCGGGGGCAACTACAACGCCACTGGCGAGGGTTCGGGCAACGGCGCGCCCCGGCTCGACACGCCCCCGGAAAGTCGTGCAAATTCGTGTATTTGCGATACTTAGGAATTGGGCAGAGGTCTTGCATAGTCTCGACTACGATGGACCGCATTTGCAAATTGGAACCGTAGACGACTCATGTCGGAAAGTCTCGTAGTCATACGCACGTTCGTCGATCTGCTCACGGCGGACGAAGCTCAGATCGAGCTGCTGAACGCGGGTATCTACTCGCTCCTCCTGAGCGACGAGAACGCCGAGGTTCAGTCGAACCGAGTGCCGACGGCCGAATCGATCGCGCTGGCGGTGCACCGGCGCGATGCCGAGGTAGCCCACGCGGTGCTGACGCCGCTCGCGAACCAGGCCTGACGCGTCACGTCGGAGGTGCGGATCAGCCAGTTCTGTCGCCTCTGTCCCCCGCGGGCACCAGCAGCACGGGGCATGCTGCACGTCTGGCGAGAGCCGAGGAAACGGAGCCGAGATTGCTCCGCTGCCAGCCGCTCTTCCCGTGGGTCCCGATCACGAGTAGATCCAGACCGCTCCGCTCCGCCCATCCAGCCAGCGCCGAAGCGATATCGGCGTCCTCGAGCACCTCGGAGCTCGGCTGAATTCCCATCGGTAGGTCCCTTCCCGTCGTGACAGCCCGGATCGAGCTCTCCAGCTGAGAGGCCGGATCGTCCGTATCGCCGCCCTCGTCGGGGGCGCGGACGTGGGCGGCGCAGACGATGGTGTCGTCCTCCCCCCCAGCGGCACCCAACCAGGTGGCCCAGTCCAACGCACACGCGAGGGCAGCATTCCCGATTTCAGAGAAGTCCGTCGCCACGCCGATCCTGCCGATGGGGATTGGAAGGGTGCCGCGCAGGGCCAGACAGGGGATCTCGGAGTCACGCAGCACCTCGTCGGCGGTCGTGCCGAGGAAGTGCGCATGCACGTCGCGGCCGCGGTGCGGTCCGAGAATGAGCAGGTCGGCCTCTATTTCGCGGGCGCGGTCGAGAATGATCCGGGCCGGCGACCCGAAGCGAACCTCCTGCGTCTCCGGATGCAGCGGCTCGGGGAGGATCCGGCGGATCTGGGCGGGCAGCGCGCGATTGACTTCCGCCAGAACGGCGTCGGACGGAAGCTGTTCCGCGTTCCGGTCGAAGCTCGAAACCGAAGGAGGATACGCGCTGACGACATGGAGACGGGCGCCGCCGCGATCGGCGATGCGCGCGGCTTCCTGAATGATCCGGTCGGAGGCTTCGGAGAGATCGGAGCCGACGAGTATCGACCGCGGATGGTGCTGCTCGCTAGGGGCCATGAGCCGGGGTGTTGGTGAGGGTTCCGGGGACACGAGGAAAGACGAAAGCAACGCACACCAGCCCGTCCCCCGATCGCCGGAGGTGCGCATCCGTTGCACGAATCGCACCCTGGACCGGCAGGCGCGCCGATCGTCGACGGAGAACGAGGCGCGGCTCCCGCAGCCTCCCACCTTGTCAACGAAGTCATCGCGCCCTCAGTTGAATGCCTTCGAGCACGCCCACCCGTACGACGAGCCGATGACCGCGAGCCGCAACGCACCACCCGCCGATGGTGAGGAGCGCGAGAGCGAAGCGACGACCGGCGGCGGACCTCCGGGGCGGAGGCAACGAATAGGCCTCGTCCTCGGTCCGGCGCTCCTCTTCCTGATGTTGTTCAGCCCCCCACCCGAGGGAATGGAGCCGGCCGCCTGGCGAGCCGCGGCAGTCGGCGTCCTGATGGCCGTATGGTGGGTTTCCGAGGCGATTCCGATACCCGCTACGGCGCTCGTCCCGCTCGCACTCTTTCCGATCCTCGGCGTGCTCGGCATCGAGGCGGCCGCGGCGCCCTACGCGAACTCGGTCATCTTCCTCTTCCTCGGCGGCTTCCTGATCGCCGCGGCGATGCAGCGGTGGGAGCTGCACAAGCGGATCGCGCTCCTGGTCATCCTCGCGGTCGGCACCCAGCCGATCCGACTGATCGGCGGGTTCATGATCGCTTCGGGCTTCCTCAGCATGTGGGTGAGCAACACGGCCACGGCCGTGATGATGCTCCCCATTGGCCTCTCGGTGATCCACCTCGCTCTGCCTCGCGGTCCGGACGGCAGGATCGCGCCGGAGGACTCGAATTTCGCGGTCGCCCTGATGCTGGGAATCGCCTACGCCTGCAGCATCGGCGGCTTGGGGACGTTGATCGGAACGCCGCCGAACGCCCTGCTCGCCGGTTACATGCAGGAGGCGTACGGCGTGCAGATCGGCTTCGCGGAGTGGATGGTCCTGGGAGTGCCGCTCGTCCTGATCGGGCTGCCGCTGAGCTGGTTCGTGCTCACCCGCGTCGCATATCCCGTCCGCCTGAAGGGCATTCCGGGAGGAGCGGATACGATCCGACTCGAGCTGCGCAAACTGGGCGGCTGGACGCGGGGGGAGCAACGCGTGGGAATCGTCTTCGTCACCGCGGCGATCGCATGGATCTTCAGGCCGGTGCTGGAAGCCTGGATCCCCGGCCTTTCGGACGCGGGGATCGCGATCGGCGCGGCAATCGTCCTCTTCCTGCTCCCGGTCGACTGGGATCGGGGGATCTTCGTCATCGAGTGGGACGACGCCCGTACGCTTCCGTGGGACGTACTGGTGCTCTTCGGCGGCGGACTCTCACTGGCCGCCGCGATCAGCCAGACCGGGCTCGCGGCCTGGATCGGCGCGGAGCTCGCGGGGCTGCAGGCGCTGCCTACGATCGGGCTGATCCTCGCGGTGACGCTCGTCGTCATCTTCCTCACCGAGCTGACGAGCAACACAGCGACGGCGGCCGCCTTCCTGCCGATCCTGGGATCGCTGGCGGTCGGGATCGGTGAGAACCCCCTCGTCCTCGTGGTCCCCGCCGCCCTCGCGGCGAGCTGCGCGTTCATGATGCCCGTCGCCACCCCGCCGAACGCGATCGTCTACGGCAGCAGCTTCGTCACCATCCCGCAGATGGCAAAGGCGGGGATCTACCTGAACGTGCTATTCACGGGGCTGATCACGGGGCTGGGGTATGCATTGATCGTGCTGGCGTTCGGAGTCGAGGCGGGGGTGCTGCCGGAATGGGCGAGGTGAGGGACGGGCGGGAGCAGGCGTGAAGAGGCGTGCCTCAGAATGAAGGGCTCCGCCCGAGCTCGTCCGCGTACGTCGAGGCCAGGCGCTTCGCCTGGGCGAGCCGACCCGGCAGCCCGGGCCGCGATTCCCAGTTCGCGGCGATACGGAGGCCGGCCGGAAGCGCCAGGTCGGTGAGCGCCGCCCATGACGCGTCCCAGGCGGGCATCGCCTCGCGCGCGATGCTGAGCGGCCGGGCGGCGAAGCCGGTGACCTGCTGAAACTCTCGGACGGCGACCGTACCGATCTCCTCATCCCGCCAGTCGACCACCTCCGGCGCGCGCGAGCCGCCCAGATAGGCGGTGTAGACCCCGTGCCTGCCGAACAGGCTGTCGTTGAAGGTCACGCCGCGAGTGGCGAGGCGCTCGGCAAGCGAGACCTGGTAGCCGAGCCCCCGCAGAGTGGTCTCCGCGTGCAGGTGGACGACGGCGAGCGGATTGTAGACGAGTCGTGCGATCGACGCCGCGGCGGCCGGCGCCTCCTCGGCTACGAGCCGGGCCGTCGCCGCCGCGGGCGTGGTCAGCACCACCCGCTCGGCCTCGACCGCGCCGGCATCCGTCTCCAGGCGCCAGATACCGCGGTCGCGATACAGGGCTCGCACCGGAGCGTCGAGGATCACGTTCCTTTCGTTCGCCCTCTGCAGCGCCCGCGGGAGCGTCTCCATCCCTTCTGCGAACGAGCATGCGGCGGGAGGGTCTATGGCGCCTCCGCGGCGCAGAAGCGGGATCAGGAGACTCCGATCGACTCCGAACTCCTTCAGCACGCGCCCCAGCGAGAGGCCCACCACCATGTCGGCCGGATCGGACGCGTACAACCCGCCGTACAGGGGTCCCGCCACGTTCTCGTACAGATCCCTCCCCAGCTTCCGCGTGAAGTATTCGGCTACCGATTCCTCGTCGCGGGCGGCCGCCTTCAGAGGCTCCAGCGCCGCCCGTAGCTTCGCACGGAACGGCACGATATCGGAACCCAGGAACTCACCGAGGGAGAACGGAACCTTGCGGAGCTTGCCGGCGCGATAGACGAACAGCGGCAGGCCCGCGGGAGCGGTGAGCACCCTCGGGCCGAGACCCAGCTCCGCGACGAGCTGCTGCATCGCCGCCGTGAGCCGGGTCCGCTGCGGTCCCCACTCGAGCAGGTGACCCTCGACGCGAGCGCTGCGAATCACTCCCCCGGCACGGCCAGTAGCCTCCAGAACGACGTGCGGGACTCCTGCGCGGGCCAGATGATGGCCCAGCGAGAGTCCCGTTATCCCGCCCCCGACGATCGCGACCCCGGTGCCCTCGCTCATTCCGAGCGCCTGCGCCGCGGCGGGTGCTCCGCCCCCGGCGATTCAGCCGCCGCCGGACGGGGTCCGCCTGTCAGCCTCTTCAGTTCCGGACCTCGTAAACGGCTTTTGGACCGGACTCGTCCCACGAGTAGATCTCGTACGGCTGCGTCAGGCCGTCCGGATGCTCCATTCCGGGGGACCCGATCGGCATTCCGGGAGCCGCGATGCCAAGGATCGCCGGACGCTCCACGAGCATCCGCTGCACGACGTCGGCCGGTACGTGGCCCTCGACCGCGAAGCCGTCGATCACACCCATGTGACAGGACATCAGATCCCGCGGCAGCTCGTGCTCGGCACGGATCGCGGAGAGATCGTCCTGATAGACCACCTGAACCGTGATGCCGCTTTCGCGGATATGCTCGATCCAGGCGCCGCAGCAGCCGCACGTCGGCGTCGCGTAGACGGTCATCTCCGGAGCGTGGGCGGTCATCTCCGGCGCGTCGGCGGCCACTTCCGAGCAGCCGCTCGCCACGATGCCCACGGCGAACAGAGCCGCGAAAGCCCGGATTCCTGTGAGTGATCTCATCATTCCATCTCCTGTTGGTCGCATCGCCGAACCGCTACGGCGGCTGGTGCGTCGTGGAACCGTCGAATTCAGGGTCATGGGCGCCCGTTGGTGCACAGGGTGCCCGCCGTGGCCTTGCAGCGGCACTGGTAGAGGGGCACCGCGGGCTGAGGTCCCTCGAGGCCGGCTGCGCCCCCCCGCCTGAGCGCGTCCTCGACGAGGTCGCCCAGAAGGGTGACGAACGCCGCCGCCAGGTAGGGAATCGGGACCCGGTGGAAGCCGAGTCCCCGGGCCTCGGCTTCCTCTCGCAGCTCGTCATCGAGCTCGGCGAGCGTTTCCGACTGCTCGTGCATGAAGGAAACCGGGTCGACCACGATCCGCTCGGCGGCGACCGCTTCGACCACCTTCTCGATGTCCGGCTGCGTCCACTGTACGCCAGGCCGGTTCGTGTGGTTCTGATACCCGAGAAGGTACTCGGAGGCTCCCGTCTCCTTCGCGACGGCAGCACAGAACTCCTTCACGTACTCGTCGTAGCGGCTCCCCTGCTCCAGATACTTGATCGGCGTACCGTGGGCGGAGAAGACGAGCTTGGTTCGGCCATCGGAGAAGGAGAGGCCGTTCTCCGCCAGGACCCGCCGTATCGCGTCGGCGCGCAGCTTCAGGTAGAGCGGATGCCTGTGCCAGCCCGTGACCTGCAGATTCGGGACGGACCATCCCTGCGACTCGATCTCGCGGTCGACCTCGTAGAGCGCCGCAACGTTCGTCGTGGGCCCGCAGAGCGGGTAGACGGGAATCGAGACGAGGAAATCGGCTCCCGATTCCCGCGCCCGGGCGACCGCTTCCTCGATCGAGGGCTCGGTGAACTGCATCCCCAGGAGCACGTCCGCATCGTGTCCGCGGGTCCGCAGCTCCGCTTCCAGGGCCTCCGCCTGCTCGCGCGCCTGGCGGTGGAGCGGCGAGCCTCCGATCTCCTCGTATTCGGCGATCAGGCCCGGCGCCCGCGCCTCGGCCAGCGTACGGCTTCGTTCCCGGATCTCCGCCTCCGACGCGTTCGACTGTCCCATGAGCGGCGCGTTCAAGGTGAAGATCCGCTCCAGGAACGGCACCACGGACTCCATCGTCGGATTCTCGGGCTCGCCGAAGTTCAGAAGAAGGACTGCGGTTTTCATGTAACAGGATTCAGGATTCAGGATTCGGGATTCAGGATTCAGGGAACGCAGGCCGGAAATCTGGAGACAAAACCGCCGTCGAGGCTGACCTCGCGCCCCCTGAATCCCGAATCCTGAATCCCGAATCCTTCAGTACTCATGCACGAAATCCACCACCGCTTTCAGCACGTCCGGATCGGTGCCGGGCAAAAGGCCGTGGCCGCAGTTGAAGATGTGTCCGGGTCGGCGGCCGACGCGGTCGAGGACGTCGCGCGCCTTCCGGAGAGCGGCATCCTTGCCGGCGAGAAGCACGACGGGGTCCATGTTGCCCTGCACGCCCCGATCGTCACCGACGATCTCCCATGCCTCGTCGATCGGAATCCGCCAGTCCACGCCGATCACGTCGCCGCCAGCTCCCGCCATCAGCGGCAGGAGCCGCGGGTTGCCCGTCAGGAAGTTGATCGTCGGAACGCCGGCCGCGCGTAGCCGATCGAAGATCCGGTGCATGTGGGGGAGCACGTAGCGTTCGTAATCCTCCACGCCGAGGTGTCCCGCCCACGAATCGAAGACCTGAACCACCCCTGCCCCCGCTTCGTACTGCGCGATCCCGAACTCCGCCATGTGATGGGCCCAGAAAGAGGCGAGACGGTTCCATGCGTCCTCTTCCCTCCACATGAACGACTTCGTCTCCTCCTGGTTCCGGGAGCCGGGTCCGGAGATCAGATACGAGCAGAGCGTGAAGGGTGCGCCGACGAAGCCGAGGACGGGCACGTCCAGCCGCTCCGTCAGCAGCCGGATCTGCGCCATGATGTAGTCCATCTCCACGCGCGGATCGTACTCCTGGAGCCGATCGACGTCCCCCGGCTCGCGGATGAGCCAGTCGACTACCGGTCCGACGCCCGGGCGCATCTCCACATTGAATCCCGCTCCGAAGAAGGGAGTGGAGAGGTCGTTGTAGAGCACGCAGGCGTCGACCGGGAAGTACTCCAGCGGAAGGGTCGTGATCTCGGCCGCCGCCTCGGGATTCCGCAGGATCTCGAACATCCCGGCCTCCGCGCGGAGGTCCCTGTACCTCGGCAGCGACCGTCCCGCCTGCCGCATGTACCAGATCGGCGTAGCGTCCACCGGTTCTCGCCGTACTGCCTTGAGAATTCTGTCGTTCATCGATCGTGACGCTCGAATCGCGCTCCATCGGCTCCGCGGCCGGTGAGTCGGCCGACGGAGTCGCGCGAACCAAAGTTAGAGAATGCACCGGCCAGGCCGGGATCGGGATTCTCCCGACGCGGCGTAGGCGAATGCCTTCGACCTGTGCGAGATGCGTGCGAATCTAGGCCGACTCGTGAGGGGGAGCAACGCGGGCTTCGGCGTCACCAGCCAATGAGGCAACCCAAGCGCCGCGAGGGATCCGCACTTGTCGGCGCCCCGAGGTGCGGATCCCTCGCTGCGCTCGGGAAGACAAACGTGGCGGCTAGCGCCGGCGTTCCGTGCCGTCGTCCTCGTTCGGGGCGAGAACGGTCCCGGGAGCGATTACACGCCCGTGCTTGCCGCGGATCCGGTCGACGGCTTCCGAGAGCTTTCGGTCCCGCTCCGCCTCCAGGGGCGGGGCCAGGTCGAGGAGCGTTCGCTGCTCGCCCTCGGCCGTATCGGCCAGCCCGGTGAGCGCGACGCCGATCAGACGGGCAGGGGTGAGCCGCTGCCGGCGCAGGTCCGTCAGAAGCTCGCGGGCGACGGCGAAGATGACGCGATCCGTCTGGACCGGTTCCGCCAGGGTCCGACTGCGGGAGCGGTCGCGGAAGTCCGAGTCCCGCAGCCTCACGGTGATCGTTCGCGCGAAGAGCCCCTGCTTGCGCAGCGAAGCCGCTGCATCCACGACGCGGGAGAGGAGCGCGCGCTCGAGATCCCGCACGTCCCCGGAGTCGCGCCGGAAGGTGGTCTCGCTCGAGACGCTCTTCGTCGCCTCCTCGGTCCGGATCGCTGAATCGTCGATCCCGCGGCAGCGGCGCCAGAGCCAGCGCGCACGGTCGGCTCCCCACCAGCTGGTCATCGTCTCGACCTCGAGCGCTCGCAGCGCGGCCATGCTGACGATTCCCCGCCGCCGCAGCCCCTCCTCCATCGCCGGACCGACGCCGATCAGGTCGCCGATCTGGAGCCGCGCGACGAATTCCTCCTCGCCACCGGGCTCGACCACGAAGACACCGGCAGGCTTCGCGAAGGAGGTGGCGAGCTTCGCCACCAGCTTGTTGCTTCCGCCACCGATCGACACATCGAGGTCGGTTCGACGCTTGATGTCCGCCTGGATGCGCCGTGCCGTGTCGATCAGCGGCTCGTCCCGGTAGAGCGTCTCGGTTCCTGTGAGGTCGAGGTACGCCTCGTCCACGGAGGCCATTACGGCGATCGGCGACCAGTCGGCGATCGCGGCGCCCAGCTCCCGACTCTTCGTTCGGATCATCGGGCCCGGAACGCGGACGATCGTCGCCTCTGGACAGAGGCGGATCGCGGTCGCCATCGGCATGGCGCTACGGACTCCGAACGCCCGGCAGCCATAGCTCGCCGACGTCACGACGCCCCGCCCCGTCGGGCTCCCGCCGACGAGGATCAGCTCCACGCCCGCGAGCCGCTCGGGCGCGGCGATCACGGCGCACTGCACGAACATCGCATCGACGTCGACGTGGAGGATGCGACGTGGCTTACTCGGCCGATCGGTCATGACCGCTGTTCATCGCGACGCGTACGGCGACCCCACTCATCCGTCCGAAATGAGGTCTCCGGGCTTCGAGATCCCGGCTTCGGCGTGCAGTTCCGCGATGTTTTCCTTGATGCGCCTGAGCATGCCATCAAGCTTCTCGTTCGGGAGTTCGCTCTGCAGATCCGCGAGGCCGGCGGCGGCCTGTTCGTGCGAGCTGATCGCCTTGTGCAGCGCCAGCTGTTTGTTGTCCTGCGGCTCCATTCAGATCTCCTCTTGAAACGTGTCGATGCCCCGGCGACTCCGTCCAGCTCGGACGTCCATGCGCGAGGCTCGCTGCTGATACCCGCCATCGCCGAGCGATGAGCCGTCGACGCCTACACCGACCGCACCTCGCCCGCCTCGAGAAAAAGCAATGTCGCCTGGCACTTCGATTCAGGGATGTCGAACATCTCCGCAACGGCCTCGCGATACGCGTGGAGTTGGCCCGCATAGCGTTTTACCAGGCCGTCGATCGGCTCGGAGCCGCGGGCGGTCTTGAAGTCGATGATCTCCGCTGCAATCGGTCGACCTTCCGAGTAGGTGACGACCAACCTGTCGATCGACCCCTCCACGAGCGTGTCGCCGGACCGGCGGAGGAAAGGCGCTTCGCATTCGACCTCGGCCTCTCCCGGGTATCGCGAGCGGGAGAGAGTCGCTCGGATCGCGGGGCGCCCTATCCACTGCCGAAATTCGGCGGTGAGCGCCGCCAACTTCGTCTCGTCGGCCACTGCGATCACTGCACGCGCGATCTCCAGAAGCTCGTCATCGTCTGGTGTACGGTCCTCGATCCAGTTAATTCGCTCGAACCACGCATGGACGATGGAGCCACGCTCGAGCGCCGCCCAGTTTTCGCTCGACAGCAGGTCGGCCACGTCGACCAGCGAATCGCCGCCGTGTAGCTGGGAGGGGGACTGGTGGCGTAGGCTCCGGCCACTCCGATCGCCCAGCCGCACGCGGAGCGTCGCCGGGGCAATATCCAGAGCGCTCTCGTCCCCCATGCCGTCGGGCACGGCCGCGCGGTCCAGGTACCAGTCGGCGCGGCCGGAGACATGGAGCGTCGCGCCCGGCAGGGCGGGACGAAGCGCCCCATCCGACTGATTCAGCGCCTCGCGGACGATCCGGGCCGACGTTCGCGCGGTGCCCGGCCCCTTCTCGCCGTCGGGGGCGATGATCGCGTGGAGGGCGTAGCGGGTCCGCGTGAGCGCGACGTAGAGCGTGCTGAGCCCGTCACGGAAGACGGCCGATGCCCGCTGTCTGTACGGCTCTTCCAGCTCCGGGAAGAGGCACCGCAGCTCAGCCGACGCCGACGGAAAGACCGCCGTGATCCGGCCCCCCGGTTCGTGTCTGTAACCGAGGGCGATCGGTGTGCGGCCCCCCTTGAAGATCTGATCGTCGAGCTGGGGGAGGACGACGATGTCGAACTCGAGCCCTTTCGCCTGGTGGACCGTCATCACGCGCACATCCGCGCTCGTCCGATCCTCGACTCGCTGGCTCTCGACCAGCCGCACGAAGTCGGCGGGCCGGAGGGACGCCTCGGAATCGTATCGGTACGCCAGCTCCGCGAGCTGCCCCAGGCGACGCGCCTCCCGGGGATCGCACGAGCCGACGATCTTCTTCGCCAGCGAGGTCACCGTGACACCGTATCCGTTGTCGACGAGCCGGCGGCGGAGACGCGTCGCGAGACGGTGCGCGGCTCCTGCGTCGGTATGGTCGGGGAAGTCGAGCGCTTCACCGAGCGGGGAGGTCGCCACGTGGTAGCGGGCGACGGTGTCCCCGGGGTGATCCGCCATGCGCAGCAACGCGATCAGGGCCTCGCAGGCCCCCGAGTCGGTCAGGGGGTTTCCACCCTCCTGACTGACCGGGACGTTGAGGTCGCGAAGGAGAAGGAAGAGCTGCGCGACGGCGGAGTTGGTCCGCGTCAGCACCCCGATGGTGAAACCCGGAGCCTCCGCGCGCAGCTCGGCGACGCGTTGCGCGGCGCGGGCGTACAGGTTCGGACGATCGCTGCCGCGGCCCTCGTCTTCCGGCCCGACCTCGACCTGCACGTAGCCGGGCCGATCCCGGTGCTGCGCGACGTGCGGTGTGAAATCCTCGAGCCAGACCCTCGCCGTCTCGGCGCACACGTCGTCGTCCGCAACGATGGGGTTCTCGGGAAGCCGCTGGAAGACCGCGTTGACGAAGTCGAGGACCACGGGACTCGAGCGCCAGCTCGTCGCCATCTTCTCCTCGTCCAGCGAGTAGCGCCTGCCTACGTCGTGGACCACGTCGGGCTCCGCGCCGCGCCATCCGTAGATCGACTGCTTCGGATCGGCGACCACCACCGCGGCCCGGCTGTCGTCCGACAGGACCTCGTCGACGATCGGCTCAAGGGCTTCCCACTGGAGGAGGGAGGTGTCCTGAAACTCGTCGAGAAGCACGTGGCGGGTCCTCGCGTCCAGCCTATAGTAGAGGTCCGCGCGATTACCGAGCGGGTCGCCGGAGCCTATGAGGCGCGTGATGTCACGAAAGCCGTAGAGTCCATGCCGGCGTTGCAACTTCCGGAAGCTGTCGCGGTAGGCACCCGTGAGCTCTCCGAGCGCCTCCACCTGCGACCCCAGCCGCGGCCGCAGCGCGGCACGTGCGGCATCCAGCACCTCCTCCACACACGCTCTCGTCGGACCGTCGATGGGGACTCGATAGTACGCGCCCTCGCCGGTCGCGACCTTGTTGCAGAGCGACTGGGCGACGAGCCCCTCCCAATCGCCCTCCCGCAGCGCAACAGCCACGTGAGCGACGGCCTTCACCCAACCGCTGTGCGGCTCGCCCTTTCCTGTGCGCGGCAGATCCAGCGCTTCCAGCGACCGCGCCAGCCGCTCCCGGTCCTCGCGGGTAGGCAGAGGCTCCTCGCCGCCGGCCGCCGCGAAGGCGCCCCACGGATCGGCGACCTCCCGATCGAGCTGTTCGTCGATCTCCAGGAGCTGATCGAGCATCGACGCGAGATGTTCGTGGATCGACCGCCGCACGCCGCCGCGTGAGACCAGGCGAAGCAGCTCCACCAGCCGGCGCCGGTCGGAGCGGGCGAGGACCTCGAGCAGCGCCTGCGACCTCAGCCACCGCGCCGTCGGTTCCGCGGGGATCCGCCAGCCGGGCGGGAGGCCGAGCTCCGCGTCGAACGCGCCCGCCGCTCGCATGAAGAAGGCGTCCAGCGTACCGACGTTGAAGCGGTGCAGGCTTCGGATCGTGCGCTCCAGCACCTCCGACCAGAAGGCGGGCGAGGTCGGCAGCGGCGGCGCGCCGATGAGCGAGGCCTCACCCGCGAGACGTACGGCGGCGGCCTCGTCCAGGACGGCCCCTGCGAGCCGCGTCAGTACCTTCCCGAGAATCTGACCCGCCGCCTTCCGCGTGAAGGTCGCCGCCAGGATCTGCTCCGGGTCTTCGCCGTAGGCGATCAGCGCGATCAGCCGGGACGCGATCCGGTACGTCTTCCCAGAGCCGGCAGATGCGAGCACGAGCTCGCGAGGGGCGGCGACTCCGCTCATGACGCGGCCTCCTCCTCGGCATCGGGAAGGCCCGGGAAGAGCTGCCTTCCGCCGAGCAGCGGAGCCAGAGGATCGTGGGGCCAGCCCGTGCTCCGGAAGCCCGCGAAGCGAACCTCTCCGCCCCGCAGCGCGCGTATCACGTTGCGCGCCGCCTCGTCCGCCACCGAAAGATCGGCCTCGCCCCAGTCACCGGTGGAGAAGCATGGCGCCTCGAGGTCCCGGCAGAGCAGCACGAAGCCGAGCTCGACCGCTCCCCGGTCCGCGACCAACGGGGCTCCATTCTCCCCCCTCACTTCGGCGACCAGGTGACGATAGAGCGGTAGCTGGAGGTCGATCCACTGAGGAGGTCGGCCTCGGCGATGAGCTCTTTCCGCAGTCCTCGGCTCGTCACCGCTCTTGTAGTCCAGGATCGACCACCGGCCGCTCTCAGGGTGGTGGTCCACGCGGTCGATGCGGCCGTGGAGCATCACGGGCACGCCGTCCACCTCGAAAGGGGCCTCGAGGACGCTCTCGGCGGCGGAGTCGAAGTCGCCTGCCGGCCGACCTTCCACCAGCACGATCCGCCATCCTTCGGCGATACGACCCGTTTGCCAGGTCGCGAACCGGCCGAGCCGGACCCGGAGGTGCTCGATCTGCAGCTGGACGGCTGGATAGGAGGCCGCCCCGAAGCGCCGGGTCGACTCTTCCTCGAGCAACTGCTGAAGGCGGTACTCGACTTCGCCGGGATCCCTCGAGTGTGCCTCCGGCGAGTGCCCGAAACGCTTCAGCACCACGTGAGCGAGCGAGCCGAACGCACCTGCGTCCAGCTCGCGTGCCTGGTCGTCGACGGCGCCGAGCCCGATCTGCCTCTCCAGGACGAAGCGGTAAGGATCGGCGAGGTAAGCACGAAACGCCGTCACGGAGATCGATTCGAAGGCGGGAACGGCAAGCCGGTGATGCGGAGGCAAGCCGAAGCGCGACGCGCCGCCAGCCGCAGCTACGAGGGGCGCCTCGCGCGCGGACCCGCCGCTTTCCGCGAACGAAAGGACGCGGCGGGCCAGCTCCTCGCCCTGCGCGGCGAGCAGGAGACGGCTCGGTCTGAGCGGGTCGCCCTCTGCGCTCATCCGCCCCGCGATGAAGCGCACCCGCTGCCGTGAGGAGAGGAGCGCGGCAGCGTGAAAGGCGTCGCGGGCGTACCGCCGGGCGTTGTCGACGAGGCCCAACCGCGTGCGGAGGTGGTCCGGCAGGAAGGGATCGGCGTTTACCGCCTCCGGGAGGGCCGGCTCGTTCACTCCGGTAACGATCACGTACGGCGCTTCGTCGAGAGCCAGCTCGAGCCATCCGAGCAACTCCACCGCAGCGCTCTCGGGCTCGTCGGGGATCGAGGCACTGCCCGCTTCGTCGAGCAGCGCTCGGAGCGCCGCCGGTGCCCCGCACATCTCGGCCACGACGGCCGGCAGTCGACGGATGGCTCCGGCCGCGTCTCTGATCTTCGAGAGCGACTCGATCACCCTCCGACCCCGCCGCTCGTGCGGGTTGAGCCTGCGACCGCCGTAGACCTCGATCAGGTAGCCGAGGATCGCGTCGGGCCACTCGTCCAGACGACGGGTAGAGCCGAATTCCTTCAGCAGGTCCCGGACTGCGTCGAGAACGGCCTCGATGTCGCGGCCCGGGGCCCCTTCTGGCGGCGTACCGCTGAGATCGGCGGGGAGGTGCTCGGTGAAGTACCGGTCCAGGCTCTCGATCGCCCCGACCGGGAAGCCGCGGCCGCGCACGAGTCGCGCCTCGATGTCCGGATGGCGGACGAGTGCGGCGAAGCTCTCCCAGTCGCGGCGCTCCAGGTAATCGGCAGTGCTTTCGAGCAGCCGGTACGGCCCGAGGCGCCCGATCGGGACGCCGCCGGCATAGTGCGAAGGAAGGCCGGCCGCTCCCAGCCACTCCTCCAGGTAAGGCACGTGATCGTCGTCCGCGATTCCGACGACGACCTCATCGATCCCTACCTCCCCGAGCTCCGCGATCTCGTCGAGCACCGCTGCGGCCTGATCCGAAGGACGGTCCACCACCCGCACCTCGTCCGGAGCTATGGCGAGCGGTCGATCGGCCCAGGCCGACGGATGAACGCAGCCGTACGCGTCGAACGACTCCGCCTCGCCGGCCGGCGCGTGTACCAGTGCCCGTACACCATCGCCGCACAGCCCCAGCATGCCGGATGCGATGCGCGGCATCTCCGCGAGCCCCACCAGACAGAGGCCGGCGGGACACTCGATCGCACCCCGCCGGAGCGCATCGATCCTCGCGAGGTCGCGGTCCGCATAGCCGATCTCCCGCAGCAGCCGCTCGTACTCGCGCTGCGCTCCGGCGAGCGCCTCCCACCGCGCGGCGTCGTCGAAGAGGAGATCGCCCGTCCCGCAGACCTCGACCACGTCCTCGAACCGATGGCCGCCGGAGGAGGCCTCCTGCTGGAGCCGGAGCACCGTGCCACCGAGCAGGTCCCAGCCGCGATCGTCATCCCGCTCGGGCACCTCGGTGAAGACGCGCGAAACGACGCCCGGATCGCTCCGACGCAGGACGAACGACCAGGCGTGGCGGCCGACGAGGGGGGGCGCGAGGGGGAGGCTCGGGTGGTACAGCAGCTCCGGGAGGCTGCCGACGGTGATCGTCCGCGGCGGCACCAGCCGGAGACCCCGGCGTGAGGCTTCGTCCAGCAGCCGCTCCTTCAGCCGACGCATTCCGCGCGCGCCGGGAAGCACGCAGACCGAACCGTGGAGATCGAGAATGCCGCGGCGAGGATGGTCGTTTGCGAGCCACCCGGCCGCCAGATCCAGGAGGGGTCGGTCCCAGCCGACGAAGACCCGCTCTACCGGCATGCCGACCGGCTTACTCGTCGATGTACCACTCCCACACCTGCTGATACTGACCGAGCGTGTTCACGACCGTTCCCTGAAGCCGATTGTTCACGGCGTAGGGTGTGTCGTAGTAGTAGAGCCACGTATAAGGCTGATCTGCGACGATCAGAGACGCCGCTTCCCGCCAGTACGGAGCGGCCTCTTCCTCCGTCGGCTGCTCGAGCGCGATGGCGAACAGCCGCTGCACCTCGGGATTGTCGTAGCTCACGTCGTTGAACGGCAGCTCGGGATCGCCCCAGAGCTGGTACAGGTCCGCCGATAGCCCGACCCCCCAGCCTCCGATCCGCGCCTCGAACTCCTTCTGTCTCGATCGCTCGATGACCGTGTTGAACTCCAGCGTCTGGAGCTGCACCTCCACGCCGATCCGACGCCACTGCTGCTCCACGATCTGGCCCACGTCTACGCGCCGTCGGTTCTCTCCGTTGGTGAGAACCGAGAAGCTCATGCGCTGTCCGCCGTTCTGCAGGATTCCGTCGGGGCCCGGCACCCATCCTTTGTCAGCGAGGATCCGCACGGCTTCTTCGGGATCGTGGCCGAGCGGCTGCTGCTCCTCGGGGTCGTACAGCAGCCTGAAGATCGGCGGATAGGGCCCGCCGGCGGGCTCCGCGAACTCCTCCATCTGCAGAGCGGCGATGATCCCGGGAACGTCCAGCGCGACGCCGAGGGCGCGGCGGATCTCCGGATCGGCGAGGAAGTCGTGCGCCCGCGGATTGTATCCAATGTATTCGTAGGACCGGCTTCGCTGCGTCTCGATCCGCAAATTCTCGTCGTCCCGGAGCTCGGGGATGAAATGGAAGGGTACCGGCGCCATGTCCACGTTGCCGGTCTGCAGCTCGATCATCCGGGTCGTCTCCTCGGGGATGATCCGGAAGACGATGCGCTCGAGGAGCGACTGCGGCTCGAAGTCCGGGCTGCGCTGGAGGACCACCTGCTGGCCCCGGGTCCACCCCACGAGTCGGAACGGGCCACTGGTGACGAGCTCCTGCGCGGGATTGACCAGGCTCGGATGCGACCGCATCTGCGCGGGATCCGTCCCCTCGTAGACGTGCCACGGGACGACGGCGCCGGAGGTGTGAAAGAAGATCTCGGGGTAGGGCCGGTTGAAGACGATCACCAGCGTGGAATCGTTCTCGACGATCACCTCCCGAATCTCGCGATTGTAGTCCTGTCGCGGGGAGGCGACCTCCGGGCGGCCGCGCGTCTCGATCGTCCACGCCGCGTCGTGCGCCGTGATCGGCTGTCCGTCGCTCCAACGAGCGTCCGTTCTCAGGTTGTAGCGGAGCGATGCCGAGTCTGCGCCGAAGATCTCGTAGCTGCGCGCCAGGGCCATCGGGTTCTCGTCCGCCGTCAGATAGAGGAGCTGCCCGTCCTCCCACCACGGCTGGAGGAGCGGCCGATAGAGGATCGCATTTACCGCGTTGTCGAGTTGCGACTCGCTGACCAGCGGGTTCGGCTTGTCGAGGTCGGCACCCTCCACGATAATCGCCTGGCCTCCCGGAGACGGCTGGTCGGGGTCGGTGGCGTCGCCGCACGCGGCCGCCCAGAAGAGGACCAGCAGCACGGCAGCCGAGCGAAGGAGCCGCTTCGGAAGCCCGACGAGGGCGCGAGGTGAGTTCGTCATCGTGGTCGGAGAGTGTCCGGGATCTGCTGGATGGGCGCGGCAGACGCTCTGCCGAGCCGGGTGTTGAGGGCCCCGCCCTCGGCGCGGGCCGAATGATCGGTGAGGGCGCTGCATCGGGTTCAAAGTCGGATCCCGTCGCGGCCAGCGCAAGCCGCATCGGCGGACAAAAAACCCTTCCGGAGATCGTCCGGAAGGGCCTGTCTCGTTTTGCCGGTCATGCCGCGCGGCGCTTCGCCAACGCCTCGATAAGCTGTGGCTCCCTCCTCAGTTCCGCCCCTCGACGATCCTTCCCGAGAGCGATCTCAGAAAGGCTACGAGATCCAGTCGGTCCTGCTCAGTCAGATCGAGCGCTCGGATTTCTGCATCCAGATATGGGTTCGACTCTCCGCCACGTGCGTAGAACTCGATCACTTCCTCGAGACTCTCCACGCTTCCATCGTGCATATACGGCGCGGTTCGCGCGATCTCCCGGAGCGTCGGAGTCTTGAACGCGCCGAGGTCTTCGGGTCGTCCCGATATGGCAGCGCGGCCGGAATCGGCCAGCCCGCCACCGCGCCAGGCGATACCGGTGTTATGGAACGCCTCGTCCGTGAAGAGGGGGCCGAGATGGCAGCGGACGCATCGGGCCCGGCCCTGAAAGAGCTCGAGCCCGCGGCGTCCTGGAGCGTCCAGCGCTTCACGCTCGCCATCGACGAAGCGATCGAAGGAGGAATCGGCGGCGCGGATCGACCGGACGTAGCTCGCCAACGCCTGAGCGAGGCCTTCGGAATCAGGAGCCCGCTGGAAAAGCCGCCGGAATCCGACGGCATACCGCCCGTGCCGCTCGAGCCTCTGCAAGAGAGCCCCAATCCGCAGGTCCATCTCCGCTCTCGCTTCGATCGGTTGAAGGACCTGCGACTGGAGCGTCTCCGCGCGACCGTCCCAGAAGAAGGAATGGCCATAGCCACGGTTGACGAGCGTCGGGACATTGCGACTTCCCCTGGCCCCGGCGACCCCAGAGGCGGTTCGCCGCCCGTCGGTGAACGCCCGCTCTGGACGATGACAGCTCGCGCATGCGAGGCTCGAGTCCCGTGAGAGGATCGGATCGAAAAAGAGCATTCGCCCGAGAGCCACCGCATCGGGCCCCGTGTGCACATCCGGTTGGCCGGGCATGTACAGGTCCAACCCGAGCGGGACG
This sequence comes from Gemmatimonadota bacterium, assembly GCA_040905395.1. GTDB lineage: Bacteria > Gemmatimonadota > Gemmatimonadetes > Longimicrobiales > Longimicrobiaceae > WHSP01. Next base: position 19,173 of record JBBDRR010000174.1, read on the forward strand.
CCAGCTGGATCGGGGATCTGGCCCTGCACTCCGGCCGGAGCGGCGGAGCCCAAGACCACCAGCAGCATGACGGTGTAACGCTCGGGTGTCGAGGTCACTGCTGCCATGGCAGACCCTGCATCGACCAAAGCTCGTTCCAGGAGCGGGTCGTGGTGTAGACGACGCGGCGGCCGTCTGGATGGAAGTCGAGCTCGGCGAGGGCCGCCGGATCGAGCGGGATGTCGAGGCTTTCCGCGTCACCCCCGCCGACCGATAGACGCCAGAGGTGCGACGTGTTGTCGTCATTGGCGGTGACGGTGAAGAGAAGGTCTTCCGATCCCGGCAGCCACCGGATCGCGGTGATCTCCTCGTCGCCAGGAACCCGCACAGCCTCTCGCGGGACCCGATCCTCGATCGACAGAAGCCACAAGACGTTCGAAACCTGACGTTCAGGATCGTCGGGTAGAGCAACCGCGATGGTACTTCCGTCCGGCGAGAGAGACCAGGCGTGCGAATGGCCCAGCGGCGTGATTGGTTCCCGTGACGGTTCGGCCGTCCAGGTCATCCGACTGACCCCGTTCCGCACCCAGAGCACTTCCTCCTCCGGTCGGAGCGGTTCATCGCCGCCCGAAAAAACCTCGAGCGCCCGATGACCGATCAAACGCACCCCCACATCGCGCAGCCGTTCCGACTGCCGCGGCGTGGCGAAGAAGGCGATTCCGTTGGAGAAACCGACGACGTCACGCGCGAACGGCTCTCTGCTGGATTGACCAGTTTCCACATCCACCGAATAGGAGATGAGCAGCCGCGGATCAGCCGTAGTTTCCCCGATCGTACCGCCTTCGATCAGGATGTGCTTTCCGTCTGCGCTCCATACCGGTCGACTGTCGCCGTCACGGATCGGGAACGGCAGCGGGAAAGCGGTCTCTGCGCCATCTGCCATCGACCGGATCACCAGGTGCCCCGGTCCGGCACCGCCTGGTCCGCGGCGAGAAAGATAGGCGACGCGCGCGCCCACCGGATCCCACGATGGATTGGAATTCGTCCCGACGAAAGCATCGCTTAGAGGCTGGACCTCGGTCAACGACCCGGTTCCACCGGCGTCCAGCCGCGCCGTCTGCACGTCACGGAGACGGACGGGGATGCGGGTGTAGAGGGTTCCGTCATTCGTGAGTCCGAGCGGGATGGCAGGTGCGAGATCCGGCCGCACGAGCTCGGGTTCGCCGACGGCACGGCCGTCTGCGACAGGGATCGCCCAGAGGCCTCGCCGTCCCGAGCGGTCGCTCCGGAAAACGATCCAGCCGCCGTCGGGGGTGAAGAACGGGCGATCGTCGTCGGCGGGGCCGGCGAGCACGCGCTCCTCACGGCTGCCATCGATGGCGAGAATGAAGATGTCGTGGCTAGTGGAGCCCTCTTCTTGGAGGTAGTCGTAGGTGACAAACCGACCATCCGGAGAGATGGAGAGGGGCCACGGCATGTGCGTCCCGAGCGTCTTCAGGGTCTGCACGGAGCCATCTTTGGTGGAAACGACGACGATCCGTGCGACGTCATCCCAGCCGGAGGCGACGGCGACGATGAAGTCACCCCGGGGAGACCACGACATGGGGCGAATGTTCGGAAGCTGATCGTTGGCAATGAGGACGCGGTCCTCCGAGCCGTTGGACCGAACGATCCTCAGCTTCTGATGCAGCCATGTCGTATCCCATACCACGTAGGCGAGCCACCGCCCATCCGACGACCAGACGGCCGATTCGATGTAGGTGTCGATTTCCGTCTGCGGAGGTCGATCGGTCACCAGGCGTGCCCGGCCCGTCCGCGTATCGTAGATCGCCAGGTCGGCATACCCGCGCAGCCCTTCGGTCTGCCCGGTCCAGTCCACAAACGCGACCTCGCGCCCGTCGGGGGAGATTGAACCGACGTCGAACCCCTCTCGTGTACTCCAGATCTGACGGACGACGATGCCGCTCGGGCTGGCCGCCGGGCTTTCAGGTACGATGGCCGCGAGTCTCGAGCGAGCGCGCGCCACGGCTTCGGACTGGTCGGGGAAATCGGCGATCACTCGCCGATAGGCGGCCTCGGCCTGCTCGTTGCCCGACAGCTCATAGACCGAGCCGAGCTCGACCAGCGCCCGTGCATGCGCCGGTCGATCGGCCGGAAAAGCGTCGAGCACGCTACGATAAAGCCGCTCGGCCGCTGAGAGGTCACCCCGGACCTCCTGCTCGTACCGCGCCGCCTCCAGGATCTCGGCGGAGCTTCGCTGGGCCTCCAGAGCACAGGGCGCGACCAGCACAACTAGGAGGAGGGTCGTTGAAAGGGTCTGCCTTCGCATCTCGGGCCTCCAGAGAAAACGGGGAGGGATCACACTCACGATGGAAGGATGGCGCCCTGGCGTAGACCCCGCCCCAAGCGCATGTCAGCTTTCCGTGAAGAACCCGTGAAGAGGGAGAATCCGCTCGTATGGCGCCGTGATCCGGGGCTCCGGATCAGCTCGCGAATCGATAACCGACGCCGCGAACCCCGACGATCCACCGTGGGTTCGCCGGATCGTCCTCGATCTTTTTTCGGAGGTTCGCGACGTGCACGTCCACCGTTCTCGGGAAGACCGAGGTCGGATCCTCCCACAGCCGGTCGAGGATCTCTGCTCGGCCCAGCGCCTCGTGTTGCCGCTCGACGAGGAGGCGCAACAGGCCGAACTCGCGCCTGGTGAGATCGAGCGGCACTCCAGCCTTCCGGGCGACGTATTTTCGGAAATCGACCTCGACGTCGCCGAAGCGAAAGAAGTCCACGGTCTGCGCCTCCGGGTTGGTGCGGCGCAGCAGAGCCCGTATGCGGGCGACGAGCTCCCTTGGACTGAACGGTTTCGTCACATAATCGTCGGCACCCAGCTCAAGCCCCAGGACCTTGTCGGTTTCCTCGCCCCTGGCCGTCAGCATCAGGATGGGTGTCTCGACGCCCTCCTGGCGGAGACGCCGGCAAACGCCGTAGCCGTCCATCCCCGGAAGCATGACGTCCAGCACGATGAGTTGGTAGTCGCCCTCGCGGGCCAGGGAGAATCCGGAGATCCCGTCGGAGGCGCTCTCGACCGCGTAGCCCTCCAGAGCCAGATCATCCTCGAGCGCCATGAGGATGCCCGGCTCGTCCTCCACCACGAGAATCTTCGGCATGGGGTGCGTTGGGTGCTCTAGACGAAGATCGACGAGCCGCCCTCTTCACGGTCGAAGGGCAAGCGCAGAGAAAAGGTGCTTCCTTCGTTCGGTCGGCTCTTCACCTCGACGCGGCCGCCGTGCGCCTCGGCGATCTGCTTCACCAGGGTCAGCCCCAATCCCGTGCCTTTCACCACGCGCGTGAGCGGATCGCCCCCTCGATAAAAACGGTCGAATACCTTCCCTGTCTCCTCGGCGCTCAGCCCGATCCCGAAATCCCGCACCTGAAAAACGATCTCGCCGCCGTCGGCGAACGCTCTCACCTCCACCTCACGGGACATCGTCGAGTATTTGACCGCGTTGTCGATGAGGTTGTCCAGTGCCTGCGCCAACGCGTTCCGATCCGCATGAATCGGCCTCAGCGGCCCATCGGTACGGGGCAGAATGTGGAATCCCTGGTGCGCGTACCGCTGCCGTGCGCCCACAGCGACGTCAATGATGAATTCCGCCGGGTCGATTGGCGTCGAGACGAGCTCGCGTCGTCCGTCCTCCATCCGTGCGAAATCCAGCACGTCGTCGACCAGCTTCGAGAGGCGTTCACTCTGCTGGAGCAGGACCTCGTAATAACGCCTGCGCTTTTCCTCAGAGGGAACCCGGTCCTCCTTCAGCATCTCGGCGAGCTGCCGGATCGCCGTGAGCGGACTCCTGAACTCGTGCGAAACGGTCGAGACGAAATCGGACTGCATCCGTGCCAAGCGCAGCTCCTGGTTCACGCTGCGAGCCGTCAGCGTCAGGCCGAAGACCAGGATTCCCGCCAGGAGCAAGAACGAATAGAAGTAGACCCCCCGCCTGGAGGTGAAGAGCGCTTGGGCAAAACCCGGAATCGGCTGGTGGAGCTCCAATGTCCACGGGGGAAACCCGCCCTGCAAGCTGGCGGAGACGAGCGGTGGACGTTCGGGAAGCTCCCGGGAAGCATCGATCAGCGATCCATCCTGCTCCCGAATCGCCCAGGCGATCCCGGCATCGGATTCCCGTGCGCTAAGGGAGGGAAGGAGGACGGCCCGATACAGAGCATCGCCATCCAGAAGCAAGCCCCAGGTCCTGCCATCGCCTCCGGCCGAGGGGTGGAGCGCCACATGGAAGCGTCTTCCACCGGCGGTAAGGGTGGTTCGGATCGCATTTGCCGGTGTGTTCCCTTCGAGGAGAGAAGCCGCCGAGCGGAATGCGTCGAGTGACGAGGTCCTCTCCCGGCGCAGGCCCTCGAGTTCGCGCAGCTCCACCAGCGTGTCGTTCCACTCCGTGTACTGGAGACCCCTTCCGGACGCCTCCAGCGCGGCCTCGAACGCGCTCATGACGCGCCCAGTGAGAAATTCGAGCTGTGCCGTTCGGAGCGGCCACTCACCGCTCGATATCCCCCGCTGCACGGCCGTCAGCTCGCCGAGGCTCGCCGCCGTATCACCTACTTGGAGAAGCACGAGCGAGCGTTCCAGACGCGCGGCCAATCCCACGGGAACGCCCCCCGGCCCTGGCACGCTCCCATGCTCACGAGCGACCCTCTCGTACACGTCGGCGGCCGCTTCCCGATCGCCGATCTTTCGAAGCACCCGTGCGACGGCTAGGAAGACCTCCGCACGCCCAGCTTCAGCGCCGGTACGGGCGAGCAGTTCCTCGTAAGCTGCGAGCGCGGTTCTGAGATCGCCATCCTGGAATTCGATCCGACGAGCACGCTGCCAGCTCGCGTCCTCTTGCAGTGCACTACCCGCGCCCTCGAACAAGCCGGACATTACCGGCTCCGCGGTCGCATCGTCGGCGTACAGACGGACCTCACCGTTGGCGCTCACCCAGAAGCTCGCATCCACGATCGGGTCGGCCGAGCCGATGAACCTCAGTCGCTGGCGGATCTCGGCGGAAGAGAGCGCCGGCGTTCCTCGCACGCTTTCCACCAGCGTTTCCTCTACCGCCGCGATCCGCTGGTCGACCCGGATCCCCAGCTCGACAGCCATGGCTTGGAGTTCCTGCCGGCGCTCTCGCTCCAGAAGGGCCTGGTCGTTCCGCACGCCGCGGAACGCCAGGTAGCCGAGAAGGCCGCTCGGCAGGGCGATGCCCAGGAGGAAGTGGATGAGAATTCGATTCCGGGCGAGGCTGAAGCTGTTCATCCCTGGGAGATCAGGGTCCTTTCCCGGTGAGGGCGCTGCATCGGGTTCAAAGTCGGATTCTGTCGCGGTCCTCGCGATCAGCGGATCGAACCTCTTCGTCGGCGATGAGGAGCACACGTCGACGATCCCTGCACGACGATTCAGGTCCAGCTCACCGCCTGAACCTCGCGCCACGGGATCACCTCGATACCACCTCGCATCTGCGGGGCTTCTCCACCGTATACCAGTCGCCTTCCCAGACCTATCCCCGCCTGGCCGGGCGGTTCGAAGGACCGCAGCGCGTCAAAGAAATCTCTCGCGACGGTGGCGCCAGATTTCATCTCGACACCCATCACGCGCTCCTCGGCTTCTACAATCAGGTCCAGCTCGATCCCACGGGTTTCGCGCAGGTGGTAGAGATCCGCGGAGCGCTTGCGATGCAGCCGCGCCTTCAACACCTCGGCCGCCACCCAGCTCTCGAAGATCGGGCCGCGAAGCGGATGTTCCCTCAGCTGCGTCGGACTGCGAATCCCGAGGAGGTGACAGACGAGGCCCGAGTCCAGGAAATGCAGCTTGGGCGCCTTCACCGCCCGCTTTCGCACGTTCCGAAACCAGGCCGGCGTGCGGAACAGCAGAAAACTCGTCTCCAGCACCGAAAGCCAGGCGCGCACCGTGGGGTGAGATACCCCCGCGTCGGCTCCAAGCGCCGAGAGATGCAGTTCCTGTCCAGTCCGTCCGGCCGCCAGCCTCAAGAATCCCGTAAACAGGTCGAGATCGCCGACGTTGAGAACCTGCCGTACATCCCGCTGGACGTACGTCGCGAGATAGTCCCCCAGCCATTCCCCCGCCGGCAGGCCGCGATCGTGTATCCGCGGGTATCCGCCGCCCCAGAGCGTCGACCACAGGTCCTCCGGCGGATCCGGAAACCCCCGGACCTCGTCGAGGCTCATCGGCAGGAGATGCAGGATCGCGATCCGGCCCGCCAATGATTGGCTGATCGCTTCCGAAAGCCCGAAGTGCTGTGAGCCGGTGAGGATGTAACGTCCGGGCGTCGGATCCCGATCCAGCTCCGCCTGCAAATAGGAGAATAGCTCCGGCGCACGCTGGACTTCATCCAGAATCGCCGGCCCGGAATATTGCGCGAGAAAACCCCGAGGATCCGTCACCGCGAATTCGCGCGTGTCCAGCGGCTCGAGGCTTACGTATTGGTGCTCCCCGAAGGTGGCGCGGCAGAGGGTCGTCTTGCCGGATTGGCGCGGCCCGGTGACCGCGACCCTGCCCAACGCCGAAAAGGGCAAGTGGGCGAGCTACTACGCGAACGTCGGTAACCACCTGATCATGGACGAGCGGCTCGTGGTCACCGCCGAACAGGCGCGGCGGGCCATCGGCGTCATCCGCACCGCCGAGCTCTCGGCCGCTGAGGGCGGCGTGCCGCTGGCGCTGCC